>JBBIIL010000027.1:25835-39829 GCA_037446495.1 Chloroflexota bacterium | reverse complement strand
CTCCGCCCGCCGCCCCGCCGCTCACCGCCGGCCCGCCTCCGCCCGCAATGTCCACTCCGGAGGCTGCGCCCGCCGGGGCGGAGGCTGCGCCCGCCGGTACGGAGGCTGCGCCCGCTGGGGTCGCGGCGCTGGCCGCGGCGGCCGTGGTCGCCGCGGCGATCAGGTCGGCGTCGAGCTCCACGGGGACCCATGTGGCCGTGAACTCCACGCCTGCCGGGATGGGCCCACCACTCCACGCGAGGCGAACGGTCAGGTCGTCGCCGCCGTGGAGGCCGCTGGTCGCGACCGGCGTCGCGAACGTGTACGCGCCCCCGGGGAGGGTGGCGAGATCGATCGAGTTCGCCACGCGGCTGACGTTGAGGCCCCAGCCGTGGGACGAGGACCAGAACTGCTGCATGCTCCGGAGGGTGGGCGCGCCGCCCCACCAGCGTCCCGTCGGCGTGAGGTAGAAGTCCTTGATGAACTTGGCCGTGGCGTCGATGTTCGCTGCGAACGAGCCGTAGGCGCTCGCATACTGGTAAGCGCCCCGGTCGTAGGCGTTATAGCCGAACAGGTTGTGCTTCACGCGGGCGATTTCGCTGGTGCCCATGCCGGATTCGTGCATGGCGGCCGCCAGCAGGAACTTCGCGTTGACCCCGTACTTCGCCTCGGCGGCGATGAACGCGGCCCCGAGCGCCGGCAGCGGCGTGTTGGCCGCGAGGTACTCGTTGATGGCCCACGCCGGCGCGCCGCTCACCGAGCGCAGGTTCGTGTCGAGCGTGATCTGCCCGCCGGCGCGGTAGGGCGTCGGGCTCGGCATCCACCACGCGTCCACGGACGGGACGGCAATGGCAAGGAGCAGCAGTGCGGCGAGGAGGGCGAGGGCGGTGCGAGGGCGTCGGAAGGCGGACATCAGCTCGAAGTGCAGGGCTGGCGGCGCGCGTGGGACGAGATCGCCGAGACAGCAGATTGGTGGGCCAGCCCAAGCGTCGGCGGTCGGGAACCGTCGTTCCATCCATCGATCGACCCAGACCGCTGGCGGCAATCGGCCTATGGAGTCGCGGCGCCCGCCAGCCCGGCAGTGGTCTCGAGGACGTGTCCGAACTGCTCGGCCGCGGCGGCCACGCTGCAACGGCAGGCGTTTCGTTCGAGCCGAACCGTCGGGTGCGGCCTCGGTTAGAGAACTGCCTGGACGAGGAGGGTAAGGAGCGGCGCCACGATCAGCGCCGGCAGCATGTCGGCCACCGGGACCTCGCGGACCCGCAGCAGCCGGAAGCCGATGCCCAGCAGCAGGATCCCGCCGGTCGCGGTGATCGACGCCACCAGCGCGGCGGGCAGCAGCGATCCGGCCAGCACCGCAACCAGGGTGAGGGAACCCTGCCAGACGGCAACCGGGATCGCCGCCGCCGCGACGCCCCAGCCGAGGGCCGCGGCGAAGCCCACCGCCGCGAACGCGTCGAGCACCGACTTGAGCACAAGTTGGTCGATTCCGTGCCCGAGGCCGTCGGAGAGGGCGCCAAGCACCGCCATCGGCCCGATGCAGAACAGCAGCGAGGCGTCCACGAACCCCTCGATGAACCGCGCCCGCGCGACGTCGCCGCCGTCGCCCGCGAGCCGCCGCTGGAGCCAGCCGCCAAGGGCCTCCATGCGCGGCTCGATGCCCACGAGTGACCCGGCCACCCCGCCGATCAGCAGCGCTCCCAGCACGATGAGCAGCGGTGCTGCGCTCCCGACCGCCGCCACGAGGTCCGCGTCCTTGAGCGCCATGACGTTGAGCCCGCCGATGACGAGGACCACGAGGCCGAGCGCGTCCGTGACGGTTCGGTGCGTCCGGTCCGGCAGGCGTGCACCGAAGACCACCCCGACGGCCGAGCCGACCAGGATGGCGATGACGTTGATGACGGTGCCGAGCCCGGGCACGAGACCTCCTCCAGGGGACGCGCTCCATCCTACCGGCGTCCGCGGACCGACCTCGGGTGGTCGCGCGCCTCTCGGGCCCGTCGGCGGCGACATCGGGCAGCGCCCCGATCCGCCAGCGCTGACCGCAACCGCGGCGGTACGTGCGACGCTGCGGCTCGGCGCCGGCGCCGGCATCCGGGCGTGGCAACATGGACGGCAACGCATCGCCGACACGATCTCGAAACTGGCCCTCGAGGGACCGCGCACGGGCGGTGCCAATGCCTCGCGGAGAGCCGCCAGACATGCGGGGCGGACGTGTCTGAACAGGAGCGCTCGAGATGACCATCCATGGGATAGCAGCCGCACCCGGGTATGCCGTCGGCCCAATCTGGCGGTTCGTCGCGGCCGGGCTGACCGAGCCGGTCGAGGGCGAGGCGTGGGACCGCCATCTGACCATCTCCGGAGCCGCGACGATCGCCGCCGAGGACCTCGTCCGCCTCGCGGACAAGGTCCGGTCCTCCGGGCGCGACAGCGAGGCGGGCATCCTCGAGGCCCAGGCGCTCATGGCGACGGACGCGCTGATCGTGGACGAGGCCGAGCGCCTCGCGGCCCAGAGCGGCTCGACGAGCCCTGCCGACCGAGCGCGGGCGGTGCAGATGGCCGGGCAGGCCGCGGCGGCCACCCTCGCCTCGCTCGACGACGAGATGCTCGCCGCGCGCGCATCCGACGTGCGGGACGTGGCCGACCGCATCGCCCGGATCCTGTCGGGTCAGCGGATCACGCCGCCCGAGGTGCCATCGATCGCGGTCGCCGACGACCTGCCGCCGTCGGTGACGCTGGAGCTGCCGGAGGGGAGCCTCATCGGGGTCGTGCTCGAGGAGGGCAGCCGGACGTCGCATGCGGCCATCCTCGCCCGCGCCCTGGGGATCCCGGCCATCGTCGCCGCTCCCGGCCTGCTCGCGGCCGTCGCCGGGCTCGCCAGCGCGGGCGGCGAGCTCCGGGTCGCGATCGACGGCAGTACCGGCGAGGTCTTCCTGGACCCGACCGACGACGTCCGCGACGAGCTGTCCCGACGGAAGCAGGAGGCGACGGATGGAGCGCGCGCGGCGCAGGCGCTGCGTGGTTCGCCTGGCCAGACCGCCAGCGGTCGCCGCATCCAGCTTGTCGCCAACATCGGCAGCCCGGGCGAGTCCGCCCGCGCGCTTGCCGCGGGCGCCGAGGGCGTCGGCCTGTTCCGGACCGAGTTCATGTTCATGGGCCGGCAGGATCCGCCAGCCGAGCTGGAGCAGGTGGCAGCCTACCGCGCCGTGCTCTTCGCCTTCGGCACCGCCCTGCCGGTGGTGATCCGCCTGGCCGACATCGGTGGTGACAAGGCGATCCCGTATCTGAACCTGCCGGCCGAGGAGAACCCGTTCCTCGGCGTTCGCGGCTTCCGGCTCGCCTACGGGCCCGGCCGTGCGCTGATCGCGACCCAGCTTCGGGCGGTCTTCCGCGCCGGGGCCGAGGCAGGCGTCACGCCCCACATCATGGCGCCCATGGTGGCCACTGTTGAGGACGTGGAGCTCCTGCTCAGCCTGCGTGACGAAGTGGCGGCCGCACTCGACCGGGACGGGATCGCCCGCTCGGGACGACTGGTCACGGGGATCATGGTCGAGGTGCCCGCCGCGGCCCTCCTCGCCGCGTCGTTGGCGCGGAAGGTCGACTTCTTCTCGATCGGCACGAACGATCTGACCCAGTACGTCCTGGCGGCGGATCGGACCAACGGGCGGCTCGGCGCCCTGCAGGACGCGCTGCACCCGGCCGTGCTTCGGGCGATTGCCGCAACCGTGGCCGGCGGCGACGCGAGCGGCATCCCGACCGCCGTGTGCGGCGAGCTTGCTTCCGATCCCGCCGGCGCTCTCGTGCTGGCGGGCCTGGGCGTCGACGAGCTGAGCATGGACGCGGCCGCGCTCGACGCGGTTCGGCTTGCGCTGCGGCTGGCGACTGACGAGGAACTCGAGCAGGTGGCGCGTGATGCCGTCGGGTCAGACACCGCGCGGGCGTCCCGGGGTCATGCCGAGGCGCTGCTGGCCACCGTTCTGGAGCGGCGCGACACGGTCCTCACCGCGTAGGGGCGGTCGTGCCGACGGCAGACGGGAACGGAATCCCGTCCGCCCAGCAACTTCTCGGTTGTCGTCGCCACGCACCTGGTCAGCGGCGTTGCACAGACGCATCATCGGACCCGGCCAAACGGCGACGCCGGCCGTGGACCCGTCCGGACGGCGACGCTCGCCAGCGCGCAGCCGGCGCGAGACAATAGCCCGATGGAAGGCGCCCCGCCATGACCCAAGAACGTCCTCGCTCCCCGTCGGCCGTGCGGTGACCGCCCCGCGCGACGTCTCGCTGGGCAACGAGGAGATCCTGCGCTACAGCCGCCACCTGATCATGCCCGAGGTCACGCTCGAGGGGCAGCGCAGGCTCAAGGCGGCCAGGGTGCTCTGCATCGGCGCTGGCGGGCTGGGCTCCCCGCTGACGCTCTACCTTGCTGCGGCTGGCGTGGGGACGATCGGCGTGGTCGAGTTCGACACGGTGGACCTCACCAACCTTCAGCGCCAGGTGCTCTACGCGACGGCGGATGTGGGGCGCCCGAAGCTCGAGGCGGCGGGCGAGCGACTGCGCGCGCTCAACCCGGACGTGACGATCGTCCCGCACAGCCTGCGGCTCAACAGCGCGAACGTCCTCGAGCTATTCCGGCAGTACGACATCGTCGCGGACGGCACCGACAACTTCCCGACCCGCTACCTCGTCAACGACGCGTCGGTGATGACGGGCAAGCCGAACGTCTACGCGAGCATCTTCCGCTTCGACGGCCAGGTCAGCGTGTTCGGCGCGCCGGATGGTCCGTGCTACCGGTGCCTGTTCCCGGAGCCGCCGCCCCCGGGCCTCGTGCCGTCGTGTGCCGAGGGCGGCGTGCTGGGTGTGCTGCCGGGCATCGTGGGCTCGCTTCAGGCGCTCGAGGTGATCAAGCTGATCCTGGGCATCGGCGACTCGCTCGTCGGCCGTCTGGCGATGTTCGACGCGCTTGCGTTCGAGCTCCGCGAGGTCAAGATCCGCCGCGACCCGGACTGCGTCGTGTGCGGGCCGAACCCGTCGGTCACGGCGCCCATCGACTACGAGCTCTTCTGCGGTGTCCGCGGCGAGGAGGCCGAGCTGGACGAGCGTGGCATCCCGGCGATCTCCGTGGACGAGTTCGCGCGGCGACGAGGGGACGGCGAGCCCTTCACGCTCCTCGACGTGCGCGAGGTGCACGAGACCGCAATCGTGCAGATCCCGGGCGCCATCACCTTCCCGCTGAGCGAGCTGCCCGCGCGGCTCCACGAGCTGGACACCGCCCAGACCTACACGCTCTCCTGCCACCACGGGACCCGCAGCGCGCAGGCCTATCAGGCGATGCGCCACGCCGGCTTCGGACGGTTGCAGATCCTCTCGGGCGGCGTCGACGCCTGGGCGGCCCGCATCGACCCGTCGCTGCCGCGGTACTGAGCCGGTTCCGGCACCACGGACCGCCGGGCCGTCGTCGCGCCCGCGTCCCGTCGCGCCCGGCCGCCGTCGCGCCTCTTCGCTAGGTGCGAACAGGTCGGGGCTACACGCGAGGATTCGACGCCTCCTTCCGGACTGGACGGGGCCGGATCAGCGTCCCCGGCCCCCCCGTGCCCGCAAAACGCGCCTCTTGGGCGCTGCCGGGGCGTTCTCAGCGGTTCGGGGGGCCCCGGGACGCGCGGTTGTTCGCAAGGAGCGAAAAGGCGCCGGGCTCGGCTCCCCGGGACGCAGGCCCGCCAGGCGGCCTGGGCCGGTCAGGCCTCGACGGCGGCCTCGTCGCGGACCTGGCGTAGCGCGGCGAGGAACACCTCGGACGGCTGCGCACCCGAGATCCCGTACTTGCGGTCGAGCACGAAGAACGGCACGGCGTTGATGCCCAGCGCGCGGGCCTCCTCGAAGTCGAGCGCCACGGAATCGGAGTACCTGCCGTTCACCAGCGCCTCTGCCGCCTCGGCCTCGTCAAGCCCGATCTCACCCGCGAGTCGCGTCAGCGTCGCGTGGTCCTCAAGGTGCTGCCCCTCGACGAGTTGCGCTCGCAGCAGCCGCTCGTGCGCTGCGTTGCCCAGGCCGTGCGCCTTGGCGAGGTGCAGGAGGCGATGCGCGTCAATCGTGTTGATCACCCGGTAGGTCTCGAAGTGGTACTCGAGGCCCTCGGCTGCGGCCAGGCCGACCACGCGCTCGTTCATCTGCTCGATCTGCTCCGGCGTGGCGCCCATCTTCTTGGCGAGGTACGCGGCGTGGTCGTCGACGGCGCCCCTCGGCTGGTCGGGGTTCAGCTGGAAGCTGCGCCACTCGACGTCGACGTCATCGCGCTCCTCGAACTGGGCCAGAGCACGCTCGAACCGGCGCTTGCCGATGTAGCACCAGGGGCAGACGACGTCCGACCAGATCTCGACCTTCACGCGGTGCGCGCACTCCCTTCAACAATACTCGCGAGCCTAGCACGCACCCGCCCGCGCTCCCCAGCGCCTCGGCCGTCGATCAGAGCAGGCCCGTCACGCTCTGCAGGACCAGGCTCGTCACGGCGACCAGGACCCAGCCCGCGAGCCCGAGCAGGAGCGGCCGCGGACCAGCGCGACGGAAGCTGTCGAGATGCGTGCCCAGCCCCACGCTCGCCAGCGCGAGGACCGTCCCGATCTGCGCCACGGTGGCCGAATCGTGGGCGACCGTGGCCGGGATCAGCCCCGCGGTGTTCAGCAGCGACGCGCCGACGAAGGCCACGATGAACCAGGGCAGCCCGCGCCGCAGGGCAGTGCGGGCCCGTGTCAGCACCCCGGCGTCACCACCCCGCGCCGAGAAGACGGCGATGCCCAAGGTGATGGGCAGGATCATCAAGGTCCGGGACAGCTTGACCACGGCGGCGTAGGCGGCCGTTCCCGAGCCGAACGCGAACGCGGCCGCCAGGACCGACGACGTGTCGTTCACGGCCGTCCCAGCCCAGATGGCGAAGGACTGCGGGGCGAAGCCGACGGCATGGGCGATGGCCGGGAAGGTGACGACGGCCGTGATGTTGAACACGAAGATGACCGAGACCGCGTAGGCGATCTCCGCTCCCGAGGCGCCGATGACCGGCGCGACCGCGGCGATCGCCGAGGCCCCGCAGATCGACGTGCCGACCGTCAGGAGGGCGCTGACCGGCATCGCCACGCCGAGTGCCCGGGCGAGGAGCGTGATCCCGACGAGCCCCACGGCCAGCGTCCCGAGCATCACCGGCAGCGAGGTCCCGGCCACGCGCAGCACCTCGCCGGTATCCACCGAGAGCCCGAGCGCCACGATCGAGATCTGCAGCAGGCGCGTGCCGATCGCGGGCGCCGGCGCGAACGTGGAGCCGTCGACGGGCACGAGACCACGGACGAGGGCGCCGACGAGGAGCGCCACGACGGCCGGCCCGAGCACCGGGAGCGCGGTGCCGAGCAGCCAGGCGGCGAGCGAGACGAGGAGGATGAGCCCGGCGAGCACCAGCCGCGGATCCCCGAGACGCGAACGGGCTCCGGTCGGCACACCGCCAAGCCGTTCCGAACCGGGGTGCATGGCCCCATCGTAAGACGAGTTGCCACTCCGCACCGCCTCTCAGCCGCGACGTGGTATCTTGTAGTTATGACTACGACTTCTCTGGTGCCCACACCGGGCGCCGGCACATCATCCCGGCTGGAGGCAGGGCTCGGGTTCCGCCTCGGGCGCGTCCACCGGGCCATTCGGGGCGCCTGGCAGGCGCGGATCGCGGACCTCGCCCTGAGCAGTGCGCAGGCAAGCGCGCTCCGGGCGGTGGTCGAGCGGCCGGGTTCGGGCCTGCGCGAGCTCGCCCGCACGCTCGGCACTGACCCGATGAACGCGAAACGGCTCGCGGACGGCCTCGAGACCAGCGGGCTCATCTGCTCGTGCGCCGCCTCGGCCGACCGGCGGCTCCGCGTCCTCGAGCCCACCGATGCCGGTCGCGCACTCGCGCTCGTGCTCGAGCAGCGGGCGCAGGCGTGGGCCGCCACCCTCGAGTCCATGGTCTCCGAGGGCGACATCGCCGCCATGCTGCGCACCTTCGACCGGCTGGAGGCCGGGATCGCGGCCCTCACCGCCGCGGCGGACGACTCGGCCGAGGAGGCTCCTCGTGGCTGAGAACAGCCCGGCGACCGGGCCCTCCCCCATGGTCGGCCACAGCCGAAGCCTGCCGCCCGCGTTCGCCGTGCCCGCCTACCGCTGGTACTGGTCGAGCCAGCTGGTGTCGGGCATCGGCACGTGGGCGCAGACCCTCGCCCAGGCTTGGCTCGTCCTGAAGCTCACCGACAACTCGGCCGTCGCGCTGGGAACCATCACCACGCTCCAGTTCCTGCCGATGCTCGTCTTCCCGCTGCTTGGCGGCGTCATCGCCGACCGGCTGCCGCGCCGCAAGCTGCTCATCGCCACCCAGATTGGGGCCATGCTCCAGGCGCTCGTGCTCGGGCTGCTCGTGCTGTCCGGCCATGTCCAGTACTGGCAGGTCGGCGTCCTTGCGCTGATGCTCGGGCTCACGAACGCCTTCGGCATGCCGGCCCAGCAGTCGCTCGTGCCCGAGATCGTCGGGCGCGAACTGGTCGGCAACGCGGTGGCGCTCAACAGCATCCAGTTCAACGTCGCGCGTCTGCTGGGCGGTGCCGTCGGCGGCGTCCTCGTGGCGTTGTTCGGGGTCGGCCTCACGCTGATGCTCAACGCGGCGAGCTTCCTGCCCGCGATTGCGGTCCTGTTCGTCATCCGACCCGCCCACGCCCGGCCGCCGCGCGCCCGCGAAGGGGCGGATCCACTGGCCGCGCCCTCCCGGATCACCGCCGAGATCGGCGACGGTCTGCGCTACGCCTTGGGCACACGCAGCATCCGCCGGATCCTCGCCCTGTTCGGCGTCGTCGGCCTCCTCGGCTTCAACTGGTCGGTCGCCACCCCCCTGCTGACGGTCGCCCTGGGCGCCGGACCCACGGGGCTCGGGGCGCTGCAGGCCGCCTTCGGCGTCGGCTCCCTGGCGGCGGGCATCGCCCTGATGCGCAGCCGCGGCGCCACGGAGCGCCGGTTCCTGATCGGCGGGTTCGGCCTCGGTGGCGTGCTGATCGCGCTGGGGATCTCACCGTTCTGGGGCGCCAGCATGGCGATCATGCTCCTCGGCGGCCTGACCGGCGTCACCGCCTCGGTGAGCGCGAACACCCGCCTGCAGCTCGCGGCGACCGATGCGTACCGCGGCCGGGTCATGAGCCTGTTCACGCTGCTGATGGGCGGCACCACCCCGATCGGCGCCCTGCTCCTCGGCGGCATCGCCGAGGTGGCCGGCATCCAGGTGGGCCTCGTCGTGTTCGGCACAGCCGTCCTGCTGGGGCTGGTGGCGATCCTGTTCCTCGACCGGGCGCCTCAGCCCGCAGCAATCACGGCGCCGGTCCTCGGGACCGATCGCTCGACCCCCCAGAACTGAGTTCAGCCCGTGCCCGTCCTCGTCTCCCTCGGATCCCTCGTCACCACCTTGTTCGGCGGCTGGGCCGCCCTCCGCGTGCGCGACCGGCGCCACCTCGTGCTGGGCCTGGCCGCCGGAATCATGCTCGGCGTGGTGGGGTTCGACCTGCTGCCCGAGGCGCTCGCCCAGGCGCCGCAGCTCCTGATGCACGTCCCGGCGCCGTTCGCGGCGTTCGTGGCCGGATTCCTCGTCCTGCACATGCTCGAACGCTCGATCGCGGTCCACCGCGGCCACGAGGCGGAGTATCTCGCGCACCACCACGAGCCGACTGTCGGCCTGCTGGCCGCGGGCGGCCTCGTCCTGCACAGCACCATGGACGGCTTCGCGATCGGCGCGGCGTTCCAGGCCGGGACGAGCGTGGGCATCGTCGTGGCGCTCGCGGTCATCGCCCACGACTTCGCGGACGGCTTCAACACCTACACGATCACCTCGCTCTACGGGAACGACCGCCGCCGAGCCCTCACCCTCCTGATCCTCGACGCCGTGGCGCCCGTCGTCGGCGCGTCGCTCACCCTGTTCATCACGATCCCGCCGACGGTGCTCGGCGTGTATCTGGGCTTCTTCGCCGGTTTCCTGCTGTACCTAGCGGTGTCCGACATCCTGCCTGAGGCGCACGCCTCGCACCCCACGCTGCTGACGATCGCGAGCACGGTCGGCGGCGTGATGGCGATGTGGGTGGTGGTGAACCTGGCGGCGTAGCACCCGGGTCCGCCTCCGGTCGCCTGCGGCGGACCCGCGTGCCGTCGCCCCGCCGTCGTGACCTTCGGGACTTGCGCCGGCCGCGACAGCGGTGGAGATTCCCGTCGAGTCACGGGGAAGGGCGCAGACGATGATGACGTTGGACGACGCATCGGTCGGTCGTCTTTCGGTCTCCTGGTCGCGGCGTTCGGGATGGCATCCGGCTGTGCTCAGCGCCTTGGTCGGCGTGGCCGTGCTGCTTGAGACCGCCGTCCTTGAGCTCGACCACGGCACCCATCTGCTGGTGGGGCTGGCGGCCGTCCTCACGACCGTGCTGTTGCTGGGGCCCAAGCCCGCCCTTGTCGGCCTCGCCTTGGGAGCTGGCGTTGCCGCCGCCGCCTCGCTCGCGACCGGGGACGCGGCCAGCCGCCTCCCGAGCGCGTACATCCAGTTGACGGCCTACCTGTTCGTGGGCGCCGTCTCGATCTGGCTGGTCGACCTCGCGGTCCGCGCGCGGACGCCGCCGTCGGCCGACGGGTCGAACCACCCCGCGCTGCACGATTGGACGCCCGTAGCCGTGCGGCGGCTGGCCGAGCCTGCGCTCGCCCAACCGCCGACCGAGACTCTGACGCCCCGAGAGTTGGAGATCCTGCGCCTCGCGACGACCGGGGTGACCGTCGAGGAGATGGCCCGCCGGTTGTGCGTGTCGCCGAACACCGTCAAGACGCACCTGACCCACCTGTACGCCAAGCTGGGCGTCCGGGGTCGGACGGACGCGGTCCGGGCCGCGCTCCATGCGGGCTGCCTCACGCCGGCTGACATCTGCCCCCACCAATTCGGTCGCGGGCCGTCGGAATCACCCGTTCCGGTGACGACACCAGACGCGGTGACGCCGACCATCTAGGCTGTCGCGCCGGACGGCGCGACCGCTCACCGACGTGATGCGCCGGTGCCCGAATTCACAAGGGCGACGGCCGCCGCCCTGGACGTCGGCGACCGGCCCGAGGAGGGCGTCGATGAACCGCAGGCCGAGTCTGGTGGGACTGACCGCACTCGCCATGGCCAGCGCGCTGGCCATCCCGGCTGGTGCAGTCGCCAAGGGTCCGGGAGGCGGCGAGACCACGGCCACCAACAACCTCTCCTTCCCCGCGCTGGCGGTGGACGGCTTCGCGATCACGCCCGCGGCAGCGCCCACGTTCACGGTCGCCTACGCGGGCACCTACCCCGGGCTCACGGCGGACGAAATCGCGGTCGCACAGGCGAGCGGTCCGTGGTTCTCGCAGAAGGTGACCGAGAACCGCTGGCAGGCCGAGTTCGCGAACCAGGGCCAGGTCGATGTCACGTACATCGACTGGAGCGACAACATGGAGTCGGTCTCGCCGAAGCTCCGGTCGCCGTTCCGCATCGAGATGGTGCTGTTCAAGGCGCTCGACACGCCGATGACCGCCTACACGATGGGCCTGCTGGAGTACCCCAGCAGCTCCAATGAGCTCCAGGGCACCAACGCCACCACCTACCCGAGCAGCTACGCGACGGTCATCTCGGCTAAGCCCAAGCTCGGGATCCAGTACCTGGGGTCATCCGCGCCGACTGATCTGATGTGGAGTACCGACCACTGGGTCACCTCGACAGGCACCACGCCAGCCCAGGTCGCGGTCAGCTTCGCCCCTGAGCTCAATGTCGGTGGCAAGTACGTCTTCGGCGCCTCGTCGGGCGGCTGGAAGCCAACCAGCCAGGGCTACTACCGGATCACCTTCTACCTCCCGACCGGCTCGGGCGTGAACCTGGCGCTCGGCACGATCGCCAACGCGGCGACGGGGTTCACCCCGCCCACCGAGGGCGTCGCCACGGCCGTCGTCGACGCGGTGAACAACCTCACCTACATCGACGTCCTCGTGAAGGCCAGTGGTGGAGGCGGCCGCAAGTAGCGCCAGCCACCTCGTCCTCCGGCACGGCCCTCACCTTGGGCCGTGCTCGAACCGTCGGGAGCCCCGACCGTGTGTCGGGGCTCCCGACGTCATCGCCCACCGGTGTCCACGTGTGGTGACGGCGACCCAGAACCGCCGCCCGATCCCGCCGGGCCGTTCTGGGTGGCACGGGGCGTTGGCGGCGGCGTCGGGCTGACGGCTGTCGGCGTCGGACTGTCGGCCGTCTGAGTGGTGCTGCCTGCCGTCGGCGCGGGCCTTGCGGACCCGGCAGGGCCCGCCGAGCCGCCCGCGGGCGGAGCTCCGCCCGAGTCCGACGATCCGCCCGGATGTCCCGTCCCGCCTGACGACGACGGCGCGACGGGCGCCGACGGGACGGGAAGCGCGGTCGCCGGCGTGCCGTTCGGGCTCGTTCCGGCGGGTGTCGGCGAGCCGGCCGCAGCGTCGCTCGGTCCGGATAGCTGGGGGCCGGCGCTGGGCTCGGCTCCATCAGCGGGCTGGTTGAGAGCGACGAGCAGCAGCCCGGCCGCGAGCCGCACTTCAGTCCTGGCGCTGACGAGTGCCGGGTCGCCGGCATCGATCCCGGCGATGGACGCAAGCTGGGCGCGCACCCTCACGGCGAGCTGGCCGTCGGTCATGGGATCCGCAGCCGTCCCGGCGGCTGTCTCGGTTGCGATCCGTGCGTACTCGAGGAGCGCGGCGGCCGTCCCCGCCTCGTCGCCCCGCCGCGCGGCCTGCTCGGCCTCCGCGACGCGTGCAGCCATCCGCCCGAGCTGTGCCGTCGCACGACTTGCGGGATCTGACGGCAGGAACACGCCCTCGACGGCAATGCGCGCGGCGTACAGGGGTCCGCCTGGGGCGGCCGCCGCCACGGTCCCCTCACTCGCCAGGACGAACAGGCCGGCCAGGACGAGAATGAGGGCCGGGCGACGCCCGCCTCGGCGGATTCCGGGCACCGCACCGGCCCCGGGGAGGGCACGACCGGGGGCACCCTGGTGTTGTGTGTTCGACGTCGCGGCGGCGAACGCGCCGAGGACCGCCGATCGGCTCGCCGCTGCCCGGGGGGCGAGGGCGTCCGCGGCGGCAGCGAGACGGGCAACCATCGCCGCCATGTCCTCGACGTCGCGGTCATCCCAGTCGACATCGGCGCGGGTTCGCGCGACTCGGTCGCGCAGCCACTCGACGGGGCGGATCACGGGACATCACCCCCGATCGGGGCAGGGGCAGGTCCGAGCGAGGCATCGGCCCGACCCAGGTGACGCCGGAGGCTGGCCAGGGCCCTGTGCTGGAGGATCCTCACCGCCCCATTGCTGCGGCCCATGAGCGCGGCGGTCTCGGCGGGCGTCAGGTTCGCGAAGAATCGCCAGACAAGGACGTCGCGCTGGTCGGGCGGCAGCTTGTCGAGCGCGGTGCAGAGCCGAGCCCGGTCGTCGGCCCGCTCCGCGGCCAGGACGGGATCCCCGGCAGCCGCGGAGCGGTCGTCCGCCAAGTCCGCCGCGACATCCAGCGACACGGCCGGATGCGACGTGCGGCGGTGGTCGATCAGGGCGTTCCGGGCAATCCGGAAGACCCATGCCCCGAAGGGCAGGCCACGCTGGCGGTACCGCGGAAGTGCTTCGATCATCTTCACGAACGTCCGCTGAAGGAGCTCCTCGGCCAGGTCGATGTCGGCGGTCTGATGGCGCAGGAACCGCCGAACCCGAGGGGCGTAGGCGTCGTAGATCTCCGCGAATGCCAGGGCGTCGCCAGCAGCGGCACGGCCAACCAGGCCGTCCACAGTGGCGTCGTCCAGGGGGTCGCCGTCCATCTCGTGCGCTCGGTCACCTGTGTGCCGACGAACATGGCCGGGGCGTCAGTCGAGCACCGGAGGACGCTGCGCACATGGTGGTCGGGCTTCGATCGCGGTGCCACGTGCGCACGCGTCCCGATCCACGGGGCCAAGGTCACGATCCACCCCGACCCGCTGCTGG
>JBBIIL010000027.1:21227-25735 GCA_037446495.1 Chloroflexota bacterium | reverse complement strand
GCTGGCTGTGGTGACCGCGATGCTGGCGGCGGCACCGCTGGTGCCAACCCGATCGCGGTCCCGGTCCGCGTCGCAATCGAGGTCGCAGTCGCAGTCGCGGTCGAGGTCGCGGATGCGGTCGCGGTCGCGGTCCAGGTCCGCGTCGCCGCTCGACGACACGGCCAGCGACACCACGTCGACCCGGTCGCGTCCCTGCGTCTGGTCCTGGTCGATGTCACGGAGCCTGATCTGGTCGAGGTCGCCCACTGCGGGCGACACGGAGCCGCCGGTCATGCCGGCCACGCCGGTGACGGCGATCGAGGCGATGAGCGCGACCCCACCGACGGCGGCGGCGGCCTTGGCGATGAGGGCGGCGGGGAGGATGCCGATCATGTGCGGCTCCCTGGGATGGCGGCGGGGTGGTCGCTCCTGCTTGGCGTCATGCCCATTCGCCGAACAGCAACGAACGAGGGGCGGCGTTGTTACCGTTCTCCTCGGTTCGCCGCGCGTCCGTGACGGCTGCCGAACCCGCCGGTCACGGAGGCCGACCTGCCCTGCCCCTGCCCCTGAACCTGCCCGTCAGCCCTCCGGGGCCGTCCTCGGCTCGTCCCCGCCGGCGGGCTCAGGCGCCGACGCCGGGAGCAGCGGCAGACCGTCCTCGCGGTTGGTGCCCATCAGGCCCACGCGGTGGTACACGATCAGCTTCTCGCGCGTATCCGCGATGTCGAGGTTGCGCATCGTCAGCTGGCCGATGCGATCCTGCGGCGTGAAGAACACCTCGTCGCCCTTCTCCATCGTCAGGCGCTCCGGGTGGTACGTCAGGTTCGGGCTGGTGGTGTCCACGATCGAGTAATCGTTGCCGCGCCGCAGCTCGATCGTGACCTCGCCGCTGATCGGCCGCGCGACCCAGCGCTGGGCGGTCTCCCGGAGCATGAGCGCCTGCGGGTCGAACCACCGTCCCTGGTAGAGGAGCCGACCGAGGCGCCGCCCGTTGGAGCGGTACTGGTCGATCGTGTCCTCGTTGTGGATGCCGGTGACCAGCCGCTCGTAGGCGACGTACAGCAGCGCCATGCCCGGCGCCTCGTAGATGCCGCGGCTCTTGGCCTCGATGATCCGGTTCTCGATCTGGTCCGACACGCCCAGTCCGTGGCGCCCGCCGATGATGTTCGCCTCGGTGAACAGCGCGAGGCGGCTCTCGAAGGACGCACCGTTGAGCGTCACGGGCTCGCCGTCGTCAAAACCCACGCGGACGGTCTCCGCGGGCACCTCCAGATCGGCACGCCACGACGCCACGCCCATGATCGGGGTGACGATCGACACGCCTCGCTCGAGGAACTCGAGGTCCTTGGCCTCGTGGGTGGCGCCGAGGATGTTCGAGTCGGTCGAGTAGGCCTTGTCGGCGCTCATCTTGTACTCGAGCCCGGCGCCGTCGAGGTAGGCGGACATCTCGGCGCGCCCGCCCAGCTCGTCGATGAACTGCTGGTCGAGCCACGGCTTGTAGATCTGGAGCCCGGGGTTCACGAGGAGCCCGTAGCGGTAGAACCGCTCGATGTCGTTGCCCTTGTAGGTGGACCCGTCGCCCCAGATGTTGACGTCGTCCTCCTGCATCGCCGAGACCAGCATGGTGCCGGTGACCGCGCGGCCGAGGGGCGTGGTGTTGAAGTACAGCTGTCCCGCGGTCGAGATGTGGAAAGCGCCGGTCTGCAGCGCGGCGATCCCCTCCGCGACCAGCTGCGGCCGGCACTCAATGAGGCGGGCGCGCTCGGCGCCGTAGTGCAGGGCCTTGAGCGGGATGGCGTCGTAGTCGGCCTCGTCGGGCTGGCCCAGGTGCGCGGTGTAGGCATACGGGATCGCGCCGTGCTCGCGCATCCAGTGGAGCGCGGCGCTGGTGTCGAGTCCGCCCGAGAATGCGATGCCTACGCGCTCGCCGACGGGCAGGTGCTGGAGGATGTTGGGCACGGGCTGGAGTCTCCTTCGAGGTGCCAGTATGCCCTCGGCGCTTGGAGTTCGGCCGAGCGTGCCCGCTCCGGGTGCGGCATGATCCGCGGAAGCCCAACTCGGCCGCACTTCCAGCGCGCATGTGGCCTGAGCAGGCCTAGCGGCCCGATCCGCGACTCCGCAGCCGCCCGAGCCGGCCGCCCGTGAGGGTCCCCTTGCTTTCCCAGGACAGGGCGACCATCGGGCAGTCGTTGACCGCCTTCTTCGCCTGCCTGACCAGGTCGCGCGGGATGACGCCGTCGGGCAGGATGGGGTAGCCCCAGTCGTCGAGCACGATCAGGTCGGGCGCGGCCGCCTCGCAGACGCCATATCCGTTGCAGGCGATCCAGTCGATCTTCAGCTTGGGTTCGACGCTCATCGCCGGGCCCCCACGGTGGCGCCGACAGCGAGGCACCGGCGGTGGTCGGCGTGGCTGGCGAAGTCGTCGGCGAAGACCGCCAGCGCGGTGCTCATCTGCTGGGCCGCGCCGTCGGGGTGGCGGCAGGCGCCGCGCCCGGTCACGAGGCCGCACCAGCGCTCGATGTCGTAGAGGTCGGTTGGCTTGGCGCCAAACGCGGCGACCCGCCCGCTCGCGCCAGCCAGGTCGGCGAGCCCGTATTTGCAGGGGCCGCACTGCATGGCGGAGCCCGCAGCGAGGAAGTCCATGATCCGAGCGCTGTAGTCCACGCCGCAGCTCCTGGCGTCGAGGAGGCGGACCAGTCCGCAGCCGAACGTGAAGCCCGCAGCCTTGAGCGACTCAGGCTCGAGGGCTAGGTCCCAAGCCGTCCCGATGGACGCCCAGGTGCCGAAGTAGCCGCCGATCAGCACGGCCTGCGGCGTGCCCGTGAGGCCGCCTGCCAACTCGACCAGCTCCGAGAGCGGCGTCCCGAGGTCGATCTCGGCGACTCCCTCGTGCTCGACTGGACCGGCGATGGTGACGAGCGCCGTGCCGCGATCCTTGCCGCGCCCGCGCTCCCTGAACCAGTCGGGTCCGTACCGCGCGACCAGCGCCGCCTGGGCGAGCGACTCCACGTTCTGGACCAGGGTGGGCCGATTGCGCACGCCACGCTCGGACATGCGCGGCGGCGTGGTCACCGGTCGCGCGTCCTTGCTGTTGACGTAGTGCACGACTGCGGTGGACTCGCCTGCGACGTAGCCGACTGGCGCCTCGATGACGTGGAGCAGCTTGCGATCGTGTTTGAGGCGCTCCTCGACCGCGGCCTTCATAACGCGCACGGCCTGCGTGTGCTCGCGCCCCAGGTAGAGCTCGACGCGGTCTGCGCCGAGCGTCCGGGCCGCGAGCAGCGCCCCGTCGATCACGAGGTGCGGGCGGTGTGCCATCAGGACGCGGTCCTTCGCGCTCTCGGGCTCGCCCTCTGCCCCGTTGGCGACGATGACGGGGGTCTCGCCGTCCTCCTGCTGTGCGATGGCGCGCCACTTGCGGCCCACCGGGAAGCCAGCCCCGCCCCGCCCGAGCAGCCCCGAGGCCTCGAGCGCCGCGATCATGGGGCCGGCCGGCACGTCGGGGAGGCTGCCCAGGCGGGCGTTGTGCTTGGCGAGCGATTCGGCGCGGCCGTCTAGCGGCGGGCCGGAGAGGAGGCGTTCGTTCGGCGGCATCGAGCTGGGCAGTCCCCCTTGGGTGCGGCGGGCGGCAGGCGTGAGCGGGTGCGCACACCCTATCGTGCCGGGATGGTGTTGGGCCCGACTGAGAGCGGGATGAGACCGTTCCCATGCTTCCCCGGCTGTCATCCGCCCCGCGGCGTCAACCCCCCTGAGCGCCGAGAACGTCCTCGGGTTTCACGTGGCAGCCCGCCCGCGGCGTTGCCGCTAGAACAGGTCGAGAAGTTCTGCGAACCGGCCCACGCGGACGACGCCGTGGTCGTCCGGGTCCAGGTCGGCGCGCTCCAGGCGCCACGTGGACGCGTGGCTGACGAGCACGGCACGAAGCCCGGCCGCCCGAGCCGGCACGATGTCCGAGCGCGGCGAGTTGCCGATCATCACCGTTGACGCCGGGTCCAACCGCCAGCGCGTCACGAGCTCGCGATAGGTGGCCGGGACCTTGTGCTCCACGACCGCGATGTGCGCGAAGTGGCGGCGCATGCCCGACGCGTCGATCTTGGCCCACTGCTCCGCCGGGTCGCCGCGGGTCACCAGGCCCAGGACGTGCCGGGCGCCCAGTACGTCGAGCGTCTCGCTCACGCCCTCGAACGGGGTCACGGTGCCGCGCGGCATCGCGTCCACGATCGCCGCGATCCGGGGGACCGCGGCCGGCAGCGCGTGGGCCGGGAGGATCGCCCCGGCGGCGAGTCGGAGGTGCACCCCGAACGCCGACGTGCTCACGCCGCGGCTCGTGAAGTTCGCCTCCTCGATTCGGTCGAGCTCGGCGCGGGCGGCGTCCGGCGTCCACGCTCCGTTGATCACCACCTCGAGCCACGCCTCGATGGCTCGCTCGAAGTGGATGTTGTTGGCCCACAGGGTGTCGTCGGCGTCGAAGAGCAGGGTCAGTCGAAGGGGCATGGCGCAGCGAGTATCGCTCCGACCGACCCCTCGCG
>JBBIIL010000027.1:0-21127 GCA_037446495.1 Chloroflexota bacterium | reverse complement strand
TTCCTGCTCGTGCTCGGCGCCCACCCGGCGTTCGTCACGTTCGTGGGTCTGCTCCCGGTGCTGGGCTCGGCAGCCCAGGGGTTCCTGCCCGCAGTCCTCCGCCGCACCGACGGCAACCTGCGCGGCATCACGGTCGTGCTGGCCGCAGCCACCGAGACGCGCGGCCTGCTCTACGCGCTGGTGGCGGCGGGCGTCGCCCTGCACGCCCTCTCGAGCGGGGCTGCCATCGCGCTCATCGCGCTCATCGTCCTGGTGGCTAACTCCGGGGCGCTGGTGGCCGAGTCGACGCTGTTCGCATGGCTGGCCATCGTCCTGCCCGACGCGCAGCGCCGCAGTGTCACACCCAAGATGATGGGCCTGACGGCTGGCGCCTCGGCCGTGTTGCTCCTGCCTGCGGGCGTGCTCCTCGCCACGGTCGGTGCCGCCGTCGCGAGCTGGCTCTATGTCGCGTTCTTCGCGCTCGGCTTCGCGGCGTCGCTGCCGCTGGTCCGCACGATCGCCCACCTGCCGCACCCCGGCCGGGTGACGATCCCGAGGGCCGAGGCGGCCGTTCCGTCCACGCCCGCGCTGCGCTCGTTCCTGCGCGCGGCCACGTGGAACGCCGCGGGCGTCGGCCTCACGCCGTACTTCGGCGTGTTCGCCGTGTCGGTGCTGGGCATGGCGCCCGGCTTCGCCGTGGTGCTCTCGGGGGTGTGGGCGCTCGCCTCGCTGCTGACGTCGGGCGTCCTGGGCGCAATCCTGGCGCAGGTCTCCTCGTCGCGGCTGCTCCGTTCTGCCTACGCGCTCCGTGGCACGGGCATGGTGCTGTGCCTGGCGGCCTTCCCGGGCAACGGGGCTGCGGGCGCCATCCTGCTCGCCGCCGTCACGATCAGCGCCGTCGGCTACCAGGCCACGGTGCTCGCCCAGGCGGAGCGGCTCTTCCGCCTCACGTCCGGCCCAGCGCTCGTGGCCGCCCAGGCGACGTTCACTGTGCGCAACGCTGCAGCGTTCTCGGCGGGCGGCTTCGCCCTCTCTGGCGCCACCGTCCTGGCCGAGGGCATCGGCTTCCCGGCGTGGGCCGTGATGTTCGTGGCATCGGCCCTGCCCCGGTTCGCTGCCGCACACGGCACGGAGGCGCCGGCGGAGTGGCGCACGGCCCGGGCCACCGCCGCGGCTGGGTCCGCCGGTGGCGTCGCCTGAGGACGGCCTGGCTCGCGCCAAGTCGTTGATCGCGCAAGAATCTGCGCGCGGCGCCAAGGCGCACGCCCACGTCTTCACCGAGGGCCCAGACCGCGAGCGCCTGTGGGCCGCGCATAAGGCGCAGCACCCGGGCTTCGCCGACTACGAGCAGAAGACGAGCCGCGTCATCCCGGCGATCTCCCTCGAACGGATCGACCAGACCCTATAGGCCGGTCATGCGACGGCCCCCGCGGGCGTCAGCGGTCCAGCCGCGCGAGGCCAGGCCCGCAGCCCGATCACCGCGCCGATGGGCGCCACGATGGCCGCCGCCGCCAGGACCGCCGCCACCGAGCCCGTCATCGCCACCAGCGGCAGGCCGGCGATCGCCACGAGCAGCGACCCGCCCGCCTGGGCCGCGAAATGGAGCGCCGCCGACGCCGCGTGCTCGCCCGGCTCGGCCGCCGCGGAGATCGCCGCCAAGGACGGCAGCACCACCCAGGCGTACCCGGCGCCGAACAGGAGGCGAGCCGCGATCAGCAGCTCGGGGGTGGGCGCCAGCGCCGAGAGAATGCCGGCCACGCCCAGCAGGACGCCGCCCGTGACGAACATCCGCTGGCCGCCGAACAGGCGCAGCAGCCACGGCAGGGTGAGGAAGGCCGGCAGCTCGACGAGCGTGCCGGCGGCGATGGCGAGGCCGACGTCCCAGCCGTTGCCGCCCACCTCTGCGACGCGCGGGCCGGTGAAGATGGACGGGGCATTGGACCCGCAGAAGACCAGGGCGAGGCCCACGAGGAACCAGCGGTTGCGTCGGACGCCGGCCAGGATCCCCGCGACGAGCCCGGTCCCGCCGCCGACCGCGATCCCCGTGCCGGACAGCAGCTCGCCGCGCAGACGCGCCATGACCACCGCGCTGGCGACGAGGCACGCCCCGGCGCCGACCAGCCCCGGCACGGCCCAGCCGACGACCGTGGTGGACACCAGCGCCCCGATGGCAACGACCATCACGATGTACGCCGTGGACGCGGCCACCCGGACCCGTGCGAACCGCGCCCGGTCGCCGCGGAGCCGTCCGAGGATCAGCGAGTCCGTGAGCGGGATGAACGCTGACGAGAGGGCGGCCCAGGCCACGTAGGCCACGGCCACCACCGGCACCACGCCCGAGGCGTGGGCCGCGGCGACCGGCGCAGCCGCCAGGAAGGCCAGCGCGAGCATCCTCCGCCGGCCGTGGCGGTCGCCGAGCCTGCCCCACGTGGGCGCCGTGAGCAGCGTGGCGATGGCCCCCAGGGCGGCCAGCGGGCCGAGGAGCGCGGGGGCAAGCCCGGCCTCGAGCAGGATCACGGTTCCGTACGGCATCACCGTGCCGTTCACCGAGCCGCGGACCAGCATGAGCGCGAGGGCGCGGAGCGTGACGAGATCGAGGGAGGCGTCAGGATCGTGCAGCATCGGCACCACAATGCCCGATCGCGTGCCGGGGTGCTGCCGCGTCGCGGGGCGCGTCCGGGCGACAATGGGTGCCGACCCTGGGCGGGCCGCCCTGCCCGACCCACACCGGGCCCGATGACGAGGAGACCGTCCCGGCGTGCGCCGCCTGATCTGGACCGCCTACCTGGTCATGGCCGCCGAGGGCTTCCTCGTCTACGCCGTGGGCTTCATCGCGCCATTCGTGCGGGACACGCTGCACGTCGACCCGTGGCTGGCCGCGATGCCGAGCTCGTTGATGGCGGTGGGGATGGGCGTGGGCGGGGCGGCCGCCCGCGGGGCCAATCACCGGTTCGGAACCACCCGCACGATCCGCGGCTGGATCCTTGTGATGGGCCTGGGCAACGTTCTCCTCGCCACCCCCGCGAACATCGTCGTCACCCTTGCCGGCGGCTTCGTCTTCGGCACGGCGACGGGCGGCATGCTGGTGCACGTCAACGGAGCGCTCGGGCAGGGCCCGCGCGGCGGGCAGATGCTGACACGGGCGAACCTGGCGTCAGTGAGCGGCAGCCTCCTCGGGCCAGTCATCCTCTCGGTCGCCGCGACGTCGATCGGCTGGTGGTACGGGACGCTGGCGCCCCTGCCGCTCCTGCTCGCGCTCGCGTTCGTGACGCCCGGCTCCCCGGCGCGCGACCGGGTGGCCAGCGACGGCGCCGGCGAGCCGCCGCTCTCGCGCGAGTTCTGGCTGTCGTGGCTGTTCCTCGCGCTGTGCATCGGTGCCGAGTTCTCGTTCGTGGTCTGGGGCTCGCAGGTGGTCACCACCCGCACCGGCATCAGCACCGACGCCGCCACGGGGCTCGCGTCCGCGTTCGTCGCGGGCATGGTGGGGGGGCGCCTCGTTGCGTCGCTGGCACACATGGACGCACGCCGCCAGGTTCAGGTCCTGCGCGGCGGCACGGCCGTCTCCGCGCTCGGCGCGATGGTCGTGTGGGCCGCCTGGCAACCGGAGGTGGCGACGCTCGGCCTGTTCCTCGGGGGCCTCGGCATGTCGGCGATCTACCCGTTCGGTGCCAGCCTCGCGCTCGCCCATGCGTCCGGGGCGCCCGTTCGCGCCAGTGCACGCCTCACCCTCGCCTCGAGCTCGTCGATCTTCGCCGCGCCCCTCGTGCTCGGGATCGTCGCCAGCGCCGCCGGGATCGTGGGCGCGTGGCTGCTCGTGGTTGCGCTGCTGGTCATCGCCTTCGTGCTGGTGCTCCGGGTCAGTGTGCCCGCGACGGTCGTGGACCACGCCGACGTGCTGGCGGGCTAGGCGAACGCGCTGCGCGCGGCGGAAGGGGAGCTAGGCGGAGGGTCGTGCGCCAGGGACCCAACGGTGCACCGCACGACGTTGTGACAGGTTAGGTGACACTCGCTGGGTCGGACCGCCCTCTTTGGGCCCTGAGCGTCGGCCCCGGCGGCGCTTGACACGAGATCGCCGTTCTATGATAGTGAACTCGCTATCAGGGTGGAGGTTGCCGCGTTGGAGGCGAGAGATGTGCTGCGGACAGAGCGGCACCGCGCCGGCCTGACGCAGCGTGCCCTGGCGCAACGGACCGGCGTACCGCAGAGCACGATTGCGCGGATCGAGTGCGGGCAGACAGACCCGCGCGCCTCGACGCTGAACACGCTCCTGATCGGGTGCGGACGCTCGATGGCGGCCGGGGGATGGCAGGTCCGGGCCGCAGGCGGCCTTTCCGAGCGAGCCGTCAGGTATCTCCCGGAGATGACGAGGAGGATCGTCGAGCGGTTCGCGCCATCGAGGATCATCCTGTTTGGCTCTCAAGCGCGCGGCGAGGCCGGACCGCTCTCCGACATCGACCTCCTCGTGGTGTTCGACGGGGACGGCAACCGGCGCGAGCGGAGGGTGGCGATCCGCACGGCGCTCTCCGACCTGATCGTGGACAAGGACATCCTCGTCGTCACGGAGGTTGAAGCAGCCTCGCCTGTCGTCGGCTCGGCCGTCTCGACGGCGCTCAGAGAGGGCGTGCTCATCTATGTCGCCTAGGCAGAAGAGGTCCTCGCCCGACTACGAGGCTGAGTCCTGCCGATGGCTTGCGTTCGCCCGTGGCGACCTCGGCAGTGCGGTGGCACTGCTCGGGACGGGGACGCCGAACAGAAACGTCGGCTACTTGGGCCAGCAGGCTGCCGAGAAGGCCCTGAAGGCGGTCATCCTCCTCGACGACGCCCCTTTTGAGATGACGCACGACTTGAACGCGGTGGCCGCGCAGCTCCCGCACGACTTCAGATCGCCGGTCGACGCCGCTGGCCTAGCATGGCTGGCCGACCTCGAGACCATGGCGCGCTACCCGGATGAGGGCGACACGATCACCCTGGAGGACGCACGAAACGCCACCCAGATGGCGGACGCGATCCTGGGCGCAGTCGGTGCCCACTTCGCTTCTCGGGGGATCGACGAGACGCGGATCGAACCTGAGTAGGCTCCAGATCTTGGCTGCCCCCGGAATCAGCGAGGCCCCGGCACCAGCGCCAGGGCCCCGTCTCGTCTGGGGGATCGAGGTCAGACCGTGCCAACCTCGTCGAGCAGCTCGCCGTCGGGGCCCTGCAACTGGAGGACCACCGCGGCCTGCCCCAGGACGTGCGTGGAGCACGAGAGGCACGGGTCGTACGCGCGGACCAGGGCGGACACGCGGTTGAGCGCCCCCTCCTGGATCTTCGTCCCGTCCACGAACCGCTTTGCAACCTGCAGCACGCCCCGGCCGATGGCGAGGTTGTTGTGGCCCGTCGCCACGATCAGGTTCGCCCAGGTCATCGCGCCGTTGTCGTCCACCTTGTAGTGGTGGATCAGCGTGCCGCGCGGCGCCTCGATGACGCCCACGCCCTCGAGGTTGTTCACGCCGGCGTGGGCGCGCACCTTCGGATTGCACAGGTCGGGGTCGTCCAGCAGCTGGCCCATCCGCTCGAGGCAGTAGAGGGTCTCGATCAGTCGCGCGTAGTGGTAGTGGAACCCGCTCTGGACGATGCGCCCGTACCTCCCGCGGTACTCGGCGAGCTCCGCATCGGCGAGCGGCGTCCCGCACCGGTCCGCGGCGTTGAGCCGCGCCAGCGGGCCCACGCGGTAGATGCCCTCCGGGTAGCCGATCGGCCGGTAGTAGGGCGCCTTGAGGTACGAGTCCGGCAGCGTGGCCTCGGCGATGTGCGCGGCGTAGTCGTCGGGTCGGACCTGGTCCGCCACCAGTGTCCCGTCCGCTCCCATCCAGCGCAGGTTGCCGTCGTACAGGCGGAGCGAGCCGTCCGGCCCCACGAGGCCGCAGTACATCGTGGGGAAGTTGGAGAAGGCCTCGATCTCGGCGGGGTAGCCGTCAACGGCCTTCTTCCAGAGCGCGAGCGTCCGCTCGACGATCGCCAGGGCGGCCGGCAGCTCCGCCAGCGTCCTCTCGCGGACCGACGGGTCCACCGGCGCGTTGACGCCGCCGGGCACGGTCCAGCTCGGGTGGACGCGCTCCTTCGCCAGCCGCTCGATGACCGTCTGGCCGAACTTGCGCAGGGCGATCCCGTCCCGAAGCGCGTTGGGGTGCTCCTCGAGCAGGCCCGCCACGTTGCGCTTCGCGGGGTCGTAGTCCATCCCCAGCAGGAGGTCGGGCGCGGACAGGTGGAAGAAGGACAGGGCGTGGCTCTGGACGAACTGCGCCATGTGGAGCAGCTCGCGGGCACGCGCAGCAGCGGTCGGGATCCGGACGGCCATGATCGCGTCGCATGCCTTCGAACTCGCCAGCAGGTGGCTCACCGGGCAGATGCCGCAGATCCGCGAGGTGATCGACGGCATCTCGTAGTAGGGCCGCCCCTCGACGAACTTCTCGAAGCCGCGGACCTGGGTGACGTGGAACTGGGTATCGTCGACGCGGCCTGCCTCGTCGAGCCGGATCGTGATGGTGGCGTGGCCCTCGATGCGGGACACGTGGTTGATCTTGAGGATCTTGGGCTCGGCCACGGGCGCCGCCTTCGTCTTGGGGGTCATGGCGCTCACCCGAACCGGACCTTGGACCCGAGGTCCGGCTCGCGGCCCTCGAGGAGCTCGGAGAGGACCATCAGGATGGCGTTGGGCCGCGGCGGGCAGCCGGGCACGTGGAGGTCCACCTTGACCGTCTGGCGGAGGGGCTCCGCCTGGCGGTTGAGTGCGGGCACGCCGTCGGCGGGGACGCCGGCGGACACGTCGGCGCCCTCGACGTACACGCGCTCGAGCAGCTTGCGGACCGGGATCCCGTTGCGCATGGACGGCACGTTGCCGGTCACCGCGCAGTCGCCCAGGGCGATGAGGTAGCGGCTCCGGGCTCGGGCGGTCTGCAGCAGCTCCACGTCGTCCTTGCTGCTGACCGCGCCCTCGATGATGGCCACGTCCACGCCCTCGGGCCACTCCTGGGCGTCCACCAGCGGGCCGAACACGATGTCCGCCTTGCGCAGCACCGCGACGATCGCCTCGTCGATGTCGAGCAGCGACATGTGGCAGCCAGAGCAGCCGTCGAGCCAGCAGGTGCCGATCTTGACCTTGTCCATCACGAGCCCTCGCGCATCGAGGTCAGGCGGCTGACCACCGTCCGCTGCTTGGTCATCTCCTCGACCGCCCAGCCCTTCTCGGCCATCGCGCCGGTCGGGCAGGCCTGCACGCACTTGCCGCAACTCGTGCAGGAGGTCGCCTCGCCCCACGGCCGTTGGAGCTCCGAGACCAGGTGCGAGCCGATGCCGCGCCCCGCGATGTCCCACACGTGGGCGCCCTCGATCTCGGCGCAGGTGCGCACGCAGCGCCCGCACAGGACGCAACGGTTGTGGTCGAGCACATAGCGCGGGTGGGTGGTGTCCACGGGGAGCCGCGGGCAGCTGTACGGGTAGCGGACGTGGGTGACGCCGTGCTCCTGGGCGAGCGACTGGAGCTCGCAGTGCCCGGAGGAGACGCACACGGCACACACGTGGTTGCGCTCGGCGAACAGCAGCTCGATGGCGATCTGGCGGTACGAGTCGATCTGGGGGGACGCTGTGACCACGGCCTGACCCTCCTGCACGGGCGTGGTGCAGGCGGGGACCAGCTTGGTCACCCCCGACACCTCGACCATGCACAGGCGGCAGGCGCCGACGGAGCTGAGGCCCTCCATGTAGCACAGGGCGGGGATGTACTTGTTGTTGGCGCGCGCGACCTCGAGGATGGTCTGGCCGGCCTGCGCCGCGATCACCTCGCCGTCGATGCGGACCTTCACCTTCTCGGCCAAGGTGATCTCCTACCTCTCGGTGGTGTGGATGTCGCAGCGGAGGCAGCGCGACGTCTCCTCCAGGGCGGCGACTGGCGTGAGGCCGAGCGACACCTCCTGGTAGGACTGGACCCGCTCGGCTGCCGGCGTCTCGGAGGGCGTGTGGCGGCCGATGTCGACCGGCTCCTCCGGCGGCTTCATGACGTAGGTGAACTCGGGGAGCAGCTGTGGGAAGCGCTTCTGCCCCATGAGCCGCTTGTCGATGTTGCGGGCCGCCTTCTTGCCGTAGCCCATCGCGTTGGACACGTTCGAGGCGCCGGTGATCAGGTCGCCGCCCGCATAGAACCGCTCGCGGCTGGTCTCGAGCGAGTAGCGGTCCGCCACGATGGTCCCGTCCTCCTTGAGCGTCAGGCCCGAGGCCCGGCAGAAGTCGGGGTCCACCTTCTCGCCCACGGCCAGGATCACCGTGTCGCACTCGATCCTGATGACCTCGTCGGTGGGCACCGGGCGGCGGCGCCCGGAGGTGTCGAACTCGCCGGGCTTGGTCATGACGGCCTCCAGCGCCCGGACCTGGCCGTTCTTGTCGCCGATGATCCGGTGCGGCGACGCGAGGTACGCCACCCGGACGCCCTCGTGCTCGGCCGCCTCGATCTCCTCGGGGATGGCCGGCATGTCCCGCCGCTCGCGGCGGTAGACGACCGTGACCTCGGCTCCCAGCCGACGGGCGGTTCGGGCGGAGTCGATGGCCGCGTTGCCGCCACCGATCACGACCACCTTCTTGCCGACCGGCACCTCCTGCTCGCGCGAGACGGCCTCGAGGAAGGGGAGCGCCGGCAGGACGCCGGTCAGCTCCGTGCCGGGCAGGTAGACCCATGCCTCCTTCCAGGTGCCGATGGCCATGAAGACCGCGTCGTACTGGTGGGCCAGGTCGTTGAGCGAGATGTCGTTGCCCACGTCCACGTTGAACAGGAATCGGACGCCCATCCGCTCGATGAGCTCGATCTCCTTGTCCAGCACGGCCTTCGGCAGCCGGTACTCCGGCAGCGCGTAGCGGAGCATGCCGCCCGCCGCGGGCCGCGAGTCGTACACCACGACGCTGTGCCCGAACAGGGCGAGGTAGTAGGCGCAGGCGAGACCCGTCGGGCCGGCGCCCACCACCGCCACCTCGCGGCCCGTGGGCTCGAGCCGCCGCTCGCGGACCCGCTCGACCGCCGCGTCGAAGCGGTCCGAGAGCAGGATCTCGTCGGCGATCAGCCGATGCACGTCGCGCATGTTGACCGGCTCGTCGATGCCGGCGCGCCGGCACCGGTCGTCGCACGGGTGCTGGCAGACGCGCCCGGTCGAGGCCGGCAGCGGGTTGTCGAGGACGACCGAGAGGAATGCGTCCTCCAGGCGACCCTCCTTGTACAGCTGGAGGAAGCGCGGGATGTTCATGTGCAGCGGGCAGGAGTTCTCGCAGGGCGAGAGCGCCAGGTCCTGGCACACGCCGGCGCGGCAGCGCTTGGCGACGATGTGGTCCTCGAACTCGTGCCGGAAGTGGCGGAGGCTGGTGAGGACCGGGTTGGGCGCGCTCTGGCCGAGACCGCACAGCGAGGTGTCGCGGACCATCCGGCACAGCTCGTCGAGCAGGGGGAGGTCGTCCTGGCTTGCGACGCCCGTGGTGAACCGGTCCAGCATCCGGAGCGCCTTGTCCAGGCCGACCCGGCACGGGACGCACTTGCCGCAGCTCTCCGAGTGGGTGAACTCGATGAAGTAGCGCGCGACATCGACCATGCAGTTGTCAGCGTCCATGACCACCATGCCGCCGGAGCCCATGATCGAGCCGAGCTGAGCCAGCGTCTCGTAGTCCACCGGCGTGTCGAACATGTCGGCGGGGATGCACCCGCCCGACGGGCCGCCGGTCTGGACCGCCTTGATGTCGCGACCGTTGGTGCCGCCCTCGCCGATGTCATAGATGAAGGTGGAGAGGGGCGTCCCGAGCGGCATCTCGACCAGGCCGGTGTTGTGCACCTTGCCGACCAGGCTGAACACCTTGGTGCCCGCGCTCCTGGGCGAGCCGGTCTCGGTGAACCACGCGGGGCCCTTGGACACGATCGGCGCCACGTTGTACCAGGTCTCGACGTTGTTGATGTTGGTGGGCTTGCCCAGCAGGCCCTTCTGGGCGGGGAACGGCGGGCGGGTGCGCGGGCGGCCCGCCTTGCCCTCGAGCGACGCGATGAGCGCGGTCTCCTCGCCGCAGACGAAGGCCCCGGCGCCCTCGACCAGCGCGAGGTCGAACGCGAAGCCCCGGCCGAGCACGTTGTCGCCCAGCACGCCGTACTCGCGAGCCTGCTCGATCGCCCGCTCGAGGCGCATCACGGCCAGCGGGTACTCGGCTCGGACGTAGATGATCCCCCTCGCCGCGCCCGTCACGTAGCCCGCGATGAGCATGCCCTCGAGCAGGGCGTGCGGGTCCGACTCGATCTCGTTGCGGTTCATGTAGGCGCCCGGGTCGCCCTCGTCGGCGTTGCAGACGAGGAACTTGTCGGGGCCCGGCGCCTTGGCCAGGAACTCCCACTTGTTGCCGGTGAGGAAGCCGGCGCCACCGCGACCGCGCAGCTTGGCCGCCTTGACCTGCTCGATGACCGCGGCAGGGTTCTGGTCGATGAGGACCTTGTAGAGGGCCTGGTACCCGCCGATGCCGACGTACTCCTCGATGTCGTCGGGGTTGATGAGCCCGCAGTTGCGCAGGACGATCTTGACCTGCCCGTGGAAGAACGGGACGTCGCGCCACAGCGGGACGTCTGGGTAGCCGACGCCGTACTTGATGTGCCCGGTGAGGTGGTCCCACTCCTCGATCTTGCACAGGACGGTCTCCGCGGGCACGGGCGTGTTGTGGCCCACGGCGTCGAGGATGTCGTCCACGTGGTTGGGCCGGACACGGCGAAGCATGAGCAGCGGTCGCCCCGGCACCCACACGTTGACCAGCGGCTCCTCGGCGCAGAAGCCGAAGCAGCCGACGGGCGAGAGCCCGATGTCCAGGCCGCGCGAGTCGATCTCGTTCTTGAAGGCGTGGTAGACGGCCTCGGCGCCGTTGCCGGAACCGCAGGTGCCCATGCCCACCGCGATGCGCGGCCGGGAGGGGAGCAGTTTGGCGAGGCCGGCCTCGCGGACGGCGGCGAAGGCAGCGATGTCCTGGATCTTCATCGACTGCCGTCCCTGCGCAGCTGGTCCACTTCCCGGATCAGCGCCTGCTCCTTGACGTGCCCCCGGATGGCGTGGTCAATCTCGACGACGGGCGCGAGCGCGCACTGGCCGAAGCATGCGACGGTGCGGACGGTGAACCTGCGGTCTGGCGTGGTGAGCGTCAGCTTGTCCGCGGTGCCTGATTCCGAGAGGCCCAGCTGGAGCTTCACCCGCTCCAGGAGCATCCGCGAGCCGCGGGTGTGGCAGGCCGTGCCCCGGCAGATCGCCACCGTGTGCGTGCCCTGCGGATCGAGGTTGAACAGGGCGTAGAACGTCGCCACGGCGTAGACCTGGGACTGCGGGACCCCCGTCCGGATCGCGACGTACTCGAGCGTCTCCATGGACAGGTACTTGTAGCGGTTGGCGTCCTGCAATTGCTCGAGGATGCCCAGCAGCGCCCCCGGCCGACCGTCCTGCTCGCCGATGATCCGGTCGATCAGGTCCTGGTCGTCCACGCGGGGCAGTGCCGAGGCCAGTGCGACGGTCATCGGGCCCTCCAGAACGGAAGGCCGTGCTCCCCGGGGTCGGCAGCCACAGCCCGGCCCGCGGGACGCACGGCGACTGCGAGAAGCCTCGACCCGGCCCGCTCCGCGGTGCAGTGCCGTCCGGGTGGCGGACGGACCGGGCCGGGCCCGCGCGGCATGGGCCGCATACCGGGTTGGACCTGCGGTTGGTCACTTACCCCCGACGGGCGCCTGGGTCACCGCCCGAGCGTAGGGGGCCCGCGTGGGCCGGCGTGTCAGGCGTCCAGCCGGAGCAGCGCGAACACGCCCCCCTGCGGGTCGCGCAGGATCGCGAACCGCCCGCCGGGCATGGGCATCGGCGGCACCATGCCGGTTCCGCCGGACGTCGTGGCGCGATCGAAGGCCGCGTCCACGTCGTCAACGCTGAAGTATGCGAGCCAGTAGCTGGGCGCCTCGGGCGGCATCCCGGCGTGCATCTCCATCGCGCCGCCGAACTCGTCGCCGTCGAGGCCGACGCGTGTGTACACCCCGCTCTCCGGCAGGGGCTGCGGGTTGAGGTCCCAGCCGAACACGTCGCGGTAGAAGTCGAGGTCGCGGTCCACGCCGCGCGCGTTGAGCTCCGCCCACCGGAAACTGCCCGCCACGCCGGTGTGGAAGCCGGCCATCGCCCCGGGCTGCCACGCCCCGAAGTAGGCGCCGGCGGGGTCCCGGAAGATCGCCATGCGGCCCACGTCGCCAATCGTCATCGCGGGCACCACCACCGTCCCCCCAGCCTGCCCCACCTGCTCGCCGAGCGCCGCCGCGTCGTCGGTGCGGAAGTAGAGCGACCACGCGGTGGGGGCGCCGGGCTGTGCCGGGCCGATGCCCGCGACGACGAGGCCGCCGATCCGGGCCATCGCATAGCCGCCGAATTGCGGGTCAGGCTCAACCTCGATCTCCCAGCCGAGGGTCGTCGCATAGAACGCGCGAGCGGCCGCGGCATCGGCTGCGGCGAGATCAACCCAGACGGGTCGTCCCGAGCGGGTGGTGGGCTCGGTCATGAACGAAGGGACCCTCGACGTGGCTTGGGCCGCTCACCGGTCGCGCGGCCTCGGGCCGCCAGTGTGCGCGAGCGCCGCGCGAGTGTCCATCCCCGCCATCCCGGTCGTCCCTGACGGCCAGGTGTGTCGTCCCCCGCGTCTGGGGCTGCCGGCTACTTCTCGTCACCGTCCTTCTTGAGCTCGACATGCCCGCCGAAGCCCCAGCGCATCGCGGAGAGCACCTTGTTGCCGTACGTCTCCTCGCCGCGCGAGGTGAAGCGCGAGTAGAGCGCGGTGGTCAGGACCGGCGCCGGCGTGCCCGTGTCGATCGCCGCGATGCTGGTCCAGCGGCCCTCGCCGGAGTCGGCCACGACCCCGCCGAAGGTGTCGAGGTTCGGGTCCGCGACCATGGCCTGCGCCGTGAGGTCCAGCAGCCAGGACGCGACCACGCTGCCGCGGCGCCAGAGCTCGGCGACCGCCGGGATGTCGATGTTGTACTGGTAGAGCTCGGGCTGGGCCAGGGGGCTGGTCTCGGCGTTGACCTCGCGGCCGGCGATCCCGGCGCCCGCGTGGTGGAGGATGTTGAACCCCTCCGCGTACGCCGCCATGACGCCGTACTCGATGCCGTTGTGGACCATCTTGACGAAGTGGCCCGCGCCGGCCGGCCCGCAGTGGAGGTAGCCCTCCTCGGCGGTGGTGGGCGTGTCGTCGCGGCCCGGGGTCCGCGGCGCGGTGGCCACGCCGGGGGCCAGCGCCCGCAGGATCGGGTCGAGGGTGGTCACGGCCTCCGTCGGCCCGCCCACCATCAGGCAGTACCCGCGTTCGAGGCCCCACGTGCCGCCGCTGGTGCCGCAGTCCACATAGGCGATGCCCTTGGGCGCCAGCTCGTTCGAGCGGCGGATATCGTCGCGGTACCAGGAGTTGCCGCCGTCGATGATGATGTCGCCGGCCGAGAGGAGCGGCGTCAGCGCGGCGAGGGTGGCGTCCACGGACGCGGCCGGGACCATGACCCAGAGCACGCGCGGCGCGGGCAGCGCGGCGACCAGGTCCGCCAGCGAGTGCGCGCCGGCGTCGATGGCGCCGTCGGCCACGAGGCCGTCGACGGTGGCTGCCGTGCGCGCGTAGCCGACCACCGTGTGGCCGTTGCGGCGCCACCGGCGTGCCATGTTGGCGCCCATCCGTCCAAGTCCGACGAGTCCGACGTGCATCGTTGTTCAAGCCTCCAGCAGCGGGTTGTCCCCATGATGCCCCGCATCGGCTTCGGCGGCGCGCGTCGTCGGCAGCCCCTACTGCGCGAGGCGTGGGTATTGCCGCGAAGCGATCGCGACGAGGACCACGACCGTCACCACCAGCACGCCGATGTCGAGCGCGATGGGGTAGGTGGACGGCCCGCCGTTGATCATCAGTGCCCGCAGCGCGTCCACCTGGTACGTCAGCGGGTTGAGGTGGGCGACGACCTGGAGCCAGCCCGGCATCATCGAGATCGGATAGATCGCCGAGCTCGCGAAGAACAGCGGCATCGTGAGCACCTGGCCGATGCCCATGAACCGCTCGCGGGTCCGCACAAGGCACGCGACGATCAGGCTGAACGTGGCGAAGCCGGCGGCGCCGAGCACCACCACGAGCGCCACGCCGAGCAGCGCCGGGACCTCCCAGCGGATGTTGATCCCGATCAGGATCGCCGTGAGGTAGATGACGAACGCCTGGACGAGCGCCCGGAGCCCGCCCGCGAGCGCCTTGCCGGCGACGAGCGCCTCGCGGGACGCCGGGCTGACGAGGTACTTGTGCAGGACGCCGAGGTCGCGCTCCCAGATGACCGCGATGCCGAAGAAGATCGCACTGAACAGCGCGCTCTGGGCGAGGACGCCGGGCGCGAGGAAGTCCATGTAGGACAGGCTGCCCGTTTCGATCACCCGCGACTGCGCGATGACCTGGCCGAAGACCACGAGCCACAGGATCGGCTGCACGGCCCGCGTCGCGACCTCGGTTGGGTCGTGGGCGAGCTTGCGCAGCTCCGCCTGCGCGACGGTCCAGAGGTCCAGCAGGAACCGGACCGGCGCGACCGGCTCAGCCGAGGCGGCGTGCGGTGCGGCGCGTTCGAGCGACGTCACGGAATGAGCCTCCGTCTTCGAGACCGGTGCCGGTGAAGTGGGTGAAGACCTCGTCGAGCGAGGCGTCCGGGCCGACCTGCGCCTCGAGCTCGGCCGGCGTCCCGAGGGCGACGAGCTTGCCCAGGTGCATGATCCCGACCCGCTCGCAGAGCTCGGCCGCCTCCTCCATGTAGTGCGTGGTGAGCATCACGGTGGTGCCGTCACGCTCGCGCAGGGCGCGGACGTGCTCCCACACGGCCTTGCGGGCGACGGGGTCCAGGCCGACGGTGGGCTCGTCGAGGAACAGCACGTCGGGACGGTGGAGCATCGCCTGGGCGATCTCGAGCCTGCGGACCATGCCCCCGGAGAAGGTCCGCACGAGGCGGTCGCCCACGTCCGTGAGGCCCATGAACGCGAGCGACTCATCGATCCGGTCGCGGCGCTCGGCGTGCGGCACATGGTAGAGGCGACCCGAGATGTCGAGGTTCTCGCGGGCGGTCAGCGTCCCGTCGGACGAGAGCAGCTGGGGGACGTAGCCGATCGATCGGCGCACGGCACGGGCGTCGTGGACCACATCGTGCCCGGCCACCCTGGCGCCGCCGGCCGTCGGCTCGAGCAGCGTGATCAGCATCTTGATCGTCGTGGTCTTGCCGGCGCCGTTGGGCCCGAGGAGGCCGAACATCTCTCCCTCGGGCACGACGAGGGTGAGGCCGTCCACCGCGGTCACGACGTCGAAGCGGCGGGTCAGCGAGGAGCACTCGATCGCGTTGGTCATGGCGCCTTCCAAGGGCCGCGCAGCCGACGAACAGTTCGGAGACCGAACAGTTTAGACTGTTGCGGTGAAGCCGTCACGCGACGATCCGCAGGCCGTCCGCGAGGCCGCCGAGGTCGTCCTCGACACCGTTCCCGCGACGATGCGCGCCATCCGAGTCCACATGCGCGAGGGCCGCGCCGAGGGCGTGTCCGTGCCGCAGTTCCGCGCGCTCCTCTTTGTGGGCCGGAACCCGGGCACCGACCTCTCGAGCTTGGCCGAGCACATGGGCGCATCGATGCCCGCCGTGTCGGAGCTGGTCTCCCGGCTCGTGCGCGACGGGTTCGTCACCCGCGAGCTCGACCCCGCCTCGCGCCGCCGCATCCGCCTGACGATCAGCGAGGCGGGGGAGCGGCAGTACCTCGAGGCGCGTGGCCGCACGATCGCCTGGCTGGAGGACCGGCTCGGCTCGGCGCCGCAGGATCAGCTCGACCGGATCGCAGTCGCCCTGCGCGAGCTCCGCGCCGTCCTCGGCGACGACATCTAGCCCGATGTCGCTCGGCGCGTCGCGGCGAGGGGCGGTCTCGAACGGGCGGGAGAACTAGCCCCGGCCCGGCCGATCGGACTCCAGGTCGAGCCTCCGACGCCGTCGCGGACCTCGATGCCTGCGCCGGTGAGGCGGTCGCGGATCAGGTCGGCGGTCGGCCAGTCCTTGGCAGCGCGGGCGCGCTCGCGGAGCTCGATCAGGGCTTCCACGAGCGGTCGCAGCTCCTCCTGCGGGTCACGGGAGCCGGCTGCGGCGTGCTCGCCCAGACGGACGACCAGGGCGCGCAAGGTTGCGGAGGCGTTGTCGAGGTCGGGGCCGTCCTCGCCGGCCCGGATCCGAGCCTCCACGGCTTCGTCGAGCGCCAGCAGCGCGCCCACCGCCTCGCGCACCTCGCCGGCCTCAAGCGCTGCGATGAAGGTGCCCTCGAGGTCCTGCATCTCCTGGCGCATCGGGGCTGCTGCCCCAGACCGGCGAAGCGGGGTATCGGAACCGGCGAGCGCCGTCGAGTACACGGCATCTGCGGATTGCCCGGCCGCGAGGCCGCGCGCCGCCTCGGCGAGGGCCGCGGTGGTGATCGTGGCGCCCGACGCGAACCGCGCACTCCGCCCGGCCACTCGAACGGTGACTCCGCCGAGCCCCGCGATTGACGCGGTCCCGGCCGCGAGGTCGAACACCAGCGCGGTGTGGCTGTCCACGCCCAGGATGAACACGCCGTCGGGGAGCATGCCCTCGAGCGCCGTGAGGCGTCGCTCGCCCATGTAGCAGAAGCGGGTGTCGTGGTTGCCGCCCTCGGCGTTGTCGTAGTGGGGGACGACGGCGGCGCGGAGCCCGGTCGCGCGACCCAGCAGGTCGAGGCCAGGCAGCCAGCTCGGCGCCTCGCCCACCTTGTAGATCTCGTAGACGGGGATCGTCACCACGCCCAAGGTCAGCGCGGCGGCCGACGCCATGGTGAGAATGCCGCCCGTCGCGAGCTTGTCGGCCAAGGCGTCGGGGATCGGGCCGCCAGCCCACTGGCGCAGCGCGTAGGAGGGGCTGCCCGGCCCGGCCATGACGTACCGGGCGGCGCGAATGCGGGCGAGCGCCGTGGCCGCGGTGACCGTGTCCACCTCGTTCGAGCGGAAGCTCGCCACCGCGACAGGGTTGCCCACGCTGGTGGCGAAGAACTCGAGCGTGCGTGCGGAGAGATCGTCCGCGTTCTCCTGGAACCCGTACGGCGTGTCCACGATGACCCCCGCGACCGTCCCGCCGAAGCGGTCGAACAGGGCGCGGTGGACCTTGGCCATCGCTGGCGCGGTCTCGCCCGAGCCCATGACCGCGAGGATGCGCGGCTCGCCACTCACGCGAAGAACCCGTCGGACACGGCGTCGATCATCACATCAGCGACTTCGGCCGGGTGCTGTGCATGGATGTCGTGGTCGCCCACGAAAGGCCGGACCCGGGCGTTCGGAAGGGCCGCAGCCGCCGCCTCGACCGCACTCTGCCGGTCGCGTGACCGCCCGTCCAGCTCCCCGCTGCCTGCCGGGAGGAGCAGCACGGGCACGCCGACGAGGGCGTACCGCTCGGGCGGGTGGTGCTCCCACATGCCGTGGAGCACCTGGATGTGCCGGTCGAAGCTGAGCCAGGGCGCGATCGTCCCGTCGGGCCGGAGCTCGAAGTTGGCGATGGTGCCCTGGATCCCCGTCTCGGGCCAGTCCGGGTGGGCGCCGCGGATGTAGCCCTCGATCTCCGTCAGGCGGCGCCCGGCGAGGCGAGGGGGCGCGAGCGCCTCGCGACAGGCCTCCCAGGAGGGGAACGTCCTCGACGGCTCGAACCAGCCGCCGTCCACGCACACGATCCCGCGCACGACGGACGGGTGGCGCGCCGCCAGCTCGATCACGACGTTCCCGCCCCATGACTGCCCCGCGGCGACCGGGCGCTCGAGTCCCATCCAGGCGATCAGCGCGGCCAGGTCGTCGGCGACAGTGGGCACGTCGTAGGGGCCGTCGGGCTTCGACGACCGGCCGTGGCCCCGCAGGTCCACCGTGACGGCCGAGTGCCCTCGCCCTGCCAGGCGCGCCGCCACGCCGTCCCACAGTCGCGCGTTCGACGCCAGCCCGTGCGCGAGCACGAAGGTGACGGGATGCGGCGCGGGAGTCGCGGGCGACCAGACGTCGGCTGCCAGCTCCACGCCGTCGGCAACCGGAACGCGACGAGTGTCCATGCCCACATCTTGCCCCCTCGACGCCATCGGGGTCGAGCGCGAGCCGGGGGTATCGTGGCGCCGGTGTCGCAGCACGGGGCGGCACCGCCCGGCGGCAATGGCGACAGCGAGGGGTCAAAGCGTGAGGAAGCGGCTGGTTATCGCCGGTGTCGCCGTGCTGGCCGTGGCCGTGGCGGGCGGCGGCGTGCTCGCCGGGACGCTCGGCAGCCAGGCCCCCACGGTGACGTACCTGACGGCCACGGCGTCCGTCGCGGATGTCCTCGACACTGTCTCCGTCACCGGGTCCGTCCAGCCGGTGGAGACGTACGCGCTCGCGTTCGGTCAGGCGCCAACGCGAAATCCCAAGCCGTCAGCCGCCGGGTCCGCGACCTCGCCCGCGGCGCAGCAGTGGACGGTGGAGACGGTCAACGTCAAGGCCGGCGACCCGGTGGCCGAGGGGGCGGTGCTCGCCACCGCCGACACCTCCGACGCGCAGGCCGCGCTCGCAACCGCCCAGCTCAGCCTCGACGCCGCGAAGGCGCGGCTCGCCCTCGACTCGACGCCGGTCACGGCCACGACGAAGGCCAAGGCGCAGCTCGCGATCACGCAAGCGGACCGCGCCCTGTCGCAGGCGCGCAGCGCGCAGTCGCAGACCGCGTCGTCCGGGCGGCTGGCCATCTCGCAGGCCGGGGCCGTGCTGGCCGATGCCAGCAAGCAGCTCACCGATGACCAGGCGGCCAGTCTGCCCGCCGCCGTGGTCTCGGCCGACGAGGCCGCCGTGAGGGCAGCGGAGCGTGCCCTCGCGAGCGCCCGGCAGCAAGCCTCGACGGCGAACCTCCAGGCGTCTGCGACAGTCGGCACGGCCCAGCTCAACGTCCAGTCGGCACAGCTCTCCTATCAGGGCACCACCACCGTCAACACCAGCGCGCCGGTCGCAGCCGACCGGGCCTCCGTGTCGCAGGCGGAGACTGCGGTCTCGAGCGCACAGACGACCCTCGCGCGTCTGACGCTCACCGCGCCGATTGCCGGGACCGTGTCGTCGGTGAGCATTCAGGCCGGGGACGTGGTCGCGGGCACGGTGATCGTCCTGCGCGGGACCGACGTCGAGGTGGACGCCTCGGTCACCGAGACGGACCTGCCGGCGCTGAGGCTTGGCCAGCCCGCGAGTGTGACGATCCCAGCGCTGGGCGCCACGGCGAAGGGCACCGTCTCGGCGTTGGACCTCGCGGGCGGGACCAAGACGGCTGGCGGCGTGGTCTCGTACGCCATCACGGTCGCGCTGCCGACTGCGCCGGCCCGTGTCGCGCCGTCGATGACCGCTGACGTGGACATCACGACGGCGACCGCGGCTGGCGTGCTGTCCGTGCCCGCCTCGGCGATCGGCGGGACGGCGGGGGCGTACACGGTCCAGGTTTACGACGGGCCGGGCCAGGCCCACACCGTCGCGGTGGCGGTGGGGCTGATGACGTCGACGCTGGCCGAGATCAAGTCCGGGCTGGCCGCGGGAGCGACTGTCGTGACGGGCGTGGCGACCGCGAAGGACCTCGTGACCACATTCCCGACAGGCCCGGGTGGCGGCGCGCGGACGCCCGCGCCATCGACGGTGTCGGCGCCCTAGGCGCCACGGTCCGAGGCGGTGATCTTCGCGGAGCTCATCCCGCTCGCGTTCTCGCGACTCGCCGCCTCGCGGCTGCGGGCGCTGCTGACGATGCTCGGGGTGATCATCGGCGTCGGCGCGATCGTTGCACTCGTGTCGGTGGCCCAGGGCGCCACCTCCGGGATCACCAACCTGATCGAAGGGCTGGGCGTCAACCTGCTCCAGATCAGCCCGGGCGCCTCGACCAACGGGTTCCTGCGCGGAGCCGCCGGCTCGGCGACCACGCTCACGATCGACGACGCGCAGGCCCTCGCCGGGATCGACGGCGTGTCGCAGATCGCCCCGCAGGCGTCCACCGTCGCGGTGGTGGTCGCGGGCGGCAACAACACGACGACCACGATCACTGGCGTCACGCCTGAGTTCGCCGCGGTCCGCGCCTACGACATGTACCAGGGCGCGTTCATCTCGCCGGCCGAGCTCGATCGCGGGCTGCGCGTGGCCGTTCTGGGTTCGGCCACGGCCGACGACCTCGGGCTTGGCGCGAGTGCCGTCGGCTCGCAGATCACGGTTGGGGGCGTGCCGTTTCGGGTGGTGGGGATCCTCCAGCCGAAGGGCATCCTCGACGACCAGGTGCTGGTCCCGCTGCCGGCACTGCGCGACTACTTCGTGGCCGGGAAGTCGCTCTCGGCCATCTCGGTCTCGGTGGTGCACCCCGCCACGATCCCGCTGACCAAGTTCCAGATTCGCGAGGTTCTGCGCCAGCGCCACAAGTTGGCCGACGGCACGGCCGACGACTTCACGATCATCGACCAGGCGCAGTTGCTCTCCGCCTTCGGGACCATCACCGGCTTCCTGTCGTTGTTGCTGGCCGGCATCGCGTCGATCAGCCTGCTGGTGGGCGGCATCGGCATCATGAACATCATGCTGGTGTCCGTGCGCGAGCGAACTCGCGAGATCGGCATCCGCAAGGCGGTGGGGGCGCGTGGGCGCGACATCATGGTGCAGTTCCTGGTCGAGGCGCTGGTCCTCTCGCTGACCGGCGGTCTCATCGGGGTGGCGTTCGGCGTGGCGGCGTCGGCCGTGATCGGCTCGCTTGCCGGCTGGGGGCTCAACGTGTCAGCCGGGACGATCGGGCTGGCGGTGGGCTTCTCGCTGGCGGTGGGCGTGGTGTTCGGCGTGTGGCCCGCGCGCCAGGCCGCGCGCCTCGACCCGATCACCGCGCTGCGGTACGAGTAGCCAGCCGCCCTGGCACGATGCTCGCGCTCGACGCGGCGGGCGCCTTCGCGGGATCGATCCCGGTGCGACCTCTCAGGTACCAGCCGGGGGTCATCGCCAGGCGACGCTCGTTCTCCGCGGCGTTGGGGCCCCGCTCCGCCGCTCGCGCGTCCCGCTCCGCCGCTCGCGCGTCCCGCTCCGCCGCTCGCGCGTCCCGCTCCGCCGC
>JBBIIL010000026.1:0-40573 GCA_037446495.1 Chloroflexota bacterium | reverse complement strand
CCGGCCGCGCGTCGCACCGTTGGGGCCCGCGCCCACAGCCGCGCCGCGCATGCCGCCGACCGTGGTCTGGTCAACCATCCCCTTGGCCTGCACGGCGAGGTTCGCCTTGAGCGCCTTGGCCTGGTCGGCGGTGACGGCGCCAGCGGCCAGGCGGGCGTCGACGCGCGCGGACCACTGGGCCACGAGGGCGTCGATCAGCTTCTGCGGGCTGACCTTCTGGCGCTCGGCGATCTGGGCCAGGCTGAGTCCCTGCTGGCGGAACGCCATGATCTGGGCGTTCGAGAGGCCCAGGACGTCGGTGAGAGCCGTGCCTGCGGTCGGGTTGGTTGTCGTGCTCGGAGCAGGGGTGGACGCTGCGGGGACCACCGGCGTCGCGGTCGCTGGGGCAGGGGCTGGGGTGGCTGCCGAGGCTGCGCCGACCGCGAGGAGGGCGGCAAGACCAGCGCCCAGGATGGGGGCGATGAGCTGCTTCATGGTGGACACCTCTTGGCTTTGGGACCTCCCGGACCGTGCCTGGTCGGTCATGAGCTCAGCCTCCCAAGCGGGCATGGAGCCAGCGTGAACCTCGGGTGGAGTTCGTGCGTGCTTGGAGTCCCCTCGGGGGGCGTCGGCCCGGTCGCGTGGCGGCCGGGTGCCTTGGCCGGTCAGCGGCCGAGGAGCCGGGAGAACGAGGCCAGGTGCTGCCCGGAGGCCGAGCGGAGGCTCGCGTACACGGCAGCAACATCCGGTGCCGTCACGCCAGTGGCGGCGACGTCGAGCTTGGCGATGTCATCGTTCTCGACCACGGCGCCGACCCCCCACGCAGCGGCCTCGGATGCCGAGCCCTGGGCGAGGAGCGACCGGTAGAGGTCAGTGGCCTCGAGCGACGGGAAGTCGCCGGTGGAGCGGCCGGCCGTCGGGTCGGCGATGCCATGCCGAGCGAGCAGGGTGCGCACGGTCGCGAGGTGGGCGGCCTCGGACGCGGCGACGTTGTTCCACACCGGCGTGCCGTACTGCTGGCCGAAGGTCGTGTAGGCGTCGAGCGCGACCTTCTCCTCCTCGGCCATGCCGGCAAGGCGAGCGCGCTGGTCGGCGGTGAGCGTCCCAGACGGCTGCGCGAGCGCCGTGGCGAGCGCCTGGGTGCGCGCCTGCCCGAGGGTGCCCGAGCCTGCGCCGTAGCCGCCGCCGTCGCCGCCGTAGGCCGGAGCTGTCCTCGCCCCGGCGCCCGTCGCACTGCCGCCCAGGCCGTGGGGAGCAGCCGCCAGGACCGCACCCACGCCGACGGACAAGCCGATGACGGCCGTGCCGATGCCGACCAGAAGCCGTGTCTTGTGCTGCTGCATGGTGGTGCACCTCGTTGCGGTCGGGCCCCTGGATGGGTCCGCTGCGAACAGCCTCGAGGAGGGCGGCGAAGTCCACGGGGAGGCGCCGTGGACATGGCGCGGACTTCGTGCGGACCCTGGCGTCGTCGAGCCCAGCCGCATCTCCACACAACCGACCCCGGAAGTCCACTCGACGTCCACGGCGACGCCATGCGGCGCATCGAGGCTTGGGGCAAGGGCGCCAGCCCGCCGAGCCAGCCGCAGGAGCCACCGATGCCCGCCGAGGAACGAACCGCGCATGGAGGACGACGCGCATGACGCCCACGCCGATCGTCATCATCGATGCCCGCGAGGCGAGTCCGCGCCCCTTCGGCCAGATCCGCCGCCCCCGTCGAGGACTCGCAGCCCTGCAGGGGATTCAGGGCGCCCGGCGCGCCGTTCAGGTGGCCGTTTTGGGCCTCGTGGGCGCGCTTGCGGTCAGTCGCTGGCTGGTGGCCGCCTCGGGCCCGACCGCCACCAGCCCAGAGGCGGTCTGCCCGCTCGGCGGCCTCGAGACGCTGGCCACGTTCCTGACGACCGGCGCGTTCGTGCCGCACGTGCACGCGGCCAACGTCGTGCTCGCCGTCGCGGTGCTCCTGCTCGCGTTCCTGGCGCGGGGCACATTCTGCGGCTGGGTCTGTCCGCTCGGGTTCCTCCAGGACCTCGTGGCCGGCGCCAGCGCGCTCGTCCAGCGCCGTGTTCCGGCGGCCCACCGAGGCATGCGCACGCTGCGCAGGAGGGCGGCCCCGCTCGCGGCCCTCGACCGGCCGATGCGGCTGCTCAAGTACGCCGTCCTCGCTTGGGCCCTGTGGGGTGCCGCCACGTTCGGCGTGATGGTCTTCCGCGACATGGACCCGTGGATCGCCCTCCTCGACATCGGCTCCGCGAGCGCTGGTTTCGGCCTCGCCGTGCTGGGCGTCGTCCTCGCCGGGGCGCTGTTCGTGGATCGCCCGTGGTGCCGCTACGCGTGCCCGCTCGGGGCGGTGAACGGGCTGGTCGCCCGCCTCGGTCCCATCCGGCTCGAGCGGTCTCAAGCCGCCTGCGTCAATTGCAACCTCTGCACCAGGAGCTGCCCCATGGGCATCGACGTGGCGAAGGCCACCGCGATCACCTCGACCGAGTGCATCGGCTGTCTCGAGTGCGTGGAGGCTTGCCCGCGTGCTGGCGCCCTCGAGTTGCACGTGGGCCGCCCGATCGGGGGCCGGGCATGAGTGCCGCGGTGGGCCCGGACTCCGCGCATGGCCCCGACCGAGACCACCCAGTCGCCGTCCGCCGGGGGCACCACGTTCCCACAGCACTCTACGGGTCTCTTGTGGTGGCCGTGTTCGCAGGGGTCATCGGCGTCAGCGCTGCAGCCGGCGTCTGGCAGACGAGCGGCCGCACCGTGGCGGGCGGCGGCTCCGTCACCCTCCAGGGGACGTCGACGACGGAGATCAAGGGGTGGATGACCGTGGGCAGCGTTGCCGATGCCTTCGGCCTGCCGCTGCCGGACCTTCTGGCGGCATTCGCGCTCGACCCCGCCACGCCGCCCACCACGGCAGTCAAGGACCTCGAGAGCGACCTGTTCTCGGTGACCGCCCTGCGCGACTGGATCGACGTGCGGCGGCTCACCGCCCCATGATCGGCGGCGCGGCGACGCTATTCGCCGTCGCCTGCGTAGCGCTCCGCGCCCTCGAGCGGGTGCCCGTCGGGCTTGCGGCCGAACTTGGCCGCCTGCTCCTCCACCACCGCCGCCATCACCGCCTCGGCCGTCCCCTCGCGGGCAGCGGGCTCGCTCCAGGCGAACTCGTCGAGATAGGCATCGGTCCCAGCGAGACCCTCGCGCATCGTGATCCGGCTGACCTCCAGCATGAACCAGCGTGGCATCGGCCCCTTGATGGTGGTGCCGTCGTCGGCCGTCACCTCGACCTGCGTGGGGACGGAGCGCCAGGCGAGGACGCGATACGTGGTCATGGTCAGGATGCCTCCGATGTTGCGTGGCCGTGCTCTCGGCTGCAGGACAATGATGACCGCGCCGGGATCGTGCGGCGCCGGCCAAACTGCGGCACGATGGGCCGTGCGCGATTGCGCACGACGGCAGAGGTGATCCGGGCATGGGCGAGGCGACCGAGGCGGGGTCGGATGAGGGCCTCCTGTCGCTGCGCACGACCAGCGAGGAGCACCACGCCCAGCTGCTCCCCCACGTGGACCGGCTGCTGTCCCTGGCCGAGATGGTGGGCCATGTCGAGTGCTCCTCGCTCCATGCCCTGTTCGAGGAGGAGTACCGGTTCATCACCGGCCAGCTCGTCCCGCACATGGAGGCCATCGAGCGAACGCTCTACGGCCGGATCGAGGCCGAGCTCTCGGGGCACCACTCCCTCGCGCCCATGCGCGAGGAGCACCGGACCATCAACCGCCTGGTCGCCGAGCTGGGCCGCTACCGGGATCATGCTGACGAGTGCACCTGGAGCGCCGTCGAGGGCATGGCGCTCCGCCGGGCGCTGTACCGGCTGCACGCCCTGCTCAAGGTGCACCTCGCCGAGGAGGAGCTCTACCTCGAGGTCCTCGAGCGCAACCTCGACGCCGCGGAGAAGGACGTTTTGGCCCGGAGCCTCGGCCATGCCATGGCGGAGGGCCTCTAGCACCGGTCGCGGCCGCCTCGCCCGGCCACCCAGCCGAGGTATGCGGCGTCGAACTCAGCGATCAGCCGCTGGCGCTCCTTCATCACCGCCGCCCACTCGTCGATCGCGCGAGACCCGAGGTCGGTGATCGTGTAGTCGCGGCGAGCGGGCCCGGTGCCGGTGGTCCAGGTCGACGCGACCTGCCCGGACTCCTCCAGGTCGCGCAGCGTCCGGTAGACCTGCCCGACATCCAGCGCGGCCTCGGTCATCCCCACCTCGGTGAGGCGGCCGACGATGGCGTAGCCGTGCGTGGCGCCGCCGGCCAGCGCCATGAGCACGAACGGCTCGACCCACCGGTGGTGCGCGGCGACCGGCGACCAGCCCCGATGGACCGGGGCGCCGCTCGCGTCACGGGCTGTCGCGATCGCGATCCCGCCCGGGTCCCGAGCCGCAGCCGAGCCGCCGTCGATCCCACCGTCGTCGGGGCCACGCCGGACGCGTCGAGGCGCACCCCCCGGGGCGACGGCGTCGTCGGGGACGGCTGTTCGGCGGGTGCTCACGTCCTGCCTGCCCGTTGGTCGGTCCCGGCCCGGCGGTCCCGGGTCAGCCCGCGACCGGGTGCTCGAGCGCCGCCGCGATCACGTCCGAGAGGTCTGAGCCGCCGGAGCGCTCGACGATCCGCAGGTAGGCGTCCTCCTCGGCCAGGTGGACCTTGAGGAGCGCGTACAGCCCGAAGATCACCCGTCGCAGGGCGAGGCTGCGGCCCAGCGTGACGCGGCCCTCGCGCAGGTCCGCCGACAGCTTGCCGTACTCGCCGACCATGCGCCGGATCTCGTCGTGCTCGTTGCGCATCGGGCGCATCGAGTGGCGGTTCTGGAGCATCCGCTCGAGCTCCGGGTAGATGCTTCGCTCGGCCGCATCGACGTGCGGCAGGAGCGTGCCGTTCAGGAACTCCCCCGTCGCGATCACCTTGCTGCGGACGTCATCGGCGCTCGCCGTGAGGAGCAGGTCCGCCATCTCCGGCATGCGGTCAACGTGGGCCAGGATCCGCTCGTGGTGCTCGTGCGCCACCTGTGGCAGCGACTGGGTCATCGCCTGACCTCCTTCGGGTCCGCCGCGAATGCGACGAAGAACAGCGCCACCGGCCGGTACACCGCGTGGGCGAGCTTCATGAACGGGGCGAGGAGGACAAGCTCCATCGCCACCGACACGTGGACCAAGAACAGCCAGTAGCCCCAGACCGGTGCGCCGGGCAGGTAGAGGGCCAGCTCGATCGTGAACCCGGTGACGGCCGTGACCCACAGCAGCACGAGGAGCAGCCAGTCGGCCGTGGTGGACCCGGTGACGGAGCGGTTCGCCTTGCGGTAGCGGTCGATGATGAGGACGGTCGCGCCGTACACGAGCGAGGCGCCGGCGACGGTGCCCAGCAGCCGGATCGGGTACCACAGCGGCACCGGGGTGCCCGTCGCCTTCACGCCGACCAGCGCGAGCCCGTAGTCGAGGCCGGTGGCGGCCAGCAGGCCGACGAAGCCCCACACCACGAGTGCGTGGACGAACCACCGGCGGCGGAACCAGGGCACGGCCTTCGCCGCATCGTCACCCTCGCACTCGTCGCGGAAGCGGACCTGCCCGAACGACTCGCGGCCGATGGCGGACCACAGGGCGCGGCCCGTGCGGGCGAGCCCCGCGCCAGACCCGACGGCGTCCCTGACGGACACGCCTTCCTTGCGCCCGATGTCGCGGACCATCGTCCCCACGCCGACAAGGCCGGCCAGCACGACCAGGACCATCACGACGATGCCCGTGTTGTGGACCAGCCCCTCGGGAATGAACCCCCAGATGGCGAGCTGCTCGCCGGCCATCGGCCCGCGGGACGTGTAGAAGAAGGCGGCGAAGAACAGCGCCATGAGCACCGCGAGCACCGACGCCACGGCCGGCCGCGTGTACATCGCCTTGGCGAGGCGCGTCTTGTCGTAGGAGGCGATCGCGTAGCGGCGGGTCGCCGCCATGAACTCCGACGGGTCGGCCTCGGTGGGGCACGACTCGGCGCACTCACCGCACTGGTAGCACGTCCACAGCTCCTTGGAGGACAGGAGGGCGTCCTTCATGCCCAGCTGGGCGTAGCGGATGATGCGGCGCGGGAACGTGCCGTCCGTCTGGCTCATCGGGCAGATGGCCGAGCACGTGCCGCACGAGAAGCAGGCACTGATGTCGGTGGCGCCGAACCTCTGGATCTCGGGATACAGCCCCAGGTCCACCGCGATCGGCGTTGCAGCGGGAATGGTCGTTGCAGTCATCTAGGACACCCGCCCGGTGGGCTCGTAGCGGAAGTAGCCGTCATCCTCGCTGCCCTTGATCTCGGCCAGCCAGCCGTAGCGTCGCAGGCCCATCACCCAGAACACGGTCTCGTGGGTGGGGGCACCGATCGCCTCGGCGATCTCGGGAACGGTCTTGGGGCCGGTGGACAGGGCGGCGAGGATCCGCGGCCGCCAGACGGCCTCCTCGCGGATGACCTCGCGGACATCCCGATTGGCTGCAGGCATCAGACGGGCACCTCAATCATGTCGCTGATCATCTCGGTGATCTGGGCATCGGTGTAGCCCAGCAGGTCGATCGCGTTCTCGGGGCAGTACGGGACGCAGCCGCCGCACCCCTTGCAGCTGGCCGAGTCGATGACCGCGAAGTGGCGATCGCCCTCCTCGGACATCCCGATGGCCTCGTACGGGCAGGTCGTGAGGCAGTCTCCGCACGCGGTGCACGCGTCCGCGTCGACCACGGCCACGAGCGGGTCGAGCTCGGTGAAGCCCTTCTTGAGGATCGCGGCACTCTGGGTGACCGCTGCCAGGGCCTGGGTCACGGCCTCGGCGGAGGTCTTGGGGCCCTGCGAGGCGCCCGCGATCAGCACGCCGTCCACCACGGTCTCGACCGGGCGGAGCTTGGGGTGGATCTCGTTGAAGAACCCGTCAGCGCCCTTCGGCAGCTTGAGCACGTCCACGAGCCCCTGGTTCTCGCGCGGGACCATGCCCGTGACGAGGACCACGAGGTCCACCGGAATGGCGAGCTCGGTCCGCTCGGTGAGCAGGTCGCGCACCGTGACGGTGAGCTTGCCCCTGGCGCCCAGGGCGACCGTCGGCGGCTCGTCGTTGTCGAACTTGAGGAACACCGACCCGGCGTCGCGGGCCTCCGTGTACAGCGGCTCGAACTTGCCGTACGTCCGCATGTCTCGATAGAGGTGGAACTGGCGCACCGACGGGTCGAGGCCGGACAGCTGCACGGCCGTCTGCACGGTCGAGGCGCAGCAGAACCGGGAGCAGTACTGGTTCGAGCAGCCCGCCGTGTTGCGGCTGCCCACGCAGTAGATGTAGGCGACGCTGCGGACCGGGCGGCCCTGCCAGGCCAGCGGCCCCTTGGCCGCGTCCACCATCTCCTTGAACTGGGGCAGCGTCAGGACGCCGTCGGTGCCGAAGCCGAGCTCGCCGTCCTCGGGGGTGTAGCTGTCGAAGCCGGTGGCGACGATGATCGAGCCGACGACCACCTCGATGGACCCGGCGCCCTCGCCGCCGACGCGGACGCTGACGTGGTAGTTGCCGAAGCTGCCGGACTTGCCGACGATCTCGGCTCCCGTCAGGACGGTGATCGCCGGGCGGCGCTTCACCTCGGCCACGAGGCCCGCGACGAGCGCCCCGCCGTCCTTGTTGTGCGGGTACATGGCGCCGAACTGCTTGACCCAGCCGCCGAGCGCGAGCTCGCGCTCGACGAGCGTGACGCGCAGCCCGATGTCGGCCAGCCCGACCGCCGCCCGGAGGCCGGCGATGCCGCCGCCGATGACGAGCGTGTGCGGGATGGTGTCCACGATCATCGGCTCGAGCGGGACCGTGTGCCGCGTGCGGCCGATGCCGGCCATCACGAGGGCCGTCGCCTTGGCGGTGGCGCCATCGTGGTCGTCGGTGTGGACCCACGAGCACTGCTCGCGGATGTTGACCTGCGTGTACTCGTACGGGTTCAGGCCGGCTCGCTGGGCGACGCCGCGGAACGTGTACGTGTGGAGCTTGGGGGAACAGGACGCCACGACCAGGCCATCGAGGCCGTTGGCCCTGATGTCCGCCTCGATGTCCTGCTGGGAGGCCTCCGAGCAGGCGAACATCGTGGTCCGCGACACGACGACGTCGCCGTTGTCCTTGATGTCGTCGATGACCTTCTCGACATCGACGTAGTCGCTGATGTTGCCGCCGCAGTGGCAGACGTACACGCCGATCCGGCGGGAGCCGTCCTCACCGTGCTCGTCGGCGGGGGTCGTGGTCAGGCTCTGGTCGCTCATGCCGGCACCATCTCGATCTGCGGCAGGGCGGTCCTGGCCCGCTCGAGGTGCGCCGCCACCTGCGCGGCCGCCGCGCCGGCGTGGACGATCGAGTCCGCGATGTCCTTGGCGCCCGAGGCGGCACCCGCCACGTAGACGCCCGGGATGCTGGTCGCGCCCGGGTCCACGTCCTCCGAGGGCTCGTCGACGTAGTTCCACTCATCGAGCCCGAGCTCGCCCACCGAGAACAGCTGCTCGGCGTCGCGGTTGGGCTGGACGCCCACCGCGAGGACGACCAGGTCGTATTCGGCCTCGGTGATCGCGCCCCCGTTCTCGATGTCCTCGTACTTGAGGATGAGACTCCCGTCGGGCTTCTCGGAGACGTCGGCAACCCTGCCCTTGATGTAGATCGCGCCCATCGCCTTGGCCTGTTCGTAGAACTCGTCGTAGCGCTTGCCGGGTGCCCGGATGTCCATGTAGTGGACCGTCACGTCGGCCAGCGGCAGGGCGCCCATGATCAGCTGGTTCTGCTTGATCGAGTACATGCAGCAGAACCGCGAGCAGAGCGGGTTGTCCACCTGCATGTCCCGCGAGCCGGTGCACAGGATGTACGCGATCCGATCGGGGACCTTGGCGTCGCCCGGGCGCAGGACGGTGTTGAACGGCCGCGTCGGGGCGAGCAGCCGGTCCATCTGCATGGCGGTGATGACGTTCTTGTAGAGGCCGTACCCGTACTGCGGCTTGAGGTCCGCCGGGAACAGCTTGAAGCCCGTCGACACCACCACGGCGCCGACGTGGATCTCGCTCGTCCTGTCGCGCGAGCGGAGGTCGATGCAGCCGTCCACCGGGCAGGCGCTGACGCACTCATTGCACTCGGAGCACACGGCGCAGTCGATGCACCGGCCCGAGGCGCGGCGTGCCTCCTCCTCGGTGAGCGGGGCCTCGATCTCGTGGAAGTCCGTGGGGTTGGCGCTGAGCTGCATGCCGTCAGGCGTCGCCGCGGACAGCGAGAACGCCTTCTGGCGGGCGAGGACCGCCTCCTTGTCGACCACCGGCAGGCGGTCGTCCCAGTTGTCGAACTCCCGGCCGTTGAGCCAGGCGTCGATCTGGTGGGCGGCCTTGCGGCCCTCGCCGACGGCGCGCGTGATGTCCGTCGGGCCGTTGACCGCGTCGCCGGCGGCGAACACGTGCTCGACACCAGTCTGGCAGGTGGCCCTGCTGGCCGTCAGGCGCCCGTTCTTCTCGACCGCCACCCGGCCGCCGAACATCGAGGTGTCCGGCGCCATGCCGATGGCGGCGATGATCAGGTCGGCGTCGATCGTGATCGAGGAGCCCGGCACGGGCTCGACCGACTTGCGGCCGGACGCGTCCGGGGCGCCCAGGCGCATCTCCGTGCACCGCAGGCCGGCGACCGCGCCCGAGCTGTCGCCCACGACCTCGGCCGGCGCGACCAGGAGGCGGAACCCGACCCCCTCCTTCTCCGCGTCAACCGACTCGACGTGATGGGCGGGCATCTCCTCGCGCGAGCGGCGGTAGGCCACCGTCACGCTCGAGGCGCCGAGGCGGCGGGCCACGCGGGCCGCGTCCATGGCCACGTTGCCGCCACCGACGACGACCACCCGACGGCCGGCCACGTCGATCGGCTGTCCGAGCTTGACCTTGCGCAGGAAGTCGGTGCCGCCCATGACGCCCAGGCGGTCCTCGCCCGGGACCCCCAGGCCGGTGGACCGGTGGGTGCCGGTGGCGACCAGGACGGCGTCGAAGCCGTCGGCCTTGAGGGCGGCCGGGTCGCTGACCATCGTGTTGACGGCGATCTCGACGCCGAGACCGGTCACGTTCTCGATGTCGCGCTCAACGATGGCCTCGGGGAGGCGGTAGTCCGGGATGCCCAGGCGGAGGAAGCCGCCGGCGACGGGCGCCGCCTCGAGGACCTTGACGCCATAGCCCAGCCTGGCGAGCTGGAACGCCGCGGTCAGGCCGGTCGGACCGGATCCGACGATGGCGACGCGCTTGCCGTTGGGCTCGGGCCGCGCGAGGCCGTTGTCATTGCCCGACGCGTCGTGCTTGTCCGACGCGAACCGCTTCAGTCGGCGGATCGGCAGCGTGCCCTCGAGGGAGCCGCGGGTGCACTCCCCCTCGCACGGGGCGTAGCAGGCGCGGCCGAGCGTGCCGACGAGCGGCGTGGCCTCCAGGACGAGGCGGAATGCCTCCTCGTCGAGGCCGCTGCGGATCAGGCTGACGTAGCCGTGGGCCTGGATCCCGGCCGGGCACGCGAACGAGCAGGGCGAGCTGCCCGCACGGTCGATGACCGCCTTCTTGGGCACCGCCTGGGGGAAGGTGATGTGCGCGGCGCGACGTGCCACGAGGTCCGCGTTGAACTGGTCCGGCACCGCCACGGTGCACGCGGTCTCGCACTTCTGGCAGCCGGTGCAGGTGTCGACGTCCACGAACCGGGCCTGCTGGGTGACCGTGGCGGTGAAGGTGCCGTCGGCGCCCTTGCGGATCTGGTCGACCTTGCTGTAGGTCCACGGCGTGATGTTGGGGTGGTGGATCGTGGACGCCATCTTGGGCGTCGAGATGCACGAGGCGCAGTCGAGCGTCGGGAACACCTTCGAGAGCAGGATCATCTTGCCGCCGACGGAGGCCTCCTTCTCGACGAGCAGGACCTTGTAGCCCATGTCGCCGAGCTTGAGGGCGGACTCCATGCCGCCGATGCCCGCGCCCACGACGAGGACGTCGTAGTCGAGCGCCGCCGGGGCTGCGTCCTGAGTGGAACAGGTGTCTGTCATATCGGTCACCCCGCCTTCGCCGGGCCCATCGCCACGAGGGCCGCGCTAAAGGTCGTCATGTGCTTGGTGAAGGGTTCGGCGCAGACCGAGCAGATCGCCGCGACGCGGATGCGACCCGGGTCCACCCCTCGCTCCTTGACTGCCTTCTGCGCGATCTGGACCACCCGGTTCGACCGCTTCGCGCAGTCGTTCAGGTAGGCGCACTCCTCGCCGTCGGTCGCGATGAACACGCCGTCGTAGCCGGTCTCCAGCGCGTGGGTGATCCACGTCGGCCGGATGCCGCTGGTGCACGGCAGCGAGATCACGTTGACGCCAGGCGAGTAGTGGAAGTGCGACGAGCCGGCGAGGTCGACGCCGGGGTCCGAGATGTTGTTCGTCGAGAACACGAGGATCCGCGGGACGAAGGTGTCCGCGCTGGTGCCCGGCTCGGCGACGACGGTTGCGGTCATCGACGCAGCTCCTGCACGACGAGGGTCGTCGTCGCGGCGCCTGCCCGTGGAAAGCGGCACCGCGACGACGGCGAGATGGGGTTGTTACTTGCGGCGGATCACGAAGACGCGGTCGTAGCCGTCGGCCGTGAGCACGCCGAGGAAGTCGTGGCCGACCTTGGCGGACCACGCGGAGATGTCGTTCTTGGTGCCCGGGTCCGTGGACCAGATCTCGATCGTCGAGCCGAGGCCGACCGTGGTCATGCCCTTCTTGGCCTCGAGGAGCGGGCCGGGGCAGGCGGTGCCGCGGGCGTCGATGACCTTGTCGATGGTGAGCGCGTCGAGCTCGGCAGCGGTAGCCATGGGATTGAACCTCCTAGTAGGTCAGGGTGCTGGTGGCAGAGGTGACCTCGACGATCAGGCGGGCGGCTGCGACCACCTCCGCGCCATCGACGAGGTCGGCCGGGACGATGCCCCGAGCCGTCATGCAGGGGCTGCAGGCGAGGAGCGAGCCGCCGAGGGCGCGGACGTCAGCGAACAGCTTGGCGAGGGGCGGGAAGCCGGCGGCGAGAACGGTCTCGACGGCACCGGACTTGAGGAGCTCGATGCCGTCGGCCTGGAAGGCCATCGACACCGACACGTCGGAGGCGAGCGCGGCCGCGGCCATCACGAACGGGATCGTGGCCCGCTCGGGCTCGCGGATGCCGTGGGTGACGATGACGACCAGCTTCTCGGCTTCGGCCACGGGATGCGCCTCCGGCTAGATGAAGACGATCTGGCCGTCTTCGGCGGCCAGCAGGAATGTGGCGATGCCGCCCTCGGAGTCGACGATCGGGTCGAGCGTGGTGACGTCGATCCCCAGCACATCGAGCGAGCCGGTGCAGGCGAGGATCTTCATCTCGCCCAGCTCCTTCGCCATCCGGAAATTCTCGAGCCAGTTGATGGACTTGGTGCCATGGACCGGGCGGCTGGTGCCATCGGCCGTGGCGTCCCAGGCGAGCCCGAGGTTCTCCTCGATGCGTGCCGTCCTGAACGCGTCCAGCGCCCAGTACTGGAGGAGGATGTTGACGGGCCGGTCCATCGCGGCAGCGCCGGCAGCCAGCGTGGCAGCCGCGTGGAGCTTGTCCGCGGTCCCGGAGAAGAGCACAAGGTTGAGTGCGTCACTCATGCGTGTTGGCACCTGTAGGGCGGCCGACTTGACCGCTGGATTGCGTGTCTGGCGCAGTTGTATGCCAATCACATATAGATGCCCTGAGTCCGACGGCACGGGTTGGCCGTGACCAGTGGCACCCTCGGACGGGACGTCACGCGCCGCAGGGCCGAGGTCGCGGGACCCCGCGGCCGGTTGTCAGGCCTCGGCGAGGCGCCCGGCTGTGGAGTCCTCGCCCGCGATGGCGGGCAGCTCCTCGCGCAGGCTCGCGCAGCAGCCGGCGACGCAGACTGACGGCCACGGGCCGAGCGCGCTCTGCGCCTCTCCCGGCTCGCCGACGATCCGGTTCGCCACCAGGTCTGCGATGGCGCCCACGAAGGCCGGCTGCGTCCCGGGTGTGGCAACGCGGCGCATCCGCATCCCCAGCCCATCGCAGGTCGCGCGCGCCTCATGGTCGAGGTCCCAGACCACCTCGACGTGGTCGGACACGAAGCCGACCGGGACGACGACCACCGCCGTCGCGCCGGCCGCGCGCTCGGCGCGGAGCGCGTCATTGATGTCGGGCTCGAGCCAGGGGACCTGGGGCGAGCCGCTCCGCGACTGGTACACGCGCGACCATGCCGGGACCGGCACCCCGCGAGCGCGGACGGACGCGAGCACGCACTCGATCGCGGCCAGGTGCTGAGCGACGTACGCTCCCTGTGCGTCGAAGCGGCCCGGCGGCCCGGAGGCCGCGGCCATCGCGAGCGGAATCGAGTGGGTCGTGAACAGGACCCGCATCTCGCGAACGGGCACGCCCTCGGCTGCGAGCTCCGCCAGGGCTGCGGCCAGGCCGTCGGCGAACGGCTCGACGAAGCCCGGGTGGTCGAAGTACAGCCGCAGCTTGTCCACGGCCAGCCGCCCGTCGAGGCCCGTCTCCGCCAGGGCGCGCGCCACGTCCTCGCGGTACTGGCGGCAGCCCGAGTACGACGCGTAGGCGCTGGTCGCCATGGCCAGGACTCGCCGGTGCCCGTCTCGTGCGATCTGGGCCAGCGTCGGGCCGAGGTACGGCTCCCAGTTGCGGTTGCCCCAGTAGCGCGGCAGGTCGATCCCCCGTTCGGCGAAGGCCGGGCCGAGGGCCGCGAGCAGCGCCCGGTTCTGGGCGTTGATCGGGCTGGCCCCGCCGAGGGCGAGGTAGTGGTGCGCGACGTCCTCAAGCCGCTCGCGTGGGATCCCGCGGCCGCGCGTGACGTTCTCGAGGAACGGCATCACGTCGTCGGGGCTCTCCGGCCCGCCGAACCCCAGGAGCAGGAACGCGTCGTAGGGGCCCGTGCTCACCGCAGGACCTCGACCACGCCCCCGGCGTCGACGAGGCGCCCCGTGTGGAACGGGATCTCCTCGCGGACGTGGCGCCTCGCCTGCGTCGCGCGCAGGTCCCGCATGAGGTCGACCAGGTCGTGGAGGTCGTCCGACTCCAGCGCCAGGATCCACTCCCAGTCGTTGAGGGCGAAGGCCGCCACCGTGTTCGCCTGGACACCGCGGAAGTCCCGCCCGGCGATCCCGTGCTCGCGGAGCATCTCGCGCCGCTCGTCCTCGGGCAGCAGGTACCACTCGTAGGAGCGCACGAAGGGATACACGCACAGCCAACCCTTCGGCACGGCGGCGGTCATGAACGAGGGGATGTGGTCGCGGCTGAACTCTGCCGGCCGGTGCGTCCCCACTGCGGACCAGGCCAGCCGGACGGCAGGACCGACGGCCGTTCGCCGGAACGCGCGGAGCGCCGCCTGGAGCGACTCAGCCGACGGCCCGTGGAGCCAGATCATCACGTCGGCGTCGGCGCGCAGGCCCGACACATCGTACGACCCGCGGAGGACCACGTCCTCAGCTGCGAGTGATGCCGCCCATGCCTCGAGCTCCGCCTGGGCGCCCGCTCCGGGCGCGTCGCCGGTGCGCGCGTACACAGCCCACACGGCATATCGGACGACGGTGTTGAGATCAGCAGGCGGCGGGGACGCGGTCACGGGGTTCCTCCGGGGCATCGGACGTGAAGATCGGCTTGGAAGGGGGCGCCACCCTCCGTGGCGGCGACGAGCGGCGCGAGGAGCGCGTTGTTCAGCACGGCACCCCCCAGGAGCGCCGATTCTATGTCCCCGGCCCGGCTACGCTAGCGCGAACGCCCTCGGCGGCCCGTACGATGGCACCGGAGGTGCGCGATGCGGTTCGGGGCGGCGTTCTGGGTCCAGTGGACGGATTGGCCGTCCCTGCGCGAGGCGGTGCAGCGGGCGGAGGCCGCCGGCTTCGACGACCTCTGGATCGACGACCACCTGCTCTCGGACGAGGCCGACTGGCCTGACCCCAAGCTCGAGGGCTGGACGACGCTGGCAGCCGTCGCAGCCGTGACCAAGCGGGCGCGCCTGGGCCTCATGGTGGGCGCGAACACGCTCCGCAACCCGGGCCTGGTGGCGAAGATGGCGACCACCGTGGACCACGTCTCGGACGGGCGCGCAGTCCTGGGGATCGGCGCCGGGTGGTTCGAGCGCGAGCACGCGGCGTTCGGGTTCGACTTCGGCTCGGGGTTCGGGGAACGCCTTGACCGGCTCGCCGAGGCCGTGCCGCTCATCCGCCGCCTGCTCGACGGCGAGGAGGTCACGCACGAGGGCCGCTTCTACCGGTTCGACCGGGCCGTCTGTGCGCCGCGCCCGGTCCAGACGAGGCTGCCGATCCTGATCGGCGGGTCGGGGCCGAAGAAGACGATCCCGCTCATCGCCCGCTACGCGGACATGTGGAACGCCTATGGGACCCCAGAGGAGGTTGCGGCGTCGTCGGCGCTGCTGCGCCATGCCTGCGCGGACGCGGGCCGTGACGATCGCGAGGTGGAGCGGACGGTGAACCTCAACGCGGTGATCCGCGGTGACCGCGCCGAGGCGGAGGCGGCCTGGGCGTCGTGGTCCGTGGCGCACCGGCCCCACGCCGGCGAGGGGCGGCTCGGCGCGGGCGGGTCGGTGGCGGCGGTTGCCGCCACGCTCCGGGCATACCGCGACGCCGGCTTCGCCCACCCGGTGCTCATCTTCCGCACGCCGTGGGACACCGAGACGATCGATCGGCTGCCGGAGCTGCGCGCCGCGCTCGAGGCCCAATGACCGCGGATCCCCGCTTCATCGCCGACGCGGAGGTGCGCGCCAATGGCGGCGAGATCCTGTATCGCGGCCCACTCCGCCCGGACGACCTGCGCTGGCCGGGCGAGGCCGCTCGCCTCCACCGGGGCCTGCGCATCCGCGACACCTCGGATCCCGACCCGAGGAGCTGGGTCGTGCTGGTCTTTCCCGACGGCAGCGTTCGTCTGAGCCCGGCCATGGCGATGGCGCACTGGTTCACGCTCGGGGCCGGGGTTGACTGACCGGACGGAACGATGGGCGCGAATCCGGGCCGCCCGTTCCACGACCGTGCCGTTGTGCCCCAACTCGGCCGAGCGGCCGGCCCGCACCCAGCCCCATCCGGGGCCGCGTCTCAGCTTCGCGCGGCGGCCGCCGCGATCGCGGGCTCGCCCGAGGGCTCGCGCGCCGACAGCCTTTCGGCCACTCGCGCCGCCGCGGCCTGGCCCTGCGCAATGCAGTCCGGCAGCCCGACGCCCCGGTAGGAGGCTCCCGCCAGCGTCACCGCAGGCCAGGCGACCATCGCGTCCTCGATCGCCGCGACGCGGACCAGATGGCCCACGGTGTAGCGGGGCATCGCGTGCTCGTAGCGGACGGCCCGCGCCAGGACGGGCTCGCCGCTGATCGCAAGCGTGCGCTCCGCGTCGGCGCGGGCGGCGGCGATCAGCGCGGGCTCGGGCAGGGTTGTGGCCGGTCCCTCATCGCGGACGAACATCCGGAGCAGGACGGTGTCGGCAGGCGCCCGCCCCGACCACTTCTCCGACGACCACGTGCACGCGGCGATCGGCCCGCCCTCGGACTGGGGAACGAGGTAGCCGTGGCCGCGCAGGTCGTGGGCCACCCGGGCACGCGGGTAGGCCAGCGTGACCAGGACCGACGTCCCGTGGGGGATCCCGTCGAGCCGGCGAGCCGCCGCCGGCAGGGGTCCGTCGAGCAGCACCGTCGCCGCGTTGGCGGGCGTCGCGATCACCACCGCGTCGAACCGGGCGGACGATCCATCAGCGAAGCCGACCGCCACGCCCGCCCCTGACCGCGCAAGCGACCGCACGCCGAACCCGGTCCGCAGGTCGGCCCCAGCGTCGGTTGCCGAGGCCGCCACGGCCGACACCAGCCCCTCGAGCCCGCCGCGGAGCGACACGAACGCGCCCAGCGGCCTCGCCCCGGGGTTCGCCGCAGCCCGCCTCGCCGCCGCGGCCCGCATCGCCCGCCCGTCGGCGAGCCCGGCGAGGAGGAGCGAGCGATGCGTGCGCTCGGCCGTGCGCAGCGTGGGCACCACCGCGTCGAGCGAGAGCTCGTCGATCGGCGTTCCGTACACGCCACCCACCAGGGGCCCGGCCAGGCGCTCCACGAGCGGGTCGCCCAGCCGCCGACGGAGGTAGACGCCCACGGCGATGTCGTCGTCGGGCATCGTCCGGGGCGCGAGGACGTCCGTCGCCATGCGCAGCTTCTCGGGCCACGAGAAGAGGCGCGTCCTCGCGAAGGGCAGCGCCTTGGTCGGCAGGACCAGCCCGAGGCCGTCGGGCATCGGCACGAGCCGGCCCTGGTGGCGGATGTAGACCGTCCGCGTGCCGGCGGTCCCGACCAGCTCGTCGCCCAGCCCCAGCTCGCGCGCGAGCGCCGTGCCGGCCGGGCGCGTCGCGAGGAAGGAGTCCGGCCCCTGCTCGACCGTGAAGCCGGCAACATGCTCGGTGGCCACCTTGCCGCCGAGACGCGCTCCGGCCTCGGCCAGCAGCACCGGCACGCCGTCGCGGGCGAGCGAACGGGCCGCCACGAGCCCCGTGATCCCGCCGCCGACGACCAGGACGCCCATGCGAGCGCCTCAGGCCATGCCGTACTGCGGGACGTCGCCAGCCGGGACGTATGGGCAGAGCGGGTCGGACTCGAGCGGATCGCCGGTCCACGCGTAGGCGCGGGCGCGCGACCCGCCGCACACTCGGTTGTACTCGCAGGCGCCGCACCGGCCCTTGAACGACTCCGGCTGGCGAAGCGCCCGCATCACCTCGTGGTCGCGGTACATGTCCACGATGGACGACGTCCGCACGTTGCCCAGCGGGATCGGCAGGAAGCCCGACGGGTTGACGGTTCCGTCGTGGCTGATGAACACGATGCCGTTGCCGTCGCGGATGCCGAAGCCGCGCCCGACGGAGGTCTTGAGGATGGCGTCCGCGTCCATGCCCGCAGCCTGCATCTGCCGGATCGCCAGCCGGCGGTAATGCGTCGCCTCGGTGGTCTTGATCTGGAACGGCGCCGTGCGCGTCAGCGAGAACGCCCACGCGTTGAGCCGCTCGGAGTCCATCGGCGTCACCTCGCGCAGGGCGCTCCCCCGCCCCGTCGTGATCAGCATGAACAGGCTCCAGCGCATGATGTCCATCGTGGTCATGAGCTCGAGGATGGCCGGCAGGTCGGCGAGCGTCTCGTCCGTGACCAGGGTGTTGACCTGGATGGGCAGGCCCACCTCGCGCGCCCACCTCGCGGACTGGAGCGTCTTATCGAACGTGCCCGGGACGCCGCGGAAGCCGTCGTGGCGCTCGGCGTCCGACCCGTCGATGGACAGCGAGATGTTCTGGATGCCCGCCTCGTGGAGGCTGGCCAGGACCTCGCGGGTCAGCAGCGGCGTGGCGGCCGGGGCCAGCGACGCGCCGATCCCCCGCTCCGTGGCGGCGCGGACCAGCTCGTGGAGATCGGGCCGGTTGAGCGGGTCGCCGCCGGTGAACACGACGTGCGGGTACGGGCGGCCGAACTTGGTGACCTCGTCGAGGAGCCGGCAGCCCTCGTCCGTCGTGAGCTCGAGCGGGTTGCGCTCCGGCTGCGCGGTGGCGCGGCAGTGGCGGCAGGCGAGGCCGCACGCAAGCGTCGTCTCCCAGTACACGAGCATGGGGGCGCGCTCGTAGACGTAGCCCTCGGCCCGGACGGCCCCGACACCGGTGATGCCGGGGTGGCCGGGGTGGCCGCCGCCGGGGTGGCCGGGGTGCGTTGGGTCGATCGTGGCGGTCACTGGGACGCTCCTCTCAGGCGGGGACCGGGCTACCCAGCGCCGCGAGCGCGACGTCGGCGAGGCCGGCGATGAAGGTGGGGTCGGTGTTCATGGACCGGGCGCGCTCGAGGTGCACTCCCACCTGGCGCGCCACGCCCTGCGCCTCGATGTCGAGGTCGTAGAGGACCTCGAGGTGATCGGCGACGAAGCCGACGGGGCGGATGGCCAGCTCGGTGACGCCCTCGGCGGCGAGCCGGCGGATCTCGGCCAGGATGTCCGGGCCGAGCCACGGCTCCTCGGTGCGCCCGGCTGACTGGAAGCTGAACGTGTAGTCCGGGCGGCCCACGGCATCTGCGACCAGCGCGGCGGTGCGCGCCAGCTCGGCGGGGTACGGGTCGCCCTCGGCCACGACGCGGGCCGGCAGGCTGTGGGCGGTGAACATCAGGGTCACGGCGGCGGGATCGTCGAAGCGGGCGAGCAGCTCGCGCGTGGTGGCGGCGAGCGCCTCGATGAACTTCGGGGCGTCGTGCCAGCTCTCGACGACGACGACCTGGGGGGGTGTGTCGAGCCCGGCGAGGCCCGCCTCCACCGCGCGCCGGTAGCCCGCGGCGTTGGAGCTCTTGTGGGGCGCCATCGGGATGGCGACAAGGCGCTCGATCCCGTCGGCGGCCATCTGCCGGACCGCGTCCGCGATCCGCGGCGCGATGTGGCGCATGGCGGCGTACACCGGCATCGGCACCCCGCGGGCGGCCAGCTCGGCCTCGACCGCGGCTCGCTGCTCACCCACGATCCGGCTCAGCGGAGAGCCGCCGCCGATCGCCCGGTAGCGGCCCTTGAGCTCCTCGAGCAGGTGTGGCGGGGGCGGCGACCCGCGCCGGATGTCGGTGTAGTAGGCCTCGACCTGGTCGAGGCGCTCCGGGCTGCCGTAGGCCATCAGCAGGACGGCATCGCGCGTCATCGGCTCGCTCCGTGCTCGTGCACCAGCTCGACCAGGCGGCGCAGGTGGTCGGGGTCAGTCCCCGGCAGGACGCCGTGGCCAAGGTTGAAGACGTGGCCCGGGCGGCGATCGTTCTCGTCGAGGACCCAGCGCGCAGCCTCCTCGGTGCCCGTCCACGGGCCGAGCAGCAGCGTCGGGTCGAGGTTGCCCTGCACCGCCCGGTCGCCCACGATCCGCCGGCCCGCCGAGAGCGCGATGCGCCAGTCGAGGCCGATCGCGTCGCCGCCCGCGGACGCCTGGAGGCCCAGGATGCCGCCGGTGCCCACGCCGAAGTGGATCGACGGCACGCCCAGCTCCGCGATCCCCTCGAACAGACGGCGCATGTGCGGCCACAGCCGGCGCTCGTAGTCGAGCGGCGACAGCCCGCCGACCCAGCTGTCGAACACCTGGACGGCCTCGGCGCCGGCGGCGACCTGCGCGCGCAGGTACGCGATCGTGGCGGTCACGAGGTGCTCGAGCAGCCGCTCCCACGTCTCGGGCTCGGCGTGCATCAGCGTCTTGGTCCGGAGGAAGTCGCGCGACGGGCCGCCCTCGACCAGGTAGCACGCGAGCGTGAACGGGGCGCCCGCGAAGCCGATCAGCGGCACGGGCGACGCCCGGCGGATGAGCGAGATCGCCTCGAGCAGCGGCGCGACGGCAGCCTCCGGCTCGAACGCTCGCAGCGCGGCCACGTCTGCGGCGGTCCGCAGCGGGTGCTCGATGACCGGGCCGCGGCCCTCGACGATGTCGAAGTCCACGCCCATCCCGGCCAGCGGCGTCGTGATGTCCGCGAACAGGATCGCCGCGTCCACGCCCAGGCGGCGGACGGGCTGGAGGGTGACCTCGGCACACAGCGCGGGATCGCGGGTGATCTCCAGGAGCGTGGCCTTCTCGCGGATGGCGCGGTACTCGGGGAGGGCCCGGCCGGCCTGGCGCATGAACCAGACGGGCGTGGCGTCCACGGGCTCGCGGCGAAGGGCGCGAAGGAACCGGGCGTCGGGTCGCTGCGGGAACCCGGCGTCGTGCCTGGGGGCCACGGCGGCGGTCATGCCCGGAACGCCTTGCGCGCGGAGGCGACGGTCGCGTCGACATCTGCGTCGGAGTGCTCGGCGCCCAGGAACCACGCCTCGAACTGCGAGGGCGGCAGGAGGACGCCCCCGTCGAGCATCGCGCCGAAGAACCGGGCGAAGGCGTCGCGGTCGGACGCGAGCGCCTCCGCGCCGTCACGCGGCGACGTGGGGCGGAAGAACACCGTGAGCAGGGACCCGACCCGGCTGACCGACACCGTGCGCCCGGCGTCGGCCGCCGCCTCGCGCAGCCCGGCCTCGAGCCGTGCGCCGGTTCGCTCCAGCCCCTCGTACACCGCGGGCGTGAGCAGGTCGAGGGTGGCGACGCCCGCGGCCATCGCGAGCGGGTGGCCGGACAGGGTGCCGGCCTGGTAGACCGGGCCATCGGGCGCGATCAGCCGCATCAGGTCCGAGCGGCCGCCGTACGCCCCCACGGGCATGCCGCCGCCGATGACCTTGCCCAGCGTGGTGAGGTCCGGCGTGATGCCGAAGCGCCCCTGCGCGCCGCCGCGCGCGAGGCGGAAGCCCGTGATGACCTCATCGAAGATCAGCAGCGCGCCGTTGCGCTCGGTAAGGTCGCGCAGCAGCTCGAGGAATCCGGGCTCGGGCGGGACCACACCGACGTTGGCGACCACCGGCTCGACGATCACGCAGGCGATCTTGCCCGGGAACGCCCCGAACGCGGCCGCGATGGCCGCGGAGTCGTTGAACGGCACGACGATCGTGTCGCGCGCGGCGCCCTCGGTGACGCCGGCGGAGCCGGGCATCGCCAGCGTCGCGAGGCCCGAGCCCGCGTCCACCAGGAGGCTGTCGCCGTGGCCGTGGTAGCCGCCCGCGAACTTCACTACCACGTCGCGCCCGGTCGCGCCGCGGGCCAGGCGGATGGCGCTCATCACGGCCTCGGTGCCGGACGAGACGAAGCGCAGCCGCTCCATCGACGGCATCGCCGCCCGGATGCGCTGGCCGAGCTCGACCTCCCGTGGACCGGTGGCGCCCAGCGCGAAGCCGTCCAGCGCCGCCGTGCGGACCGCGTCAACGACCTGCGGGTGGGCGTGGCCGAGCAGCGCCGGACCCCACGAGCTGATGTAGTCGAGGTAGGCCCTGCCGTCCGCGTCCCGGACCCGGGAGCCGGAGCCGCTGACCAGGATGAGCGGCGGGCGCCCGACGGCGCGGAATGCGCGGACAGGGCTGTTGACGCCGCCCGGGAACAGGTCCTCGGCCTCTTGGCGCAGGCGCGCCTGGCGGCCCGTGGCGGCTGCCGGGCGGCCCGACGGGGTGTCGAGCGCCATCACCTGGCCTCCCGGGCCCAGGCCGCAAGGTCCGCCGCTGCGTACGTGATGACGAAGCCCGCACCCGCGCGCAGGATGGAGGTGGTCGACTCGGTCAGCGCGCGGCGGCGGTCGAGCCACCCGTTGCGGGCCGCGGCCTCGATCGCGGCGTACTCGCCGCTCACCTGGTACGCACCGATCGGCACCTCGAATGCGGCCCGGGCCGCGGCCAGGATGTCGAGTGAGGGCATCGCGGGCTTCACCAGGAGCATGTCAGCGCCCTCGGCGAGGTCGTTGACCATCTCGCGCATCGCCTCGCGGCCGTTTGCGGGGTCCATCTGGTAGCCGCGGCGGTCGCCGAACGCGGGGGTGGAGCCGGCAGCCTCGCGGAACGGGCCGTAGAACGCGGAGGCGGTCTTCGCGGCGTAGGCGAGGATCGCGGTGTCCCCGAAGCCCCCCGTGTCGAGCCCGTGGCGGATCGCCGCAACCTGGCCGTCCATCATCGCCGAGGGGGCCACGATGTCCGCGCCGGCCGCGGCCTGCGAGGCGGCCGTGCGCGCGAGCAGCTCGATCGTGGCGTCGTTGTCAACGCGGCCGTCCTTGAGCAGCGCGCCGCAGTGGCCGTGCTCCGTGTATTCGCACAGGCAAGTGTCGGCGATGAGCACGAGATCCGGGTCCATGTCGCGAAGACGGCGCAGCGCCTCCTGAACGATCCCGTCGGCGACCCAGCCGCCCGTGCCCAGGGCATCCTTCTCGGCGGGGAGCCCGAACAGGATGACCCCGCCGACGCCCAGTCCGGCGAGCGTCCTGACGTCCTTCGCCGCCTCGTCGGGTGTCACGCGCTCGACGCCCGGCATCGAGCCGACCGGCTCGCGGCGCCCCCTGCCCGGGAAGACGAAGAGCGGTGCCACGAGCTGGCGCGGGTGGATCCGCGTCTCGCGGACGAAGGAGCGCAGGGCCTCGGTCCGGCGGGTGCGGCGCAACCGGTGGGAGGGCTCGGGCAGCGGGACCGCGACCGTCGCGTCGTCGGGGTGGCGGTCGGCGAGAAGACTCATCGGGTGGCTCCGGTGATGGGGTCGTGGCCCGCGGGGGCCTGGTCGGCTGGTGGTGTCGGGTCGGCGATGCCGAGTGCCCGGGCCGCGAACTCGGCCACGTCGCGGGCGGCGGGCGAGGGCGCAGTGAGGACGGTCTGATATCCGGCAGCGCGAGCAGCAGCCGCGGTGGACGCACCGGAGGCGATGACCGGCGTCCGGGCGAGGCGCGCGCGGAGCGGCTCGCCGGCCAGGGCCAGGAGCCCGCGGGCGGCCGAGCCGCTGGTGAGGATGACCGCGTCGATCGGGCCGTCGTCATTCGCTGCCGCGAGGAGCGGGCGCGACGCATCGGGCGCCTCGCGGGTCTCGTACGCGACGACCTCGGTGACCTCCGCCCCGCGCTGGGCGAGGATCTCTGCGAGCAGGCCCTCGGCGATGTCCGCGTGCGGGACGAGGACGTGGTCGCCTTGGCTCATGGGCAGCTCGCGGGCGAGCGTCTCGCCGTTGGCGACGGACGGGACGAACACCGCGCCGATCCCAGCCCCGTGGAGCACGGCCGCGGTCGCCTCGCCGACAGCCGCCCAGCGGACGCGCAGCGGCTCCAGCTCCACTCGGTGGGCTGCATCGAGGACGGCGCGGGCCGCGGTTGCCGACGCCAGGACGATGAACTGGGCCGGGTCCACGCCCGAGAGCGCAGCGTCGAGCGGGCCGTCACCGGGCGCGTCCCAGATTTCGATGGCCGGCACCTGGACGGCCTCAACGCCCCGGTCGCGCAGGCCGGCGAGGAGGTCCGCCGCGCGCCCATCCGGCCGCGTCACGAGCACACGGGGGGTCGTCCGCAGGGCAACGACGCGGGCGGCGAGCCGCGCGGCGAGGGAATCGCGGTCGGCCACCGACGCCTTGCCGCGGACCCAAGCCACCGCGTCGGAACGCACAGGCGCACCCAGGTCGGGGGTCCACGTGCGGGCGGCCCCGGCGAGCAGCGTGATCTCGCCAGCGTCCACGGTGCCGATGGCACCGATCGGCGACCGGCAGCCGCCGCCCGTCCCCGCGAGGAACGCGCGCTCGGCCTCGACCGCGACGCGCGTGGACTCGTCGTCGAGGATGCCGACGGCAGTGATCGCCTCGGCGTCGTCGGCGCGGACCTGGATCGCGAGCGAGCCCTGGCCGGGCGCCGGGGGGATGGTGTCCGAGGACAGGATCTCGTCGATGCGGTCAGCACGGCCAAGGCGCGTCAGGCCCGCGACTGCCAGCACCAGCGCGTCGGAGTCGCCGCGGTCGAGCTTGGCCAGGCGCGAGTCCACGTTGCCGTGGAGGGGATGGAGCTCAAGGTCGGGGCGGCGCTGTCGCAGGAACGCCACGCGGCGCGGGCTGTCGGTGCCCACGCGGGCGCCGTGCGGCAGCGTGGCGAGGGTGGTGCCCCGGACCCGGCAGACGAGCGCGTCGCGCGGGTCCTCGCGGAGCGGGTACGCGGCGATGACCAGCCGGTTCGGCTCGGTGGTGGGGACGTCCTTCGCCGAGTGCACGGCCAGGTCGACGCGCCGCTCGAACAGCGCGCCGACGATCCGGGCGACGAACGCGCCCTCGCCCCACGCCGTGTCCACCGCCCGATCGTCGCCCTCGGTTCGGATGACCTCGATCTCGGTCGCCACGCCGTGCTCGGCGAGGCGCGCAGCAACCCAGCGGGCCTGGACGAGCGCGAGCTCGCTGCCGCGGGTGCCGATGCGGAGCGTCCTGGTCACGCCCTCACCCCGCCTACAGCGAGAACAGCGCGCGGACGGCGCGGTCGAGGTCGCCGCTCGCGTCCTCGCGCAGCGATGCCAGCGGTGCGTGGAGCAGTCCGGCGACGAGGCGCTGGCTCATCTGCTCCACCAGCTCGCGGTCGTGGTCCGCCAGTTCGAGGCGCCGGAACAGCCGGTCAAGCTCCTCGGCCCGCCGGGTCTCGGCACGCTCGCTGAGCGCCTGGATCGCTGGCACCGACGAGCGCGCGCTGACCCAGGCCGAGAACTGCGCCTCGGCCGTGTCGATCGCCTTCTCGAGGCGGCGGCGCAGACGCGGGCTGATCTGGTCCTGCGGGCTGCGCGCCAGGTCGTCCACGCTCGTGAAGCGCGCGCCGAGTGCCTCGCGCATCTCGGGCTCGAGGGCGGACGGTGAGGAGAGGTCCACAACCGGGATCGAGCCCCGGAGCAGGGCGGCCCGAGCCCGCGGCGAGAGCTCCCAGCGCGCGGCGATCGCGGGGATCACCGCGTCCACCTCGGGCAGGTCGGCATCGGCGCCGTACGCGATGGGCTCGCCACCCGCGTCCCAGGCCAGCGCGGCAGCACGCTCGGGGCTTCGGTTGGCGACCAGCACCGCGGCTCCCTGGCGGAAGGCCGAGAGCGCGGCGAGGCGGGCCATCCGCCCGGCCCCGACCACCAGCACGCGCTTGCCGATCAGTGGGCCTGTGGCGGCGGCCACGCAGTCGGTGGCCACGTCGCCCAGCGAGCGAGGCGGGCCCTCGCGCCACGAACGGGTCTCGCGGCCCAGGTGCAGCGCCACCTGGAAGAGGCGCTCGATCACCGGGTCCAGCCCCATCGCCGCGTCATCGTGCGAGCCCACGTCCACTGGGCACCCGTCGGCACCCGGGACGTGACGGTCCGCGAGGCACTCGCGCAGCTGGTGGAGGATCTGGTCCTCGCCGACCACCACGGAGTCCAGCCCGGCCGCCACGGTGAGCAGGTGTCGCGCTGCAGCAAGGCCCTCCAGGCGCACCCCGCCGACGGGGGGATTCGGCGGGGTGAGCGCCCGGAGGTGGGGGGAGGGGGAATCGACGACGTAGAGCTCGACCCGGTGACAGGTGCGCAGGAGGATCGCCCGTGGGTCGTGGGCAACCCGCATCGCGGCGCGGGCGAACGCCTCCCGGTCATCGCTCGACACAGCGCGCGCATGGACCACGAGCGCATTGAGCTCCAGCGCGGCGCGGGGGACGTTCACGTCGGTTCGTGCTCCGTGATTCGGTGGGTCGGGTGGCCGCGGGCTATGGGCGGCGGCCTGCTCCCAGCGTCGCGGCCTCCCAGCCGCGGAGCGTGGCGAGCAGGAGGTCGTCGAGGGCGGCGTTGGCGTCGGCGATGAGCGTGGACGTTGCGGCGGCGTCGAACTCGCGGCGCCGGGCGACGGACGCGAGCTCGTCGAGGAACGGGCGTCGGAACCGCAGGAAGATGTCCGCAGTCATCGAGGCGCCGAGCAGTTCCCCCGCGGCCAGGCGCCCGTAATTGGAGCAGCCGTCCTCGGCCGAGCGGAGCAGCTCGACACGGCGTGCGGGGTCGTCGGCGTCGAGGGCGGCGATCAGCGCGGTCACGATGCCGCGCCCGTAGCCCCGGAACCGCTCACGCTTCGCCTCGTCGAGCTCCGTCACCCAGGGCATCCGCGCGGGGGCCCCATCCGCGGTCGTCCGGTAGCCGCGGGCCATGCGCCCGGGAGTCTCGCCAAGCTCCAGCAGCGAGGGGCGGACGGTTGGGCGGCTCGGCAGCATGGCATCGAGGCCAGCGCGCGAGAAGCGGCGGTGGCCGCCCGGGGTCGTGTAGGTCAGGACCATGCCGGAGTCGCCCCAGCGGCGGACAGTTGACGGGGAGACGCCGAGGAGGCGGCAGGCATCGGTGAGCGTCACCCAGCCGGGGTCTTTCGCGCTCGTCGCAGGCGCCACGTCGCCTCGAAACCTCCCAAATCTATCAAATCAGATCAAGCCTGCGCCAGTCTAGCGGGTTTGGCAGCCTGCCGATGCAGGGCCGACCGTCCCGAGATGGGGCCCCAGAGGCCCGCCGCGGTCCCCCTGCGGACCGTCAGGTGGTCCCGAATCTCGGGAATCCAAGGCCGGCGGGCGGGATGGCGACGCTCGACCGCACGGCGCGCGCCGCCAGTCACGGGCGTCGCAGAGCTCCCCCGTCACCCCTCGCCGTGCGCGAGGAGCCAGCGCATGCCGTCCCTGGGCGCCCACAGCCACGATGGCAGGACCGTCGCCGCGTAGCTGAACTCAGCGCACTCCTTGGCCAGCTCGAACGCCTCGAGCAGATCGAGGTCGATCGCGATCGGCGCCCCCTCGTGGCGAAGGCCCGCCGTGTAGGCGGCGAGGAACCGCTCACGAGCCCGCTCGATCCACGTGTCGATGTCCAGTCCGGGCCGCTCGATGGGGCCGCCGTTGCGCTTTTCGGCCCGGCGGCGCGCCGAGCGCGCGACATGGTCGAGTGAGCGCAGCAGCGAAGCGACGTCGCGCAGCGGGGAATCCAGGCGGCGGCGTTCCTCGATGGGTCGCAGCGGCTCGCCCTCGAAGTCGATGACGCGATACGCATCGTCCGCGATGAGGATCTGCCCGAGGTGGAGGTCCGCGTGGACGCGCATGACCGTCGGGGGCGTCACGACGGCCTCGAAGCGCGACGCACGAGCGGCGATCTGGGCGCCGGCATCTCGCAGCTCCCCTGCGAGGTCGGCGTCCACCTTCGCCACGTCCGCGATGGCCTGGTTCAGCCGGCGGTGCGCCTCGAAGCGCCAGGCCCTGAGCTCGTCGTGCGTCGCGGCACGGGGCGTCATCCCGGCGGCGTCCCGGGGCGGCCTGGCGAGCGCTGAATGGAGCCCGGCGACGAGGGCGCCCAGGTCTTCCGCCCGCTGGGTGGCCCATTCGAGGCTCACCTCGCCGGGCGCGGTCACGAGGGCGGCGAGCTGCTCGGCGGTCACCTCGTAGGCGTCCTCCGCATGCGCGACGAATGCCTGGAGGAGGGCCACGGTCGCGGCGCCGCCGTCCCGGGTCACCGCCTCGGCCCAGCCGGCCAGGCGCGGCACGCCGGGGAAGGCGGCCTCCTCGGACAGGTACGCCGTCAGCTCGAGGTCCGGGTTGAGGCCCGGCTGCACGCGGCGGTACGCCTTGAGCAGCAGCGAACCGCCGATGACCGTCGAGGTGTTCGACTGGTCCCGGCCGAGCGGGCGCTCCTCCGCCGAGGCCATCGCCGCGGCACCGTCGGGCCACACGTCGGTCAGACCCGGTGACGGTCGGCAGACCAGCGCCGCATCGACGCCCTCGCCCTTGGCGCCTGGGCCGTCGCCCGGCTCCCGCCCGAGCGCCGGGATCGTGCGGCCCTCGGCGATGGCGACAGCCAGCGCGCGCCAGGCGCCGTCGCCATCCGCGGCTTCCGCGATCGTCCCGTCAGGCCGCGCCGCGAACGGGATGACGTACCGGTCGACGCGCCCATCGCCCTCCCCCACCCGCAGGTCCACGAGCGCGAGGACGGCCTCCCGCGACAGCGCGAACGCGTGCGCAAGGCGCGCGGAGCGGATCGCCTCGCCCTTGGACACGAACCAGCGCTGCTCGGCGATCGCGGTCAGGTCGAGTGCGCGGACAGCCGCCGCGACGGCCGCGCGGTCGATGTTCACAGGTGTCGCACCGGCAGCCGGGCGCGCGAGCGCCGCGCCCGACTGCGCTCGGCGGCGCCGCCGTCGTCAGCGCAAGGCGGAGCCGAGCACCGGAGCGGGCGCACCCGAAGGTGCGTGAGCGACGAGCGCATGCGACCACGCCGCGCTGGCGGCGGATCCGCCGCCAGCCGAAGACGACGGCGCAGGTCTCACACCCCCGTGTTGATCGTGACGTGCTTGACGACCGTGTAGTCCTCGAGCGCGTACTTGCTGCCGTCCTTGCCCCAGCCGGACTCCTTGACCCCGCCATGCGGGGTCTCGGAGGTCAGCGTGAAGTGGTCGTTGATCCACACCGTCCCGAACTGGAGGCGCCGCGCGGTGCGCATCGCCTTGCCGATGGACCCGGTGAACACCGAGCTCGAGAGGCCGTACTTGACGTCGTTCGCCCAGGCGATCGCCTGCTCCTCGTCCGAGAAGCGCTGGACCGTCACGACGGGGCCGAAGACCTCCTCCTGGACGATCTCGGAGCGCTGGTCCGGGTTGGCGAGCACCGTGGGCTCGTAGTAGGCGCCATTGTTGGCCGGACGGTGGCCGCCGACGACCAGCTCGGCGTTGTTCTCGAGTGCCCGGTTGACCATGTCCTCGACCTTGTCGGCCTGCGTCCTGGCGATCAGCGAGCCGATGTCGAGGTCGTCCGCCTCGGCGGGATTGCCCCACTTGATGGTCTTGACGCGGTCGGCGAGCTCGCTGAGCAGGTTGTCGTAGATCGCCGGCCCGGCGATCACGCGGCAGGCCGCGGTGCAGTCCTGGCCGCTGTTCCAGTAGCTGGCGAAGCGGAGGGTGTCCGCGACGAGGTCGAGGTCGGCGTCGTCGTAGACGATGACCGGGGCCTTGCCGCCGAGCTCGAGGTGGAGCCGCTTGACGGTCCGGCTCGCGATCTCTGCGATGTGCTTGCCCGTGACCGTGTCGCCGGTGATCGACACCATGCGCACCTTCGGGTGCCCGACGAGCAGGTCGCCCATGACGCCGCCGGAGCCGGTGATGACGTTGAGCGTGCCGGCGGGAAGCGCCTCCTGCACGATCTCCGCAAAGCGCAATGCGGAGAGCGGCGTCCGCGAGGCGGGCTTGAGGACGCAGGTGTTGCCGGTGGCGAGGGCCGGGCCAAGCTTCCACGCGGCCATGTACAGCGGGTAGTTCCAGGGCGCGATGCTGGCGACGACACCCACGGGGTCGCGCCGGACCATGGACGTCTTGCCCTCGACGTACTCCGTGACCGCGAGGCCCTCCGGCACGCGGCAGGCGCCGGCGAAGAAGCGGAACAGGTCCGACGCCACGCCCATCTCGTCGATGGCGGCCCCGATGGGCTTGCCGGTCTGGAGGCTCTCGAGGCGGCCGATCTCGTCGGCGTTCGCGTCCAGCAGGTCCGCCACCTTGAGCAGAGCGAGGCTGCGGGTCTGCGGCGTGGTGAGGCTCCAGCTCTCGAACGCCTCCGCGGCGGCGTCAACGGCGCGGTCCACGTCCTCCTGGCCCGAGGCGGGGACGTGGGCGATGGTCTCGTAGACGGCCGGGTTCTCGACGGCCTGCGTCTCACCGGACGCCGCGTCGACCCACTGGCCGCCGATGAACTGCTGGTAGGTCTTGACGTCGGTCATCGTCACGTTGTGGGCCTCCAAGGCGGGTTGCGGCGCGTGCTGCCGGTGGTCCTGTGGTGGTGGGCGTGATTGTCGCGCAGGTCTGCCAGCACCACCAAGTCGAAGCGCACTGGGCGCGACGTTTCGGCGCGGGCACCGGACCGAACGGGCGGGGGACCGAACGGGCCGGGGGCCGAAGGACCGGTCCTCGCGGCCAGAAGGCCCGGGCGACGGGGCCGCCATGGCAGACGCGGGTTCGCCCGCGTCTGCCGCATCGTTCCGGCTGACACATCGACTTGGCCCGCGCGTACGGCTGCGGGTCGGCAGGAGGGCGAACACGGCAGATGGCACTCGTGATCGAGGATCTGCACAAGCGGTTCGGGGCCGTGGAGGCGCTCGACGGGATCTCGTTCTCGGTGCAGCCGGGCGAGGTCTTCGGCTTCCTGGGCGCCAACGGGGCCGGCAAGACCACGACCATGCGGATCGTGCTCGGCCTGATGAAGGCCGACTCCGGCACCGTCACCTGGGGCGGGCGCCCGGTCCACGACTGGCCGCGCCGCACGTGGGGCTACATGCCCGAGGAGCGGGGCCTGTACGCGAAGATGCCCGTCGTGGACCAGCTCGTCCACTTCGCCTCGCTGTACGGCATCCCGCGCTCCCGCGCCCGCGCCGACGCCCGCGCGTGGCTGGCCCGGTTCCGCATCGGCGACAAGGCCGACAGCCGGCTTGAGACCCTGTCCAAGGGCAACCAGCAGAAGGTCCAGTACATCGCGACGATCCTCCACGGGCCCGATTTGCTGCTCATGGACGAGCCGTTCGTCGGCCTCGACCCCGTCAACGTCGCCATGCTCAAGGCCGCGTTCCTCGAGATGCGCGACCAGGGCAAGACCTTGGTGTTCAGCACGCACCAGCTCGATCAGGCCGAGGAACTGTGCGACTCCGTCGCCGTCATCGACCACGGCCGCCTCGTCACCACAGGCTCGACCCGGGACGTGAGGCGCTCGACCGGCCATCAGGTCGTCCGAGTCGCCACGGCCGGCGATGACCGCGGCTGGCTCGAGTCAATGCCGGGGGTGACGATCACCCGTGACGGCGTCGACTACGCCGAGGTCCGAGTCGCCGACGGCGTCTCGCCCCAGCGCATCCTCGACGCTGCGATCGCGAACGGGCCGGTCCTCCGCTTCGAGGTCGGGGACCCGTCACTCGAGCAGGTGTTCGTCGAGCGGGTCGGAGCGCTCGAGGACGACGAGCGGACGCTTGCGTCCGCAGGAACCGTCGCGTGAACCGGACGGCCAACGTCGTCGCAATCGCCCGGCGCGAGTTCAGCATCCGGATCAGGACGCGGAGCTTCCTGATCGGCACGCTCCTCCTGGTCCTGGGCGTCGTCCTCATCGCGCTCCTGCCCACCGTGATCAGCAAGATCGACACCGTCGATGCCACCAAGGTGACCATCGTGGCCGCGGACGATGCGCTGGCCGGGCGGTCCGCGGCAACGGTCTCGACCCTGCTCAACGCCGGCGCCAACGCCGGCCAGTCGGGCACGTCGGCGACCGCCGGACAGCCGGACTTCGTTGTGGGCATCGCGACAGACCTCCCGGCCGCCCGAGCTGCCGTGACGCGCGGCGAGGCAGCTGGCGTCCTGGGAATCGAGCGGGCTGCGGACGGGACGCTCGCCTTCACCTACTACAGCAACGACCCGGCGAGCGGTCGCACGGCCGGCCTCCTGCAACAGGCCGCGAACGCGATCGCCGTCGGCGATCGTCTCGACCGGATGTCGATCCCCGCGAGCCAGCAGGCGACCCTGTTCGCGCCGGCGGCCTTCGCCGTCGCGTGGCCCGACCCGGCTCGCACGGAGCCGATCCAGGGCGGGGCCGCCGCCGTGGGCCAGGACATGCTCGCCTTCGGCATGACGATCCTGATCTTCATGATCGTGATCATGTACGGCAACTGGGTCGCGATGAGCGTGGTCGAGGAGAAGTCATCGCGGGTGATGGAGGTCGTGCTCAATGCCGCGACACCCTTCCAGCTGCTCGCGGGCAAGGTGTTCGGCGTCGGCCTGGTGGCCCTCATCCAGTACACCGCCGTCGTGGTGGCGGGCGGGGCGGCGCTGCTCGGGCAGCCCACCATCCAATCGGTCGTCCTCGGCGGCCCGGCGGCGGCGAGCACGGTTCCGCAGGGCCTGACGCCCGAGCTGCTGCTGCTGTTCGGCCTGTACGGGGTCCTCGGGTTCCTGCTCTACGCCTCGCTCTACGCGGCCGCCGGCTCGCTGGTCAGCCGGATGGAGGACGTCACCAGCGCCGTGATGCCGATGACGCTCATGTCGACCGGCGGGTACCTGATCGGCATCTACGCCTCGATGGGGCTCCTCGACGCCCGCTCGGGCTGGATCACGGCCCTCACCTTCGTGCCGTTCCTGAGCCCGTTCATGATGCTCGGGCGCGTGGCGACGGGCGTCGCGCAGCCAGCAGATGTCGCCGTGTCCCTCGTGCTGCTGGTGGCGACGATCGCCCTGGCAATCTGGGTCGCCGCACGCATCTACGCCGTCGGCGTGCTGCTCTACGGCCAGCGGCCGGGGGCGCGTGCCGTCTGGAGGCTGCTCCGCGAGGGCATGTAGCGACGACTGAGGCAGTCGACGGCCCGCCTAGCGTGTGACAGGCGCGCCCGTGACCGCCACGCGCTCGATGAGACCGGCGGCGCGGACCGTGCCGGCGCTGTTCTGCATCCGCGAGGCGATCGAGGCCATCCGGGACCACAGTGCCGTGTCGGCCAGCAGGGCGTCGATCGCACCGGTCAGCTCCTCGTCGCGGACATCGTAGGCCGCCAGCCGCCGCCCGAAGCCGGTCTCGTCCACGCGCTGCGCGTTGTCCACCTGGTCCCAGAACAGGGGCAGCACGATCATCGGCTTGCCGTGGTGGAAGCACTCGACCACGGTGTTGTTGCCGCCGTGGGTGATGACGAGGTCGACCAGCGGAAGGATCGCCGGCTGCGGCAGGAAGCCGTCTCCCGTCATGTTGTCGTGCAGCCGGATCTGGTCCGCGAGCGGGCCCATGGACACGACGACCCGGTGCCCGGTGCGGCCCAGCACGTCCACCAGCCGCTGCATGAGCCCCACATCGGCCGACCCGAGCGAGCCCAGCGACAGGTAGATGAGCGCCCCCGGCCGAGCGGCCAGCGACTCCGGCAGCGTCCACGTCGTGTCGGCGGCGCGAACCGTCGAGTCCAGCTGGTGCCACGTCGGCGCGAGCGGGACGGCGCGCTCGTAGTCGGCCTCGCGCGGGTAGCTGTAGAGGTTCAGGTACGGCGACTCGTGGCTGAAGTCGGGCCCGTTCTGGCCCCAGGCCAAACCGCCCGCGCCGTGCTCGCGGCAGAACGCGTCGAAGTCGGCCCACAGGTCGCTGTGGGTGCGTCGGACCTCCTCGAGGAACGCCGGCCACGCGCGGTGGTCCCCCACCGGGTACCCCGACGAGAACGGCGCGATCCGCGGGTCCTTCACCTCCGCCGGGTTGCAGGACACGATCCGGACCCACGGCTGCCCCGTGGCCATGATCGTCGGGAAGGAGACCACGTTGTCCTCGACGACGACATCGGGCGCCAGCTCGTCGATGATCTCGGCCAGCCGCGGCGCCACGTACTTCGCCCCGTCGATCAGCGCCCCGAAGGTCGGTGCGATGAACTCGCCCAGCTGCTCGATCGTGGGCTTGCGGAACACCGGCGCCGTGTCGCGGATGAAGTCGATCCAGAACTGGCCGGGCACCTCGGGCTGGGCGGGCGGCGGCCCGAGCCGCATGAGCCGCTCCTCGAAGCCGCGCTTCGCCAGGCTCCCGGCGAACGACTCCTCAACGATGAACACCACCCGGTGCCCGCGCTGCCGCAGGACCGCGCCGATCCCCGCACAGTTGTTCGTGGGGCCGTAGGCGCCCTCGGGGAAGAAGACGATCGTCTTGCGCTCGGCCACCGCTGCCACCTCGTCGCTGGTCGGTCGTTGCTCGGGGTTCGGCCGGGGCGCATCGCCCGCCCGGGCCAGTCAGCGGATGATGGCACGGCGCACCCGGCCGGCAACGGTGTGTTGCGGCGGCTTGTCGCCCCGGCGCACCAGCGACGTACCCGCCTGTCATCGTGGTCTCATCTGCCCAGGAGTACGCTGCCGTCACTGGCGCCCGCGCGGCGGGACGAACGCCGGCATGCCGCCGTGCGAGGACCTCGATGTACAACAGAGTTCACTTCTTCCAAGTTCCCGGGCTGTGGTGGCTCGTCGGCCTGGTGTGCCTGGGCGTGCTGGTCGTCGCGATCGTGGGCCTGGTGATGGCTGTGACGCGACATGACCGCTATCGGCCGCAGCAGCCCGGGCCCTGGCAGCCGCCGTACGCCGGCACGCCGGCCGCGCCGGGCGTCCCTCCCGTGAACCCCGGCTACTCGGCCTTGCCGCCGCGCCCCACGCCGCACGACATCCTGCGCGAGCGCCTGGCCCGAGGCGAGATCGCAGTCGAGGAGTTCGAGCGGACCAAGGCCGCGCTCGGCCCGGATCCGTACGGGCCTGATCCGCACGCGCCGCAGCCGCCCCAGGCGATGTAGCGCCCCTGGCAGGGCGAAGCGCCGGCAGCGCGCCGAGGACGCGTCGGCTGGCCAGTGGCTCAGCGCCCGGCGAGCAACGCCAGCCCTGCCACGATCGCCGCACCGGCCGTCAGCGCCGCGTCCCGCCAGGCCCAGCGCACCTCGCGGTAGTGACTGCGTGGCCCCGACCCGAACCCGCGCGCGTCCATCGCGAGCGCCAGCCGATCGCCATGGCGGATCGCGAGCACGAGCAGGCCCACCAGCATCCGGGGGTGCCAGCCGGAGCGCAGGCCGCGGATCCGACGCGCCTGGCGGAGCGTGGTGAGCTGCGCGGCGAGCCGCGGGATCGCCTGGTACGCCGCCAGCGCGCCATAGGCGAACCGCTCGGGTGCCCGCGCCTGCTGGACGAGCGAGTCCACCAGGTGCGTCGAGTCCGTTGTCTGCCCGAAGACCACGCCGACGGCCGCGATCGCGAGGACGCGCATGGCGAGCCCGACACCCGCCGCAATCGCTGGTGCCGTGATCCGGACCGGCCCGAGCGCAATCGCGACGACCGCGGCCGGATCACCGTTCGACTGCGAGAAGACCGCGTTGAAGACGCCGATGCCGAGCGCGGCCATCCACAGTGGCGCCAGTCCGGCCACGAGGCGGCGCGGCGGCACATGCCCGAGGGCCAGGCCCGCCGCCAGGGAGGTGACGCCGATCACGAGTGGCGGGCGGACGTCGAGCGACAGCGCCATCGTGAGCAGCCAACCCAGCGCGATCAGCAGCTTCGCCACCGGGCTCATCCGGCCCAGCGGGCTCGCGAGCGCGCGCTCCTCGAGCTCCAAACGCGCGACGATCACCGGGCCGCCTCGTCGGCGACGATCCGACCATGGTCCAGACGGACCACACGCGCGGCGAAGGACGCCATGAACCGCTCATCGTGGGTCGCCGCGATGAGCGCCGTCCCGGCCGCCACCTGCTCCCCCAGGATTTCTGTCAGCGCCTCGTAGCCGCGCCGGTCCTGCCCGAAGGTGGGCTCATCGAGCACCAGCAGGCGCGGGGCACGGGCGAGCGCGGGAACCAGTGAGAGGCGCCGCTGCTCGCCGCCCGAGAGCGTGTACGGGCTGCGGTCGCCGAACGTCGACAGCGGCAGGCGAAGCCGATCCATGAGCGCTTCGACCCGCTGGGCCACCGCTGCGTCGTCGGCGTCCAGACCGGCAAGCGCCTCGTCGCGGACACGCGTGGCCACGAACTGCGCCTCGGGATCCTGGAACACGAACCCCGCGAGCCGGGCGAGCTCGCGCGACGAGGCCCGCGCAGGATCGAAGCCCGCCAGCCGCACTGTGCCTCCGAGCGGACGGAGCAGCCCCGCCAGCAGGCGCGCGAGCGTGGACTTGCCGCTGCCGTTCGGACCAACCAGGGCGATCCGCTCGCCGGGGAACACGTCGAGGCCCACGCCGTCGAGGACCTCGGGGCCGTCGTAGGCGAAGCGGAGCCCGCGAGCGGCGAGGACGGGCTCGGCGGCGGGACGGCCGCGGGAGGCGGAGGCCCGATCGACTGCCCCGGCCCAGCCCGGCAGCCACGTCCCCGACGCCTCGATGGCGGCCCGCGACCGGCCCAGCACCTCGTCGGGCGTCCCGACATCGATCGGCCGGCCGGCCGCCCCCAGCGCCAGCACTTGATCGGCCAGCGGCCAGGCCACGTCCACGCGGTGCTCGACCAGGACGATCGTCGCGGAGCGCTCGGCGCGGACAGCCGCCAGCCGCTCGGCGAAGGCCCGCGCGCCATCCGGGTCGAGGTTCGCCGTGGGCTCGTCGAGCACCAGGATCCCCGGCCGTGGCGCGAGCGCCCCGGCCAGCGCCAGGCGCTGCTGCTGGCCGCCCGACAGGCGGGTCGTGCGCCGGCGCTCCAGCCCGGCCAGCCCCACGGCCGCGAGCGCATCGGGGATCCGCGCCGCCATCACCTCGCGGGGCCAGCCGCGACCCTCGAGCCCGAAGGCCACGTCGTCCTCGACCCGCTCCATCACGATCTGGCTCGCCGGGTCCTGGAACATCAGGCCCACGCGCGACGCGACGGCCGCCCCACCGGCGGTCACCGGATCCAGGCCGCCCACCTCGAGCTCACCGCGGAACTCGCCCGGCAGCTCGCGTGGCACGAGGCCGGCCAGAGCGAGCGCCAGCGTGCTCTTGCCCGAGCCGCTCGGGCCCACCACCAGAAGACAGCCGGCGGCGGGGAGCTCGAAGCTGACGTCCGAGAAGGCGGGCGCCGAGCGCGAGGCGTACCGGAAGGCGATCCCCCGCGCCCTGATGGGGCCGGGCTCAGCCAGCGGGGAACCCCTCCAGGACGCCCGCCTGCCGGAGCGCGCGGATGAGCAGGGTGGAGCCGCCGGCCACGATGACCACGGCCGAGATCGCCATCATGACGCCGCGGATCAGCTGGAGCTCGAGCGAGACGTCCGCGTAGTAGAGCGCCCAGTCGTGGATCCAGGCGCCCGCGGCCGAGGCGACGGCCGCCACGGCGAGCACCGGGAACGACCAGGAGCGGTAGAGCGTGAACGCGAAGACGAGCTCGGCCGCGGCGCCCTGGACGAAGCCCGAGAGGAGCGCGTCAGGGCCCCACTGCGAGCCGAGGAACGTGGACACGCCGGCCGCCACCATCTCGGCGAACAGTGCGGCTCCGGGCTTGCGCACGATTGCCGGGGCGAGCACCGCCGGCACGAGCCAGACGGCGTACAGCAGGTCCTTGGCCGGCGGCCAGAACGCGAAGATCGGGTCGAAGCCGCTCCACAGCAGGCCCCACACCCAGAACACCACCCCGAAGGCCACCCCGATGATCGCGGTCACCACGATGTCGCGGGTTCGCCACGTCGCGACTGCGGGAGCGGCAGCCGCGGGCTGGGACGCCGTCGTTGCCATCGCCTCAGACACCTCCACCAAACAAATCGCCGCCCCCGGATGGCGGGGACGGCAGCTGCCGTGGTGGGCCTGCTTCCTACACCGGTACGAGCCGGATCAGGTTCAGCGGGTCTGTGGCGTGGGCCACACTCTCAGCGCCATTGGCGCTCCCCGGAGGCGATCTTGAGTTGTGGATCAGAGTCTACACCCGGCCTCAGGCCCCCGGTTCTGGCCCTCGCATCCCAGGCGGGCCGGGGGCAGACTATTCCCGTTCACAGCGGCGCGGGTCCTGGACCGCCTTGGAGGGGACGTGACCAATCAGCCGGCGGGCGCGACCGACAGGCGCCGGCTTCGCCCGAACCGGGTCTTGTTCATCGCCCTGGCGGCCGTCCTGGTCGTGGTCGTGGGCAAGCTCCTGATCCCGGACGTGCAGTTCCTGCTGGCCACCACGCGAACCACCCCCGTGTACGACCCGCCCGTGCTCGCCGGGCGTCTGCTCGACCGGAACTGCACGGGCGGCTTCTATGCGCATCACGGCGGGACCGTTGTCCTGACCCTCTCGGCCCACTGCGCCATCGAGGGCGACACCGTGACGCAGAACAACGGCGTCGTCCTTGGGGTGACCGGTCCTGCGGCGCGGCTCGACGACTGCCCGGCTGGCCGGTTCTGCTCACCGTCGGACTTCATGCCGTTGTACCTCGAGCCGTCGCAGATCCCGTGGGGGCACCTGAACCTCGTGGACTTCACCGGCGGCGGCTACCGAACGATCGCCCCCGGCGCGCATCCCCTGGCCTGCGGCGACATCAAGGTGGGCGACCGCGTGGACCTGGGCGGGCGCAACTGGCACCGCACCGGGAGCGTGATCCAGATCGAGCGCTATGAGTTCGCGACCGACACCATCTTCCCGTGCATGGTCATCTCGGACATCGGGGCGGGCATCGGCGACTCCGGCGGGGCGGTGCTCGTCAACGACCTGCCCGGAGGGATCACGTCGCGCGAGATCAACGGCCTGCTCGGGTTCACACCACTGGCGGAGGGCCTCGACAACCTTGGCCTGACGCTGTGCACCGACCCGAACTGCGGTCTCACGCCACCGGCCGCGGCCTCACCGGTGCCAAGCGGCGGGTGAAGCGTGCCGGCCCGGGGGTCAGTCGGCTGCGCGTTCCCCCGGCACCTGGGATCGGATCCAGGAGACGCACTCGCCGAGCACCTGCTCGTGCGACGGCTCGTGGTGGCACTCGTGCCGCAGGCCGGGCCACACGCGGCGCGTGACATTGCCCTTGCCCATGAAGACGTCCGTCGTCGTGAGCGGGACGATCGGGTCGGCGTCGCCGTGGAGGACGTACGTCGGCACCGGCATGGACGCGAGGCCCGGGAGCGCCGCCTTGAGGCGGTCCTGCTCCGCGAACGCCTCGGCGGCGAAGTGCACCGTGGAGCTGCTGATGCACAGCGGGTCTGCCTCCGCTCTCTGTCGGACCGCGGGGTCCGTCGAGAGGCCGTCCTCGGCCAGGCCGTTGGAGAGGCGCAACTTCGGCACGACGTGCTGGATCGCGCCCGCGAGGGCCTTCTTCCAGGCCGGCTGCACGGCGTCGATGCCCGGCGCCGAGAGCACCAGCAGGTCGGGCATCGGGTGGCCCTCGCCCGGGACGAGGTAGCCAGTGGCGATCAGGCCGCCCATCGAGTGGGCGTACATCACCAGCGGGAGTCCCGGACGCTCGGCGCGCGTGGCCTCGACGCGGTTCGCGAGGTCGTCGTGGAACTGGCTCCAGTGGTCCACGTAGGCGCGAAAGCCTGACGATCCGCCGAAGCCGCGGTGGTCGTAGCCGAAGACGTCGATCCCGGCCGCGGTCAGGGCGGCCGCGACCGTCTCGTAGCGGCCGGCGTGCTCGCCCAGGCCGTGGACGACGAGCGCGACGGCCCAAGGTTCCCCCTCCGCCGCCCAGTGGAGGGTCCGCAGCGTGGTCCCGTCGGGCATCCGCACGGTGCCCTCCGCCGGGACGACCGGTTCGGGCGTCGAAGTCGCCGTCATGGTGGCTGCCTCCTGGCTCCTGTCCCCCGCTCGCAGACGGTACGCCCTGCGGACCGGGTCGCGTGCGCCGGGAGCGGTGTGCGTACGATGCATCCCATGACGACGCCGTGGACCGAGATCGCCGACGGCGTGTTCGTCCTCCGGTACCGCCCCTTCGACCAGAACATCGTGGCGGTGGTGGACCGCGGCGAGGCGCTGGTCGTGGACACCCGGAGCACGTATGCCCAGGCACGCGAGATCCTCCTCGACCTGCGGGCGATCGGGGCACCACGCGTCACGGCCGTCGTGAACACGCACGGCCACTTCGACCACGCCTTCGGCAACCGCGTCTTCCGGCCCGTCCCGATCTGGGGCCACGAACGAGCCGTGGCGATGCTGCGGCCCGATGGCGGACAGCGTGAGCTGGCCGCGGTCGAGATGCCGCGCCTCGCCGACGAACTGGCGGAGGTGGAGCTCGACCCGCCGGACCGGCTGTTCGCCGAACGCGCCACCGTCGAGGTCGGCGGGCGGCGCGTGCATCTTGCGCACGAGGGGCGGGGCCACACCGACAACGACATCGTGGTCGCGGTCGAGGGGGCGGACGTGCTCCTCGCGGGTGACCTGTTCGAGAACGGCGCAACGCCCTACTTCGGCGACGGCTTCCCGCTCGACTGGCCGGCGACGAGCGCGGCAGTCCTGGCGCGCGCGACCGACCGAACGGTGATCATCCCGGGGCACGGCGATCCGGCCGATCGTGCGTTCTTCGCCCGGCAGGCCGATGACATCGCCGCGAACGCCTTGCTGGCCCGGCAGGTGCACGCCGGCGAGCTCGACCTCGAGGCGGCGGTCGCCCTCTCGAGGTTCCCGCCCCGCGCCGCTCGCGAGCCGCTCGAGCGAGCGCTGGCCCAGCTCCGGGACGAGCTCGACTAGGTTCGGCACACCTCGCGCCTGGACAGCCGGAGGTGCGGCCCGCCCGGGACCGTGCCCGCGATGCCTGTCCGACCGGCGGCGCCGACTGACTGGTCGTCCCCCGTCGCTACGAGGCACCTCGGTCGGCCGCCGCGAGCGGCGCCG
>JBBIIL010000025.1:0-41003 GCA_037446495.1 Chloroflexota bacterium | reverse complement strand
AAAGAACCAGTCCTGAACAGAACCTCGACACCCTCCGCCACTACGTGCGGCTCACGATCGTCGACTTGAAGAAAACCCACGCTCGCTGCCACCCCCGCGAGCGCGATAGGGAATGAAAAGGAGCCCGGCCACGCACCCCCGCGCGCCCGGCCCGCGGGCCCGCGCTCGAGGGTGCTTCGTCCATGGGCTTCCGACCAGACGCTGGGGGCACGGCCGATCCACCCATCCGATGGGTGGATCGCGGGCCGCCGTGCCGACCCACTCGTGCCAAGGGTGGCTCGGATCCCATGGTGCAGGTCCCTGCATGAATCGCTCGGGTCGACGGCAGCTCGCCCGGCCTCGAGCCGCGAGCCACTCGCCTGGCGGGTGTGTCGGCCTCGGGCCGGGCCGAGGCGAGCCACGACCTGCGGCCCGGGCGGGGCCAGCCGCGTCGGCCTCGTCCCGGGCGAGCCAAGCCGCGTCGCCCTCGGGCCGCGCCAGACCGGGCGGTGACGGGCCGGGCCGAGCCAAGCCGCGTCGTCCTCGGGCCGCGCCAGACCGGGCGGTGACGGGCCGCGCCAGACCGGGCGGTGACGGGCCGCGCCAGACCGGGCGGTGACGGGCCGAGGCGAGCCACGACCTGCGGGCCGGGCCGAGCGAGTCGAGCCGCGTCGTCCTCGGGCCGCGCGAGGCAAGCCGCGAGCCTGCGGGCCAGGCCGAGACGGTTCAGCGCCTCCTACGAGCCCTCGCCCTGGATCACCGGCAGCGCCTGGTCGATCGCCGCCCATGCCCGCACGCGATCGCGCTTCACCTTGAACGTGTGCGTCCGCGGGAAGTCGGCCTCGGGCCACAGGCGCCAGCCGGCGATGCGTTGGCTCGTGGCCAGCGTGGCGTTCGCGGCCTTGACGGCAGCATCGATGGCGGCGCGCACTTCCGCCGGCTCGGCCGACTCGAGCGGTGACGCCGCGCGCGGATCCCCAGGCACCGCATGGGTGGTCGGCGCCAGCACCACGGCCTCGATCCGCCCCGGCCTCGTCTCGACCGCGACCGAGTCGCGGATGCCGGCCACACGTAGCGCGTTCTCGATGTCCTCGGGGAAGACGTTGAACCCGTTGGGCAGGACGATGATGTCCTTCTTGCGCCCATGGAGGTGGAGGCGACCACGCTCGTCGAGCGCCCCCAGGTCGCCGGAGCGGTACCAGCCGTCCGCCGTGAACGCGTCGGTGGTGGCCGCAGGATCCTCCCAGTAGCCCTTGAACAAGGTCGGCCCGGCGAACTGGATCTCCCGGTCGTTGGCGATCCGCATCTGCACGGGCGACGGCGGCCAGCCGACGCAGCCGAGAGGGTGGTCGTTCATCGTGGTGCACGAGCCCGCCGCAGTCTCGGTGGCCCCGTACCCCTGCAGGACGATGACGCCGATGTCCTCCCACGCCTGCTGGAGCGCCGGGGGGAGGAAGGCGCCAGCGGTCGCGAACAGGCGGAGGCTGCCGCCGAGCTGGGCGTGGACGCTGCGGAACAGCACCCGGCGCGCGGGCATCGGCAAGCGGCGGGCGATCAGCCGAAGCCGGTTGAACGACGCCGCCCGGCCCTGCTTCTCGACCTCCCGCTCGATTGCGCTCCAGAACAGGTCCACCACCTGGGGCACAAGGAGCATCGTGGTAACACGCTGCTCTGTGAGCACGCTGAAAATCACCCGAGGGTTGCGGCTGCGCACGTAGACGATGTCCGCGCCCACCTCCATCGCGTAGAAGAGCGACACCGCCTGCTCCAGCAGGTGCGAGAGCGGGAGCAGCGATACCAGGCGGTGCTCCATCGGGTTGATGATCCGGTGGAACGACGCCACGCCCGCGAGCACGTTGTCGTGCGCCAGCATCACGCCCTTGGGATTGCCCGTGGTGCCGGAGGTGAAGACGAGCTCGAAGACCTCGTCCTCGGCCGGGCGCGACCACGCGTCGAGCTGCGCCTCCCAGTCGGGCGGGAAGGACTCGTCCGGGTCGGCCGAGAGATCCTCCACCAGCGTGGTCGGGAAGCGCTCCAGCCCGACCTCGCTCGGGTCGGGGGCATCGCGCCCAGTGCCCAGGATCAGTCGCACGGCCCCCGACCGCTCGACGATCCGCGTGATCGTGTCCGGGGCCATCCGCGCGTCGAGCGGCACGTAGACCAGCCGCGCGTACATCGCGCCGAAGTAGGCCGCCGGCAGTGCGGGCGTGGACGGCGACCAGGTCAGGACGCGGTCGCCCGGCTCGAGCCCCAGCCCCCTAAGCCGCCACGCGGCGATCCGGCTCCGCCGCAGCACCTCCGCGTACGACCAGTGCGACGTCGTCCCGTCGTCGCGCCGCAGCCCGAGCGCGGGCTTGTCGCCGAAGCGCGCGGCGCTGGTCTCGAGCAGATCGAGCAGGGTGCCCATGGCGGTGATCCTAGCTGGGCCGTCGGCCGCCGTCCCGCAGGTCTCGCCCCCGTGGTCCCCCCGTCCGCCCGCACCGCCGCCCGCACCGCCGCCCGCACCGCCGCCTGCCAGCCGCCTGCCAGCCGCCGTCGACCAGCCGACACGACCTCAGGCGGACTCGCGGCTCACGTGGCGCGTCTCGGGCAGCAGCGCGATGAACGGCAGCGCCAACAGCGCCGCCCCAGCCGCAAGGATGAGGGCGGTCTGGAGGCCGACCGCCTGGCCCACCGCACCCACCACCACCGTGCCCACGGCGCTCGTGAGGGTGGTCACGAAAATGCTGAGCCCGACCGCGGCGCCCCGGTTGCGGGGCAGCAGCTCCTGCATCAGCACGAGCTCGACCGGCCCGGCACTGAGCAGCACCACGCCCGCGATCGCCAGGAACGGCAGCACCACGAGCCCGGGCGGCAGCGCCAGCGCCAGGATCAGCAGCGGTGCTCCGACACCTGACGCGATCGCGAGCATCTGCCTCCGCCCGATCCGATCCGAGAACGTCCCGCCCGTGAACGCGCCCACCGCCCCACCAACCTCGAAGACCGTCACCGCAGCACCGGCGAGCACGATGCCGGCCCCGGCGTCGGTCAGGTACGTGGGGATGAACACGAGCAGCCCCACCGTGGCCATCGACAGCAGCGCGCTCGCCGCGGACAGCAGCACGAACGGCCCGCGGACGGCGCCCAATCCCTCACGGATCGAGCCCGGTGGCCGCTTGAGGTGGATCTCGGGGCGGTGGGCGAGACGCGGGAGCAGGATCGCCGAGGCGAGCACGCCCGGGATGAGCGCGATCCAGCTGCCGGCCAGCCCCACGATGGACAGCACGAATGCGATCAAGAGCGGCCCGATCGCCCGGCCCGACTCGCCGCCGGTCATGAACAACGAGGTGCCACGGCCCCACTGCGTTCCCGACGAGTTGGTCACCAGCGCCGCGGCGGCCGGGTGGAACACCGCCGAGCTCAGGCCCGCCAGCGCGAGCAGGAACGCAACCACCCACGGCGACGGCGCGAGGCCGAGCAGCGAGATGGCGATGGCCGTGGCCCCGGGGGCGAGCACGATCCAGTAGCGCGTGTCGGCCCGGTCTGCGATGTTGCCCAGGATCGGCTGGACGGCGGTCGCGACACGGAAACTGGCCGCGAGCAGTCCAGCCACCGTGAGGCTGATGCCCAGCGCCGGGATGAGCAGCGGCAGCATCACGCCGACGAAGGCGGGATACATGTCGTGGACGAGGTGCGCCCCGGACACGGCGAGGATCGTCGAGGTGTCGAAGGAGGCCGCGGCGGGCGCCCCGGCCCCGGGGGCGGCGGCTGGGGAGGTCTGCGGGCTGGCGGCGGTTGCCATGCGTCATTGTCACCCGGATGGTCAGCGCGGCGTCGCGTTCGCAAGCCGATCGCGCACGCCTACGGCACCATGTTGAGGACCCGCCTGGCGTGCTCGACGGCGAGACCGGCGAGCTGGTTGCCATTGCGGCACCTGGCCGAGCGCCACTCGCCGTGTGAGCGCGGAGGGGCGAAGTCGCCGATAGGGCACCCTCCTGATTCGACGCCCCAGCGCCCGCCCGCGTACACTCCCGCAGCCTGCCGGCCGGATTGTCGTGTTCGTCACGTCGCCCGCCGGGACGCCCCCGCGCCGTTGGGCATCGCGCGCGGAAGGTGGGTGCGAGACTCCTGCCCGAGGAGGTGAATCAGGTTTGGCCGAAGTCCGAGTGGGCGAGAACGAGACGTTCGAAAGCGCCCTCCGCCGCTTCAACAAGAAGATCCAGCAGAGCGGGATCCTCGCCGAGGCGCGTCGTCGTGAGCACTACGAGAAGCCGTCGGTGAAGCGGAAGCGCAAGGAAGCGAAGCGCAAGAAGAACGCGCGAGCGAGCCAGGGCTGAGCCAGACCGGGTTCGCGGCCGGGAGTGGAGCGCGCCATGGCGGCGCACGACCAACCCAGCCGCGGACCCGCGGCACCCCCACCGGGGGCGCCTCACCTCAGGAGGGTCTGATGACCCTACGCGAACGACTCCATGACGACACGATCGCAGCCATGCGGTCCGGTGATCCGCTGCGCCGCGACACGCTGCGGATGGTCCAGAGCGCCATCTACAACGTGGAGAAGGCCAAGCGCGTGACCCTCTCCGAGGACGAGGTCCTCGGCGTCCTGACCAGAGAAGTGAAGACCCGGCGCGAGAGCGTCGAGGCGTTCCGCAGCGGCGGCCGCGAGGACCTCGTGGCGAAGGAGGAGGCGGAGATCGCCATCCTCTCTGGCTACCTGCCCCAGCAGCTCACCGATGAGGAGTTGCGCGCCCTTGTGGACGAGGCCGTCGCCGCTACCGGAGCCACCTCCGCACGCGACATGGGCAAGGTGATGGGCCGCCTCTCCCCGAAGATCCGCGGCCGCGCCGACGGCAAGATCGCGTCTGGCCTCGTTGCCCAGGCGCTGGCCGGAGCGGACCTCGCCGCGCACGAGGCCGGCCACTAGGCCCCGCCGATGCTCGCCTCATCGGCCCCTGAAGTCAGCGCCACCTTCACCCGCCGCGACGCCTGGCGGCTGCTTGCCGCGTCCGCGCTGCTGATTGCGGCGATGTCGGTGATCCTGGGTCTCGACGTTCTGCCAGCCCAGCCGAGCCTCGAGCTGGGCATGCCGGCGCCCACCGTCGTGCAGGCCCCGCGCGCCGCCGTCTACGTGAGCGACGTCAAAACCCAGCAGGCCCGCGATGCGGCCAGTGCCGGCGTCGAGCCGCAGTACACGTACACGGCCGCCGGCGCGGCGGCGGTCGCAGCTCAGCAAGCGCGGGCGTTCGAGCAGCAGGCGTCCGTCGTGGACGCGGCATTCGCACCCGGCGTCACCGAGCTGGGCCGCCAGGCCATCCTGGCAGGGGCCTTGGGCAACCTCACCTCCGCCGACCGCAAGACGCTGACGTCGCTCACCGCCGAGCGCTGGACGGCTGTCCGGGCGGAGGCGGCGCGCGTCCTCGCCACGCTCGAGGGCGCTGAGCTGCGCGACAGCCAGCTTCCGCTGGTGCGCGCGAACCTGGGCGACCGGATCGCGGGCGACCTCTCGCCTGACGAGCGCTCCCTGGCCGTTGCCATGGTGGCCCCGCTGCTCGTGGCCAACTCGTCGTACTCGGACCAGCTCACCACTGAGGCGCGTTCGGCCGCAGCCGCCGCGGTTCAGCCGGAGCAGCAGAGCTGGGAGCAGGGGGAGACGATCGTCGCCAACGGCGTGCGCATCGACGACGCCGCGTTCGAGGCGATCACCTTCTTCGGGCTCAACCGCGGCGGGCTTGACGTGGCGCGCCTGGTCGGGTTCTTCATCCTGTCCGTCCTGACCATCGCGCTCCTCCTGCTCTGGACGTGGCGGTTCCGCCGCGAGTTCTGGCACCGCAACAATGTCCTCCTGCTGCTCAGCGTCATCCTGCTGGTCTCGGTCCTGGCGCTCAAGCTCACGGCCGGCCGCTACTGGCTGCCGTATGCGCTGCCGCTCGCAGCTGTGGGCATGCTGGTCACCGTCCTGCTCGACGGCGGGGCCGCCCTCGTGCTCACGAGCCTGCTTGCGATCCTCGCCGCAGCGGTGAACGGCGGCGGGTATGGCGGCGGCCTCGAGCTGGCCGCGTACACCCTGCTGGGGGGGATCGCGGGCATCGTGGCCGTGCGGCGAGGCGACCGGCTGTCCGTCTTCGTGCGCGCCGGCGCCGCGGTCTTCGTCGTGCAGAGCATCGTGATCGTCACGTTCGCGCTCCTCGGCCGGCAGGACATGCGCGGGGTGCTCGAGCTCATCGGCGCGTCGGCCGTGTCCGCCGGCGGCACCGCGGTGGCCACGGTCGGGTCGGTCGCAGTGGTGGGCTCAGTGTTCGGGATCCTCACCGTGTTCCAGCTGCTCGAGCTTGCGAATCCCTCGGCGCCGCTCCTCCGCCGTCTCCTCGTGGAGACGCCCGGCACCTACCACCACAGCCTCATGGTGGGCAATCTGGCCGAGCGTGCCGCCGAGTCCATCGGCGCGGACCCGCTGGTGGCCCGCGTTGCCGCGTACTACCACGATGTGGGCAAGCTCGCGAACCCGGCCGCATTCATCGAGAACCAGGCGGGCGGCGACAACCTGCATGACGAGCTGGACCCGGAGGCATCGGCGCAGCTGCTCAAGAGCCACGTGTCTGCGGGCATCGACATCGCCTACGGCGCGGGCTTGCCCAAGCAGCTCATCGCGTTCATCCCGCAGCACCACGGGACGGGCGTCATGTCGTACTTCTACGCCCGGGCGAGGGAGGAGGCGGCGGCGCCGTTCGGCGGGCTAGACACGGTCGAGGGCCGCAAGGCCGCCGACGCGGTGGACATCCGCAAGTTCCGCCACGGCGGGCCGAAGCCGCAGTCCCGCGAGGCGGCGATCATCATGCTCGCGGACTCGGTGGAGGCCAGCGTGCGGTCCCTCTCGTCGCGCGACGAGACCGCGATCCGCGCGATGGTCGCCCGGATCTTCGAGGAGCGCATCGGCGACAGCCAGTTCGACGAGTGCGACCTCACGCTGCGCGACATCGAGCGCATCCGCGAGGCGTTCATCGGACAACTCCTGGGGATGTACCACCAGCGCGTCGCGTACCCGCAGAACAAGGTCGTGGAGCTGGAGTCCCGTCGGGCCGCGTCAGGCGAGGACTAGCGCGCGGCGCACGCCCTTCGCCCAGCAGGATTCGGTGTCGTCTGACACCGACGGCCGAATCCGCCCATTGATCTTGGCGCTGCGTGGCCTCATGGTACGCACCAGCGATGCGGGCGCCTGCCCGCGGTCAGGTCCCAGGCTGCAGGACGAGGCGACATGTACCACGTGGTGCGCAGGTTGGCGGCGCTGCTCGCCGTCGCAATGGTGTTCACACTGGTGGCCGCACCGTCCGTCGGTGCGACCGGGCCAACCTGGAGCCACCGGGACGACCACGTCTGCGGCCCTGCGTCCGCCGGATCGGCGGCGTGCTCCAGCCTCGCGCGCGTCCTCTACCAGAACGGGGCCGAGTACCGCGCCCGGTCGCCCCGGGACCTCCAGACCATCGCCAGGCCTGCGGCCTCGGTCTCATACTCGGCAGTGGGCATCCGCACGGCGTACGGGATCAGCGGCACCGGCGATCCGTCGCGGGTCATCGCCATCGTGGACGCGAATGACGACATCAACGCCTACGCCAACCTGTCCACGTACCGCAGCTCCATGGGGCTGCCGGCGATCGGCAACTGCTCGCTCTCGACGCTGACCGGGCTCGGCAGCGCATCGACCGCGCCGTGCTTCGCCAAGGTTGACCAGACGGGCGGCACCTCGTATCCGGCCGCCGACGCCGGCTGGGCCACCGAGGAGGACCTCGACCTCCAGGCGGCCTCCGCCGTCTGCCCCATGTGCAGCATCCTGCTCGTCGAGGCGAACTCCGCCTCCTTCGCGGACCTCGGCACCGCGGTCACCTTCGCGTCGACCACCGCCCATGTGCTGGCGGTCTCCAACAGCTACAGCTCGTCGGGTGACGTCCCGGGCTCGAGCTACCCGGCCTGGGACAACGCGGCCAAGCGCGGCATCGCCGTCATGGCCTCGACCGGCGACGGCGGCTACGGCGTCGGCTTCCCGGCCTCGGCCACCTACGTGCTCGGCGTGGGCGGCACGAACGTCCAGGTGGACGCGAACGGCGTCCGATCGTCTGAGACCGCGTGGTCCGGCGCGGGCAGCGGCTGCTCAACGTACAACGCGGCTCCCTCGTGGCAGGTCATCGCGGGCAGCCCGTGCGGCACGAGGAAGGCGATCGCGGACCTCTCCGCGGACGCCGACCCGTACTCCGGCCTCCAGATCTACACCACGTACAGCGGCACCACCGGCTGGTGGATCTTCGGCGGGACGAGCCTCTCGTCGCCCCTGATGGGCGCGCTGTACGCGATGCAGGGCGGCTATAGCGCCACCACGCTCGCGGGCGCCCACGCCTGGGCCGGCACGACCCCCTACTACGACGTCACCTCCGGCTCCAACGGCAGTTGCAGCCCCACGGTCCTGTGCACTGCGGGCACGGGCTGGGACGGCCCGACCGGCCGCGGCTCGATCCAGATGGCGGCCGCGGCCCCGGTCCTCACCTCGATCGCCGTCTCGCCGCCGAGCGCCTCGGTCGCGGTGGGCGGTGCGCAGCAGTTCACCGCCACCGCGAGGGACCAGTACGGCGCGGCCATGAGCCCGCAGCCCGCGTTCGCCTGGAGCGTCAGCGGCGGCGGGTCGATCGGCGCCTCGGGCCTGTTCACGGCGGCGACGCCCGGCGGCCCGTACACCGTCACCGCGTCCAGCGGCGGGGTGTCGGGCACCGCGTCGGTCAGCGTCACGGCGGCCCCGGTCCTCACCTCGATCGCCGTCTCGCCGCCGAGCGCGTCGCTCGCGGTGGGCGGCGCGCAGCAGTTCACCGCCACCGCGAGGGACCAGTACGGCGCGGCCATGAGCCCGCAGCCCGCGTTCGCCTGGAGCGTCAGCGGCGGCGGGTCGATCGGCGCCTCGGGCCTGTTCACGGCGGCGACGCCCGGCGGCCCGTACACCGTCACCGCGTCCAGCGGCGGGGTGTCGGGCACCGCGTCGGTCAGCGTGGTCGCGCCCGCAGGCGACTTCACGCTCGTCGCCAGCCCCACGTCCGGCACGGTCAGGCGCGGCAGCTCGGCAAGCTACACAATCTCGATCGGTCGCCTCAACGGCTTCGCGAGCGGCGTGACGTTCACCGTCACGGGCGCGCCATCTCGCGCGACGGTCACCTGGTCGGCCAACCCGGCGACTGGCAGCAGCGTGACGATGAGCGTGAGGACGATCTCGTCCACCTGGCTCAAGACCTACTCGCTGACGATCAGGGGCGTCAGCGGCACCATCAGCCATTCCGTGGCGGTGACGCTAAGGGTCACCCGGTAGCGAACATCCTCCGGGCATTGCGGCCGGCTGTCGCCCTCGCGCGGCGGCCGGCTGGGCGAGCCGCAGACGACCAGCGAGCGATGCTCAGCCCTCGCCGTCCTCCGCGTGGAGCCGCTCGTCCAGCTCCTCCTCGGTGATGATCTCCGCGTCCTCGGGCAGGGCGTCGAGGTACAGCTCGCCGTGGAGGTGGTCAGACTCGTGCTGGATGGCGCGGGCGAGGTAGTCGTGGCCGGATATGGTGATCCGCCGCCCGTGTCGGTCCTGGCCCGTCATCACCGCGTGCTCCGCGCGCAGTCGCCAGGCCCGGTAGCCCGGGACGGACAGGCAGCCCTCCCAGGCGCCCTCCTCGCCGGACAGGTGCACGACTTCGGGATTGGCAACCTCGTACAGCTCGTCGTCCACGCGGATGACGCACAGCGCCAGGTCGAGCCCGATCTGCTGGGCGGCGAGGCCGACGCCGGGCGCCGCGTCCATGGTCTCGACCATGTCGTCGATGAGCTGCCCAAGCTCGCCGTCGAAGTTGACGATGGGCTGCCCGACGAGCCGGAGACGCGCGTCTCCAAGGGTGACGATCGGTCGGACTGGCATCAGCCGATGGTAGCGCGCAGGCGGTCGCCCGAGATCCCGACTGGCGCGCGAAGCGGGGTCACTGGACGCCTCTCGGGCTGCCCCGCCACGCGCCGCCCCGGCCGCGCTACCGTGTGCCTGTGAGCACGCACTACGCGGACGGATGGCGAATCGACGTCGAGCGGCGCGAGGACGTGCCTCGCCTGCTGTCGGCTGCCGCGCTCGCCCGCGCCGTCGCCGCGGCGCTGGCGTCCGCCGGGGCGCCGACGCGGGCCTCGATCGGGCTGATCCTGTCCGACGACACCGAGCTCACCGAGCTGAACGCCGAGCACATGGGCAAGATCGGGCCCACCGACGTCCTCTCGTTCCCGCTGCTCTCCCCCGCCGACTATCCTGACCATCCGGGGAAGCTCGCGCCCGACGCGCCTCGCACGGTCGTCGGGGACCCGGACGGCTTCGCCCTGCCGCCGGGCACCCGCCCCCACCTGGGCGACATCGTGGTGTCCGTGGAGCGGGCCGCGGACCAGGCGGGGGCCGGGCGAGGCGGGCACACCGGCGATGTCCGCTGGGACGCGCGTGACGAGCTGCGCCTGCTGGTGATCCACGGCACGCTGCACGTCTGCGGCTGGGACCACGCCGATCCGGTCGAGGAGGCCGCGATGCGCGACCTGGAGCGGCGCCTGCTGGGCTGAGGTCAGCCGGCCCGCCCCTGGGATGAGGATGGTGACGTCCTTCGCCCGCGGCGTCGTGCCAGCCGTCCTGGTCCAGGGTGGACTGGAGCACGGACGGACCCCAGCTGCGCGTTCCGGCCTTGCTCGCAACCGGCGGTACCATGACCCTGTAGCCCCGTCGGACGCGGTCCCGGGGCCATTCGCCGTGCTTGTAGGGGAACGCGCCAGATCGTGAAGCTTGTCGTGGGCCTGGGGAACCCGGGCGGCCAGTACGCGGAGACCCGCCACAACATCGGCTGGATGGCGCTCGACCGGATCGCCGATCGCGCCGGGCGGTCCGGCCGTGGGCGCCAGCGGGACGCGTCGGAGGTCCTGGAGTTGCGCTGGAAGGGGATGGACCTCATCCTCGCCAAGCCCCTGACGTTCATGAACGACTCCGGGGTGGCCGTCCGCAAGCTGATGGCACGCAACCACGTGCCGATGGTGGACGTGCTCGTGATCGCCGACGACTTCGCGCTGCCGTTCGGCAAGCTGCGGTTTCGCGAGGCCGGGAGCCACGGGGGTCACAACGGGCTGCGCTCGATCATCGACGAGCTGGGCAGCGAGAAGTTCAGCCGGCTGCGGGTGGGGATCGGCGAGCCCGGGCGCGGCGCGATCGACCACGTGCTCTCGCGCTTCGCCCCCGACGAGCGCGCCTGCCTGCCGATCCTGCTCGACGCCTGTGCCGAGGCGGTCGAGGCTTGGGCGCGGGAGGGCACGAGCAAGGCCGCCAACCGCTTCAACGCGTTCGACCTGCAGTGCAGCCCCGGCGGGGCCGTGGCCGGCGGGCCGGCGGGCGACGGCAGCCCCGCCCCGGGCGAGGTGGGCGGACCCGCGGACGAGAGCGGGGTGCGCCGCACCAGGACCGGCTGGCGGAAGATCCTGCCCGGCAGCGGCGGCGACAGCGTGGGCGGCGAGGGGCAAGGGGGCGGCCGCGTCCCGGGTGGGGGCGCCCGCCGGTGACGGACCGCTACCGCGGCCGATCGACGCGTGAGCGGAAGCTCGCGGACAAGGTCGCTCGCGACTGGGCCGAGCGGCGGGCCGCAGCCGAGGTCACTGAGCGGGAGGTGGACATCGGCCGCGCGTCGGTCGAGGCGGAGGTCGAGCTGCTCGATCCCGCCGCACGGACCACCGGTGACGAGCCCACGGCACGCCGCGCACCGACACGGCCACCGTCCCGGTCCCGCGGCGACGGTCCCGCGCCCAAGGGCGCCGGCCGGCGCCTCCCGGACCTCGCGGCGCTGCCCAGGCTCCTCCACGGCAGCGGGTCATTCGGATCGCTGCGCGAGCGGCTGGGTGACGGCGCGGCGCCCGGAATGCACGGCAAGCACGTTGGGCTCACCAATGTGCCCCACGGGGCCAAGTCGTACCTCGCTGCGGCGCTCGCGCTGGTCGAGGGCGGCGAGCGGATCTGCTGGATCGGTCGGGACGCCGAGATCGGCGACCGCGTCGCCGACGAGCTCGAAGCGTGGCTGGGCGACGCGAGCGCGGTCGCGGCGCTGGAGCCCCGGACCGCGCTGGCGTACGAGCGCTCGGAGCTGGTCCCCGACGAGACCGCGGCTCGTGTGGCGGCGCTCGCGGCCTGGCGGAGCGGCAGGGCCAAGATCCTGGTCGCCAGCGTCCAGGCGCTGCTCCAGGCAACCATCGCGCCGACGGACCTCCCGGAGCGGACGCGCGTCCTGAGGCCGGGCAGCCGGGTGCGCCTCGACGGGCTCCTCGCCGAGCTGTTCGACCTGGGCTACGCGCCGGTCCTCGAGGTGGCGGGGCGCGGCGAGTTCGCCCGGCGTGGCGGCATCCTCGACGTGTTCCCGCCGTCCGCCGCGCTGCCGGTGCGGATCGAGCTCTTCGGCGACGAGATCGACTCGATGCGCGCATTCGACCCCACCGACCAGCGTTCCGTGGGCGAGGTGCGCGAGGTGGCGCTGCTTCCCGCGACCGAGCTGCTGCTCCCGAAGGGCGGCGTCGACGAGCTGCGCGCCCGACTCGGCAAGCTGGCGAAGGGGCTCCCGGAGCGGCTCGCACTGGATCTGGCGAGGTTCGCGGGCGAGCAGGTGTCCGAGGGCGCCGAGCGGAGCCTCGAGGGTCGCGCCCTCCAGACCGGCGACGCCGCCGAGGTCTGGGCGCGGATCGTGGCCCCGGCCACCGGTCTGGACCACCTCGATCCCACCACGCTGCTCGTGCTGGACGAGCCCGGTGACCTCGCCGACGCCGCCGACTTCCTCTGGCGCCAGGCCGATGAGCGACACAGGGAGCTCGTGGACCAGGGCGAGCTGCCCCGCGACTGGCCGACCGCCTACCTCCCGGCCATCGACTGGAAGCGTCGCCTCCATGGCGCCCGAACGCTGGAGCTCACGTGGCAGTCCGACGCGTCCGAGGCCGACGGCATGGCCTACGCGAGCAGGAGCCTCACCAGCGGCGACCTCTTCGGCTGGCGCGAGCCGGTGCTGCCGCCGGGCCGGACGGAACGGCTCGTGGACGGCGTCGAGCACTGGCTGGGCGAAGGCGCCCGCGTGGTGCTGGCGTCGGACCAGGCGCCGCGCCTCGCGGAGCTCCTCGCTGACGCCGGCCACGCTGCCGGCATCGTGAGCCGCATCTCGGCCGCCCCGCCGCCCGGTGCCATCGCGCTCATCGAGCGCAGCCTCAACGGCGGCTTCGTCGGCGGGCCTGACGGGCTGGCCGTCGTCACGGACCGCGAGCTGTTCGGCTCGGTGCGCGTGCGCCGGCCCAAGGCCATGCGGCGCATCGTCCCGCGCGACATCCTGGAGCGCCTCGCCTCGGGCGACCTCGTCGTCCACATCGACCACGGCATCGCGCGCTACGAGCAGATGCTCCGGCGCGGCGGCCCGGGCGAGGAGCGCGACTACCTCGAGCTCGCCTTCGCGTCCGGCGACCGCATCTTCGTCCCCGTCGAGCAGATCAACCGCGTGAGCCGCTACTCCGGCGGCGAGAACCCGACGCTCTCGCGCCTGGGCGGCACCGAGTGGCTGCGCACGAAGCAGCGGGTCCGCAAGGCCGTCACCGACCTTGCCGACGAGCTGCTCGCGCTGTACGCCAAGCGCGAGGCCGCCGAGGGGTTCCCGTACTCGCCCGATTCGCCCTGGCAGGCGGAGATGGAGGCATCCTTCCCGTACGAGGAGACGCCCGACCAGTTGCGCGCCGCGGTGGAGGTCAAGGCCGACATGGAGACGCGCCGGCCGATGGACCGCCTGGTCGTGGGCGACGTGGGCTACGGCAAGACCGAGGTGGCCCTGCGAGCCGCCTTCAAGGCGACCCAGGACGGCAAGCAGGTGGCCGTGCTGGTGCCGACGACGGTGCTCGCGGGCCAGCACTTCACCACGTTCAGCCAGCGGTTCGCGGCCTTCCCCCTCAACGTGAAGCTGCTGTCGCGGTTCGTCTCCGCGAGGGAGCAGGACGCGACTGTGGCGGGCCTCGCTGCGGGCACCGTCGACATCGTCATCGGGACGCACCGGCTGCTGAGCAAGGACGTGGCGTTTCGCGATCTGGGCCTCGTGGTCGTGGACGAGGAGCAGCGCTTCGGCGTGGCCTCGAAGGAACGGCTCAAGCAGCTTCGCGCGGCCGTGGACGTCCTGACGCTGTCCGCGACGCCCATCCCGCGCACGCTCAACCTCGCGCTCGCCGGGATCCGCGACCTGTCGGTCATCGAGACGCCGCCGGAGGACCGCCTGCCGATCCAGACGCGTGTCGCCGAGGCCTCGGCCGGACTGGTCCGCGACGCCATCCTGCGCGAGCTCGATCGCGGGGGCCAGGTCTTCTACGTCCACAACCGGGTTGAGACGATCGAGGCGCAGGCGGACCAGCTGCGGCGACTGCTGCCGGGCGCGCGGATCGTGGTGGGTCATGGCCAGATGGCCGAGGGCTCGCTCGAGAAGGTGATGCTGACCTTTGCCGATGGCGCGGCGGACGTGCTGACCTGCACCACGATCATCGAGTCCGGCCTGGACATCCCCAACGCCAACACGATCATCATCGACCGCGCCGACACGCTTGGCCTCGCCCAGCTGTACCAGCTCCGCGGGCGCGTGGGGCGCAGCTCCCGCCGCGCCTACGCGTACCTGCTGTACCGACGACGCGAGCGCATGAGCGAGGAGGCCCGCAAGCGCCTCCAGGCGATCTTCAACGCATCGGAGCTGGGGGCGGGCTTCCAGATCGCGCTCGCCGACCTCGAGATTCGCGGCGCCGGCAACATCCTCGGCGGCGCGCAGTCGGGCTTCATGGCGTCGGTCGGCTTCGACCTCTACTCGCGCCTGCTGGCCGAGGCGGTGGAGGAGGCGAAGGCGCGCCGCGAGCATCGCGAGCCTGCCCGCGATGTGCCGCAGGCGGTGGTGGACCTGCCGGTGGACGCGCACCTGCCCACGACCTACGTTCCCGAGGAGGCCCAGAAGCTGGAGTTGTACCGGCGGTTGGCGCGGGCGCGAAACGCCGGCGATCTGGCAGCGTTCCGGCAGGAGGTCACGGATCGCTTCGGTCCGATGCCGACGCCGGTGCTCCGGCTGGTCGAGGTGGCGGAGCTGCGCCTGTCGGCCGAATCCGCGGGCGTGGCGAGCCTGGCGCGTGAGGAGGGCTGGCTGGTCGTGCGCTTCGGAGCGGCGCTCTCGCGAGCGACGGCGATGCAGCTGCTGGTGCCGGGAGCCGCGGGCGGGGCGGCGCCGCTGCCTGGGGTTCGGCCGGGCGACATGACGTTCGCCTCGAATCAAGTGCGGATCCGGCTGCCGAAGGAGCCGCTGAAGTCCTGGACGCTCACGCAGGCGGTTGTGGCGCGGCTGGTGGCGGCGGCGGGCGCGAGTGACGCTGGACAGGGACTGGCTTGAGCTGGCGTGGGCGGTTCCGGCGGCGGTCGGCACGCGTCGTGCTGCTGGACCCAGACGGCCGTGTGCTGCTGTTGCACCTTGACCAAGCCGCCGGTTCCGGTGGCCCCGGCAACTGGTACCTGCCGGGCGGCGGGATCCTGCTGTTCGAGTCCGTCGAGGCTGCGGCTCGACGCGAACTGCGCGAGGAGACGGGGATCCGGGATGTGGCACTCGGCCCGGTGATCGGGGAGCGGCCGGACGTTTCATTCGTGTTCCGCGGGCGGCGCATGGTCCAGGACGAGTGGTACGTCGCTGCGCACGTGCCCACCCCGCACCTCGGGACCGGGCACCACGGCGACGGCGAGAGGCGAGCGGTCGCCGCACACCGATGGTGGTCGCCCGTGGAGATTGCGGCGGGCGGCGAGGAGGTGTTCCCGCCGGGCCTCGACGAGTTGATCGGTCGTGCGACTGCGTGGGTCGCGGGTCAAGACGGTCGGGGTCCGTGCTGATCCCGCGGCCCCGCCGGGGCACGCCAGCGCGCCGGTACCGGGTCGGTGCTGATCCCGCGGCCCCGCCGGGGCACGCCAGCGCGGTTCACCCATGGGGCGGGTGCGCGGCGCACCATCGCCGAATGCGGGGCGTCGGCGCAGGCCTTCGCGTGCGGGACCTCGGCCGGGAGGCGTCCGAGCTACCCATCCAGCGAGTGGCTGGGCGCAACCACGCGCAGGCCACCCACCACACGGGTGAGCCGCGCGCTTGTGCCCTGGGCGGTTCCAGGTCGCGCGGCGGCATCGAGGTGCGGCTCGGCTAGACTGCCGAGATGGATGACATCGCTGCTGTCGAGGCCTACTTCGACGGGCTTTCGGAGCCGCATCGTGGCCTGCTGGCGCATGTCCGGGCCGTGGTCCGCGACGCCTGCCCAGAGGCGACCGAGGCGATCTACTACCGGATGCCGGGCTTTCGAGTCCGCGGCAAGCTGCTGCTCTCCTACGCCGCCCACCGCAAGCATTGCTCCATCTACCCGGCCAGCGGGATGGTCCGGGCCACGCTCGGCGAGGAGCTGGCGCCGTATCTGGCGGCGAAGGCCACCATCCGGTTCACTGCCGAGGACCCCATCCCCGACGAGCTGGTCCGCCGGATCGTGGCCGTGCGCGTGGAGGAGGGCACGGCGCCGAAGGGCGGGCGCTGACCTCAGGCTTTGCGGATCGCATCGCCGACGCGAACCGTCCCACCCTCGAGCACGCGCACGTACATCCCACGCATGCGCGCGGCCCTGCCAGCCGGCGTGCTGATCCAGCGGAGCGCGTCGAGCCCGAACCGCTCGGCGAACTTCGCGCAGCCCGTGTGCGGACGCTCGGTGACCTCGACCAGGGCCTCGCCCACGCGAAGTCGCGCACCCGGCGGCAGGTTCTCCACGCTCAGCTCCAAGTCGGCGTAGAGCTGGTCGCCGGCGAGCGGCCAACGAGCCGGGTCGGGCGAGATCGCTGCCAGAACGCGCGTGCTCATGATCGTGAGCTGGCTGAGAGGGTCGGCCGAGCCGTCGGGCGTGGAGCTGCTGCCCCGCGCCTGCCAGCCGTCGCCGACTAGGCCCTCCGCCGGGTCCAGCAGGGCCTCGGTCACGACGTCGCGCCGGTCGCGCTCCGGGCGCCGGACGATGAGCTCGACGACAGCGTCGTCACGAGGTGCCGCCAGCACGGTCTCGGAGTGCGCCGTGAAGTCGCGTTCGGGTGCGGCGGCCATGGCGTCCATGGCGACAGTGTGGCGCCGATCGGCGGGTCGCGCACGCGCATCCTCTGGCGACGGCGACGGCGACGGCGACGGCGACGGCGACGGCGACGCCGACGGCGATGGCGACGCCGACCGACGGCCTCCGGGCCGACCTCATGCGCCTCGAGCTGGGCATCGCCCAGCGCCGCGTCGGAGGCCTCAGTGAAGTTCCCCCATGGAGGCGCGACACCTCGGGCGGCAACCGCGAGCGGCTCCGGTGGGGGGGCGGCCACGCCTGCCGACCGACGGGACGCGCTTGGGGCCCCGGCCGGTCGGGGGCGCCTCCGGGGCGCCCTGGCGGGGGGTCCGCGGACTCAGCTGGCCGCGCGGGCGCGGGGCGCCAGGACCCGCCGCGGGTCCGCCCCGCCTCCGCGGTGCCCCTCTGGCCGGCCTGCCGCCCCGCTGCGGCGCCGGGCGCCGGGACCCGCGGGCCCGTGGCGGCACCCTCAGGCACCGGCCGTGGCGGTGTTGGCGAGCAGCGCATGCTCAGGCACCGCTGCCGGCGGTGTTCGGGGGGTGCCTCGTGCGTGGCGACCTCGCGACCCTTGATCGACCACCGCCGCCGCCGGTAGGTGAGAAGCAGCGCCAGCCGCGGGTCCGCCCCCCCCGCTGGGCGCCGGGACCCGCCGCGGGCCCGGGGCGGCGCCCTCATCTACCGACCGTGGCGGTGTTGGGGAGCAGCGCCCGCTCGGGCACCGCTGCCGGCGGTGTTCGGGGGGTGCCTCGTGCGTGGCGGCCCCGCGACCCTTGATCGACCACCGCCGCCGCCGGTAGGTGAGAAGCGGCGCCCGCGGAGCCCGACGGCGCCGCGGAGCCCGACAGCGCCCGCGGAGGCCGACGACGCCCGCCACGCCCTCCGCCAGCTCGGCCGCCGGCGGCCGACCGCCCTGCGTGGCCGGGGGCAGGAAGCCGGGACTCTCCCAGTGGTGGGTCGCGTCCCGGGAGTATCCCCGGGTCGGACCGCAGCGGCTTGCGCACCCCCCGAGGAGCACGCTACTCCGGTGTCCCATCTCGAGCGAGGAAGATCACTTAGCCGCCGGAGCCGGATGCGTTCGGCGATGGGGAGCCCGCCAACGGGGAGGCCCCCGGCGATGAGGCTGCCGGCGAGGCGAAGACCGGAGGCAGCGGCGAAGAGCTGGCGGGCGCGAGCGTCAACTGCGGCGAAGGGTGCGGGTACGCCGGCCCGGCGTACGGGTACACGCCTAGGATCTCGCCTGTGGTGTCGTCGATGACGATGGTCCCTGCCGGGCCGGGACCCGTGCAGGCGCCCTGGGGGTCGCCGAGGTTTGGCGCCGTGGACGACCACGCATGGTTCCAGAGGTTGAGGTAGGTTCCGGTGCCCTTGGTCACCCAGACGATGCCGCTTCCCTTGCCGACGGGGATGCATCCGTCGAGGGCTGCGGCCTGGTCCGCGGTCACCGCCCAGATCGCCTCCACGGCCGGCGCGACGGTCGTGCCCGGCTGCGCCTCGGCCATCGCTCGATCGAGGTAGTCGAGCGTGATCCGGTAGGCGTCCGAAGCTGCGAGACGGGGCGTGACGCCCGAGGCGATGTGGGCGGGGAAGGTCATCGCGTCGTAGGTGCTGCCCGCCAGGTTCCACAGCCTGAGGGCGCCGACCGCCCCCACGCCCATGAACAGCAGCAGCCCAATGAGCCCTGCCGCCTTCCTCATGGCGCGTTCGACGCCTTCAGCCACTGGTTTGTTTCGTGACCCGAAGCGCTCGCGCGGGATCGGAGGCATCATCCGCCCATGACGACTCCGTGGTTCGGCCTTCACTGCCCCAGCTATACCCATCCCGGCACGACGTCCGCAACGCTGTTCGCGCGCACCGTCGAGCAGGCACGTGCTGCCGAGGCGGCGGGCTTCCGCCTCGTGACGGTGATGGACCACCTCAACCAGATCCCCGGTGTCGGCGTCCCTGACGAGCCGATGCTCGAGGGTTGGTCCGTGCTGGCGGCGCTGGCCCGCGAGACCAAGACCGTCCGCCTCTCGACGCTCGTGTCGGGCGTCACGTACCGCAACCCGGCGCTGCTCGCCAAGACCGCCACGACGCTCGACATCATCTCTGGCGGCCGGGCGATCTTCGGCCTCGGCGCGGCCTGGTACGAGGCGGAGCACGCCGCCTTCGGCTTCGACTTCCCGCCGATCAAGGAGCGGATGGACCGCCTGGACGAGGCGCTGACGATCGTGCGCGGGATGTTCGCGAACGAGCGGTCGTCCTTCGAGGGCGTCCACTACCACACCGTTGACGTCATCAACATCCCGCGGCCGGTCCAGCCCGGCGGCCCGAAGATCCTCGTCGGCGGGGGCGGGGAGCAGCGGACCCTGCGGATCGCGGCCAAGCACGCCGACATGACGCACTGGTTCCCGCTCGGCCTCGAGGTGCTGAACCACAAGACCGACGTCCTGCGCGAGTACGCCGAGGCGATCGGGCGCGATCCGGCCACCATCGAGCGGACCATGGCCGCGCCGGTGATCGTGGCCGCGGACGACGCGGGCGCGCGGGCGATCCTCGACCGCCTGCCGGCGGAGCGGCGGCCGCACGTGGTTGCCGGCACGCCAGAGCAGGCGGCCGACGCGCTTCGGCCGTACCTCGATGCGGGCTTCACCGGCTTCACGTTCAACAACAACCACTACCACTCGTCCGACGAGATCGCGGCCGTGGGCGAGCTCCTGCGGCTGATCGGCGGCTGAGGGCGGCGCCATCCCTGAGGTGGAGCGCCTGGGCGGGAGTTGAGGCGCCGGCGAGCCGAGGCGGGCCGCAAGCACGTCGGGGCGGCGGCCAGTCCCCGGGGGTCTGGTCGAACTTTGCAGCCTTGGGGGCCGTGGTCGGCGGACTCGCCGGCCCGGGGGGGCCGGTCCGCGATCCCGATTGCCCGCCGCGTCCGATCGTCGCTATCGTTACCGATGCGCCTCGGCCGACCGACGGCTGTTCTCGCTACGGGGCCCAACCGTGGACATCTCACTCGGCGAATCCCGGATTCTCGCCCTTGCGGCGCGCCTCGATCGCGAGGCTGCCCTGCACAGGGCAGACGAGAAGAAGACCGGCGCGCTGGGCGGCGGCATCGGCGGACTGCTGTCGCGCCCCAAGCCGGAGGACGTTGTCCTCGCGGCAACGCAGCGCCGCGTCGAGCCGTTCTGGCACGTCGTGTGCACAGCCCACTACAAGTACGACCGGATGCGCACATACGCCGTGCCGTCGTCCGCGCCCGACGTCCGCGGCGTGACCGTGCTGGGCGAGGACTATCCCGTCGTGGCGTCTGGGAAGAACCCTGCGTCGTTCTCGATGCCCGTCCTCGAGCACTGCACCGAGGACCTGCGCGAGGAGGTCTGGGTGGACGGCCTCACGGGCCAGGGGGTGGGCACCGGCGCCGCGCTGATGGCCGGACCGAACGCCGAGGTGGCCGATCCCGCGGCGCTCCAAGTCGGCGAGACGGTCGTCGTCCCGCCCGACCACCGCGCCTCGGCCATCGTGCGCCAGCTCCTCGCCAAGCTGATGGTCCCCCTCCAGGCTGACCAGATCCACGAGGAGCAGCTGGCGGTCCCCGCGCTCGAGCTGGTGTACCGGCCCATCTGGGCGTTCGAGTTCGAGCTGCCGGCGAAGGGCAAGCGAGGTGTGGTCGAGGTGGACGGCCTGACCGGTGAGACCCGGACCGCAACCTCGCTGCGACTCCAGATCAACCGCCACATCAGTCGCGACGCCGTGTTCGACATCGGCGCCGACACCATCGGGATGATCGTGCCCGGCGGCAACATCGCGATCAAGCTGGCCCGCGTCGCCCTCGACCACAACTATTGAGCGTCCCCGCGAGCGCCCCCGCCGGCGGGGCCGACACCGCCCCGGCCCGGGCGGCCGACCTGTTCGCACACGGCTACCGGGGCCTGACGCTGGGTCTCGTCACGACGATCACGCTGATCGCCGTCGAGTCGCTCGCGATCGGCACCGTGATGCCGATCGTCGTCCGGGAGCTGGGTGACCAGGAGCTCTACGGCTGGGTCTACGCCGCGTTCTACCTGGGCAACATGCTCGGCGTCGTGCTCGTGGGCGCCGCGCTCGACCGAGTGCCGATCCGGCCGCCGTTCGCGGTTGGGATCGCGCTCTATGCGACCGGCCTGCTGGTGGCGGGCCTCGCCCCGTCGATGCCCATCCTGATCGCCGCGCGCTTCGTCCAGGGCTGCGGCGGCGGGTCGCTCTCGCCAACCGCGTACGTGGCCATCGGGCGGCGCCTGCCGAGCCACCTGCAGCCGCCGATGTTCGCGCTGATGTCCGCCGCCTGGGTGGTCCCGGGGCTCATCGGGCCCTCCATCGCCGCGTTCATCGGCGCCACGGTGGGCTGGCGCTGGGTGTTCCTCGCGCTGCTGCCGCTGCTGGCGATCGCCGGTGCGGTCGCGCTGCGGGCCCTCGGCTCCGTGCCCGGCCCGAGGCGCGGCGAGGGCGACCCCGAGCACGAGGCGATGGCTCGCCGGATGCCGTTCGCGCTGATCTCCCTCGCCGGCGCCGGGCTGGTGATCGCCGCGCTGACCGCCCCCGAGCTCGCGGTGGCGGCCGGCGGGACGGTGGTGGGTCTGGCCCTGCTGCTCCCGGGGTTTCGGCGCCTCACCCCGGCCGGCACCCTGCGCGCGGCCGAGGGCGTGCCGGCGGCGGTGCTGTTGCGCGGGGCGATGACCTTCAGCTTCTTCGCGGCGGACGGCTACGTGGCGCTGCTGCTCCAGACCTGGCGCGGCACGTCGCCCGTCCTGACCGGCGTGGTCTTCACGGTGACCACCATCGCGTGGTCAGCCGCCACCTGGTTCCAGGCCAGGCGCATCGACCGGTGGGGCGTCGTCCGGTTCACGCGCCTCGGCTTCGTCCTCGTCCTCGTGGGCGCCCTGATCTCCATCCCGGCGGTGATGCCCGGCGTGCCGCCCGAGATCCTCATCGTGACGTGGGCGCTGCCGGGGATGGGCATGGGCGTCATGTACTCCGCGGTGACGCTGGTGGTCCTCCGGCGGAGCCGACCGTCCGAGCAGGGGGCCGCCACGTCGTCGCTCCAGCTCGCGGACATCCTGGGGACCGCGCTGGGGGTGGGCGTGGGCGGGGCGATCGCCGCGGCCGGGACCCGCGCCGAGGGCGACGGACTGGGCATCGCACTGGCGGCGGTGTTCGTCGTGACGGCGTCGGTCGCCGCCCTCGGCGCGCTCGGCTCGGGGCGCCTCGGGCATGCGACTGCCGACGGGAACGAGCGTGCGGCTGCGGTAGACTAGCCGTCCGGCGCGGGCCACCTTGCCCGACGGCGATCGCGCCACCTGCGGAGGTACTCCACCCGATGTCCGCCGAGACGCTTCGCGCGAAGATTCGCGAGATTCCCGACTTCCCGAAGCCCGGCATCCTGTTCTACGACATCACCACCCTGCTCAAGGACCCGGCCGCCTACCGCGAGGCCATCGAGCTCATGCTCGAGCCGTATCGCGGCGAGCAGATCGACCTGGTCGTCGGGATGGAATCGCGCGGCTTCATCTTCTCGTCGCCGATGGCCTTCGAGTTGGGGACCGGCCTCGTCCCCGTCCGGAAGCTGGGCAAGCTGCCGGCCGACACCCTCACCGTCGAGTACGCGCTTGAGTACGGCTCGAACACGCTCGAGATCCACCGCGACGCGATCGCACCCGGCCAGCGCGTCCTGATCGTGGACGATCTGCTCGCCACTGGCGGCACCGTCCGCGGCACGATCGAGCTGATCGAGCGGCTCAAGGGCGAGGTCGTCGGCCTGGCCTTCTTGGTCGAGCTCGAGTTCCTCAATGGTCGAGAGCGGCTCGACGGGCGCAAGGTCACGAGCGTCGTCCAGTACTGACGCCCTGACAACCGTGACCCGCCCCGCCTGATGCCCGACGCAGAGCCAGTCCCGCCCACCCCCTCCGACCCGCACCGGCGGCGGTTCTTCCGCCTGTTCGCGGGCGACGTGGCGACCTCGGTGGGGTCGATGCTCGGTGCGGCTCGGGCGCTCCAGGCCGAGTCGGCGTCGGCCGCGCAGGAGCTCCTGGGGGTGGCCGGCGGGTCGGCCCCCATCCTTGGCGACGAGCCCGCCCCGCGGGCCTCGGCCTCGCGCGCGCAGGGCCCATACCTCGCCGGCACCGCCGGCTACCGGGCGCCGTTCCGGTTCGAGGACGACGCAGTCTTCGCCTGGGACCAGCGGCAGCTGCCGGACATCCTCCAGGAGATCGAGATCGCGGGGGCGGCCGACGCGGTCAACGCCATCACTGACGGCGCGGTCCACGGGGCGGCGGTCCAGGCGCAGCTCGCAGCGGCCACGGTGGCGCTCGTGGCGGCGCGGGCGTGGGACTCGCGACCTTTCGCACGGCGGGCAACCATCCGCGGCTCGGCCAGTGCCCTGCGGATGAACCGTCCGGCGTCCGCGCAGGTGGCGCTTGCGCTCGACCGGATGCTCGCGATCGTGGACGACTATCCGCTCGAGGTGGACGGCAAGGTCCTCGCCGATGCCCTCCGCCGGGAGGCCGAGGAGATCATCGTGGAGGCCACCGAGGACCACGGCAAGATCGCCGAGCACGCCCCGGCCGCGCTCCCCGGCGGGCCAGAGGCACTCCTGCACGTGCTCACGGCAGGCAGCACGGGTGCGATGGGCGGTGGCGTCTTCGGCACGGCGCTCGGCGTCATCACCGCGCGGCACCACGCCGGCCAGCCCATCCATGCGCTCGTCGCCGAGTCGCGGCCGTGGCTGTCAGGCGCCCGGATCGCCTGCTGGGAGCTGGGCCAGGCCGGCGTGCCACACGCGCTGGTCCCCGATGCAGCGGCCCCGGGCTGCATCGCCGCGGGCGAGGTCGAGGTGGTGCTCGTCACGGCTGACCGGATCGCGGCCAACGGCGATCTCGCGGCGCCCGTCGGAACCTACCCCATCGCCCTGGCGGCCCTTGCGGCCGGCGTTCCGCTCGTCGTGTGCGTGGCCACGACCGCGATCGACCTCACGGTGCCCGACAGTGACGACCTGACCATCGAGGACGCCCGCGCGACGATGGTGCTGAGCATCAACGGCCAGCGGATCGCGCCCGAGGGCGTCCACATCCGCAACCCGGTCACCGACCTGCTCTCCGCGAGCATGGTGACCGCGTTCGTCACCGACGAGGGCGTCCTCCGACCGCCGTTCGGGCCGGCGCTGGCCGCGGCCGCCCAGCGCTCCTCGGCCCGACGGATGGCGGCGAAGGGGTTCCGGGTGCTCGTGGAGCATCGGCAGCGCACGGCCGAGGAGGACGTGGCCGCAGGGATGGCAGCCGCCGGGGTTGCCCAGTCCGCGCCAGCGGCCGGACACGCGGACCTGGCGACGCCCGCGGGCGAGCCCATGCCTGCCGCCCACCAGGACGAGCCGTTCCCGGTCGAGGCGGCACCGAGCCGGGTCAGCGAGTCCGACGCCGGCGCCGACCCCGGGACCGAAGGCGATGCGCCCGCGCTGCCCGGGGCCGAGGAATGACCGCCGTGGCCGCGGGTCGCCCCATCCTCGCGCGCCCCAGCACCGACCGCGCGGCGCTGCGCGGCTTCCTCGAGCGAGACCGCATCTTCGCCGCCTACGCCGTCTGCGACCTCGACGAGCGGGAGTTCGGGCGCGCTCGATGGGCTGTGGCGACGGCTGACGACCACCTCCTGGCCGTCGGCATGGAGTACGCGGGCCCAACGCCGCAGTCCATGTTCGTGCTGGGCCACAACGACGGCGTCGCCGCGATCCTGCGCGACGTCCTGCGCCCGCGCGCCGCGTACGTCTCCGCGGCGTCTGTCGCCCTCCCGGCGGTCGCGCAGTCGTACCGGGTGGAGCCGGGTCCGCAGATGATCCGCATGCGCGTGGACCGCGCTGCGTTCCGCCCGTACCCTGCCCCTGTCGAGCGCCTGCTCCCGGTCGAGGTGGGCGAGCTCAACCGCCTCTACCAGCTCGGCTTCGCGGCCTGGCTGCCCTCGGGCGCCGTGGCGGAGGGCGTCTACTTCGGCGTCCGCGGAGGCGGGCGGCTCGTCGCCGCCGCGGGCACCCATGTCGTGTCGCGCGAGGCGCGGATGGGCATCGTCGGCAACGTGATGACCCATGCCGAGTACCGGAACCGGGGCCTCGCGAAGGCCGTCACGTCGGCCGTGACCGCGGAGCTGCTGCGCTACTGCGACGATGTCGTCCTCAACGTCCGCGCCGACAACCCGCCGGCGATCGCGGCCTACCGTGCGCTGGGCTATGAGGAGCACTGCCGGTTCGAGGAACGGCTCGTCCGCCGCACGATGCCGTCGTGGCCGGCCATCCCCGGGCCGATCCGCCGCTTCTTCGGGTCGCGACCGGCCGCCGGTGTCCCGCTGACCTACGACCAGGCCCATCCGGTCGAGCCGGATCTCGCAATCGAAACCCCTGCTGACAGCGGCGGATCCGCCGCCCTCAACCGCCCGCCGACGGCCGACATTCCCAGCGATCCCGTCGCCGTCGGCGGCGAGCCCATGGCCGGGCCGGGTCCCGGCGCCCCCGAGGAGTCCTGATGACCGACAGCGCCAGCCTGGTACCCCACGACGTGACCGACATCGGCCTCGCGCCCGAGGGCGTCCGCCGGATCGAGTGGGCGGAGCGCGAGATGCCCGTGCTCCGCCTGATCCGAGAGCGCTTCGAGCGGGAGCGCCCGCTTGACGGGCTGCGGATCGGCGCGTGCCTCCACGTCACAACCGAGACCGCGAATCTGATGCGCACGCTCAAGGCGGGCGGTGCCGAGGTCCACCTCGCCGCCTCGAACCCGCTCTCGACGCAGGATCCGACGGCCGCCGCGCTGGTCGCCGAGTACGGCATCTCCACCTACGCCCGCCGGGGCGAGGACCGCGACACGTACTACGCGCACCTGCGCGCCGTTGCCGACACGAAGCCGCAGCTCACCCAGGACGACGGCTGCGACCTGGTCACGCTGCTCCACAGCGAGCGCCGCGACCTCCTGCCGGGCGTGCTCGCCGGCACCGAGGAGACCACGACGGGCGTGATCCGCCTCCGCGCGATGGCCGCGGACGGGGCGCTCGCCTTCCCCGTGGTGGCCGTCAACGAGGCGCTCACCAAGCATCTGTTCGACAACCGCTACGGCACGGGCCAGTCCACGATCGACGGCATCCTGCGGGCGACCAACATCCTGATCGCCGGCCGCAACGTGGTCATCGCCGGGTACGGCTGGGTTGGCCGGGGGATCGCGTCCCGCATGGACGGCCACGGCGCCCACGTGGCGGTGGTCGAGGTGGATCCCGTGCGCGCCCTCGAGGCGCTGATGGACGGCTACCAGGTGATGACCGTGGGCGAGGCGGCGCCGTGGGGCGACCTGTTCGTGACCGCCACGGGCAACATCAACGTCTTCCGCCGCGAGCACTTCGAGGCGATGAAGGACGGCGCGCTCATGGCGAACTCCGGGCACTTCGACGCCGAGCTGGACCTGCCGGCCCTGCGCGAGATGGCCGAGGGCCACGTCCGAGAGGTCCGCGACAACGTGCAGCAGTTCGATATCGGGGGCAAGCGGCTCAACCTGATCGCCGAGGGTCGGCTCGTGAACCTGAGCGCAGCCGAGGGCCACCCGGCGGCGGTCATGGACATGAGCTTCGCCAACCAGGCCCTGTCGGCCGAGTACGTCGCCAAGCACCACGCCGAACTCTCACCGCAGGTGTACGTGGTGCCGGAGGCGATCGACGCCGAGGTGGCGCGGCTGAAGCTCGCGGCGATCGGGATCACGCTCGACCCGATGACGCCCCAGCAGCTCGAGTACGTCTCCAGCTGGAAGCACGGAACCTAGGCCGCGGCGCCCAGGCCCCCGTGAACGACCGGGAGGGCACACCATGGTCGCCGTGACGACCGCACCCTATGGCAGCTGGCACTCGCCCATCAGCGTGGAGCTGGTCGCGGGCGCCTCGATCTCCATCAGCGAGCCATGGTCCGGGCTGGAGGAAACCTACTGGCTCGAGGGCAGGCCCACGGAGGCTGGCCGCCGGACGCTGCTCCGGCGCTCGCCCGACGGGGCGACCCGCGAGCTCACGCCCTCGCCGTTCCGGGTGGGCAACCGCGTCCACGAATACGGCGGCGGATCGTTCGTGACCGACGGCGAGGCCGTGGTCGTCTCGAACCACGCCGACAACCGCCTCTACACGGCGGACCGCGAGGGCGCCGCCCCGCCGACGCCCCTGACCCCTGACGGCCCGTGGCGCTACGCGGACCTGCGCTTGGACCCGCGAGCCCCGCGCGTCGTCGCCGTCCGCGAGACGCACGACCCGGCGCGGCCGAACGACCACCGGCTCGTGGTCAACGAGATCGTGGCCCTGGCGCTCGACGGCTCGGACGGCGAGGGGCGGGTGCTGCTCAGCGGGCCGGACTTCGTGTCCAACCCGCGGTTCTCGCCCGACGGGCGGTGGCTCGCCTGGCTGGAGTGGGACCTGCCGTTCATGCCCTGGGACGCCTCACGGCTGCGGGTCGCGCTGGTGCGCGAGGACGGGACGCTGGGCGACGCGCAGACGCTCGCGGGCGGTGACGGGATCTCGGTGGCCCAGCCGGAGTGGTCGCCCTCGGGCGTTCTCCACGTGGTCTCGGACGAGACGGGCTGGTGGAACCTGTACGCGTTCGATGGCGACCGGGGCCACTTCCCCGAGGGGCCGAAACGGGCCGTTGCGCCGATGGAGGCCGAGTTCGCCGACCCGGCCTGGGTCTTCGGCCAATCGTCGTACGCGTTCACGCCGGACGGGGCCATCCTTGCCGCGCCCCGTGCGGACGGCCGCGACCGCCTGCTCCGGATCGAGTCGGACGGGTCCGTTCACGAGATCGACACGCCGTTCACCGAGTTCGACGGGCTCCACGTCAGCGGCGAGACCGCCGTGGTCACGGCCGCCGGCCCGCGCGACGGCGCCGCCCTGGTGAGGCTGGACGCCCGGACCGGCGAGCCAGCAGGCGTCCTCGCCCACTCGCTGCCCTCGCCGCTGGACCCCACCGTCCTGCCCGTCGGCGAGGCGATCACCTTCCCCACCGCTGGCGGCACCACGGCGCGCGGGCTCTTCTTCCGCCCGGCCAACGCCCGCTTCGAGGGTCCCCAGGGCGAGAAGCCGCCGCTGCTGGTCCTGATCCACGGCGGCCCCACCAGCTCGGCCTCGTCCGCATTGTCGCTGGACCGCGCGTTCTACGCGTCGCGGGGGATCGCGGTGGTGGACGTGAACTACCGCGGCTCGGACGGATATGGCCGTGCATATCGCGACGCGCTCAACGGCGGCTGGGGCGTCGTGGACGTGGACGACGCCACGGCTGCCGCCCGCTTCCTCGCCGACCGCGGCGACGTGGACCCCGCCCTGATGGCGGTCTGCGGCGGCTCCGCAGGCGGCTACACCACGCTTGCATGCCTCGCATTCCGCCCGGAGGTCTTCGCCGCCGGGATCAGCCTGTTCGGCATCGCGGACCTGGAGCTCATCCACGAGGACACCCACAAGTTCGAGTCGCGGTACGAGGAGGGCCTGGTCGCACCGTGGGGCGCCGACCGCTCGGTCTGGCGCGAGCGCTCGCCGATCCACTCGCTGGGGCGGATCAGGGCGCCGCTCCTGCTGCTCCAGGGCCTCGATGACCGGGTGGTGCCGCCGTCGCAGCTCGACGTCATGGAGGACGCCTTCCGCGCCAGCGGCCAGCCATACGTCGCGATCCGGTTCGAGGGCGAGGGCCACGGGTTCCGCAGGGCCGAGACCCGACGCTCCCAGTACCGCGCCGAGCTCGGGTTCCTGGGGCGTGTGTTCGGCTTCACGCCGTCGGACGGGATACCCCTGCTCGAGGTCCCCGGGCTGGCCTGAGACTGACGAGCGGCGAGCGGCTGCCAGGCTGGGCGGCGCGTTCGGGCGGTCCAGGCCTATGGCCCCTTCGTCCTACGCATCGCAGCCCATCAGGTTATGGTTGGGCGACCGGGACGGGGCTCAGGCTGGGCCCCTGCAACGGAGACCACCCAATGGCTCAGCTCATCCGGTTCCGCATCCGATCGCGCCGACCCCTCGCCATCTTCGCGGCCCTGCTCTCGGTCGCGATCCTCGCCGGCCTGACCGTCGGCATCGAGCCGGCCAGCGCGGCGACCACGACGAGCCTGGCCGCTGCCTGTGGGGTGAACCTGCGGATTGGGCCCTCGACCGGGTACGCGAACCGCACGACGATCCGGGCAGGCACGACCCTGAGCGCGGTCGCGACCGTGACCGGCGGCTCGTGGCGGTCGAGCTGCGGCGGGCGGACCGTGTCGGGGACCACGTGGTACCGGATCAGTGTGGTCAACGGCCGCAGCGTCGCGTCGCTCTACGGCCGCAGCTACCTCTACGCGGCCACCGGGCTGTTCAAGCCCGCCGCGCGCCCCAGCTCCAGCCCGACGCCGGTCCCCGCCCCGACCGCGAGCCCCAGCCCCACACCCACGCCCACCCCGACGCCCGGCCCGACCTCCGCGCCCGGCCCGGCCACGTCCCCGGCGCTGGCGGCCGCCTGTGATGGGGTGAACCTGCGGACCGGGCCATCGACCGGCTATGCGAGCATGGCGAGCGTCGCGGCCGGGACGACGGTCAGCGTGGCGGCCATAGTGAGCGGCGCGTCCTGGTCGACGTCGTGTGCCGGCACGCCCGTGTCGGGGTCGACCTGGTACCAGATCAGCGCGGTCAACGGCCTGAGCGTCGCCTCGGCGTACGGGGTGAGCTCTCTCTACGGGGCCAGCGGGCTGTTCGGCGCGGCCGCGGCGCCGGTCCCGGCGCCGGTCGCGGCGCCGGGAGCAAGCGCGAGCACGCTGGGCGACAGCGTCGTCTTCTACGGCCGGGGCTGGGGCCACGGCGTCGGCCTCTCGCAGTACGGTGCCCGCGGCCGGGCGCTGGCCGGCCAGTCGGTCGGCACGATCCTCGCCCACTACTACCAGGGCACGACGATTGGCACGATGGCCAGCGCGACGATCCGGGTCCTCGTGCTCCAGGACTTCGTCGCAACGGCGGCCGCCCCGCTCACGGTCTACGGCCGCGGCGGCGCCTGGTCGATCGACGGCATCGGTGCCGTCTTCCCCGCGGATGCGCGGCTGACCGTCCTCCCGGCGACCACCTCGGGCTGGCAGCTCGTCGTCGAGGGGCCAGACGGAGCCGTCCTCTGGAGCGGCCCGTTCTCAGGGGACACCCGCATCCGGCCGGCCAGCGACGGGACGCGCCTGCAGGTCTGGTCGAAGCCGTCGTCATACGATCGCTACCGCGGGGTCATCCGGATCATCGCGGGGACCACGGTGGACGTCATCAATGAGCTCCCGCTCGAGTCATACCTGTCGGGGGTCGTGCCCGCCGAGATGCCCTCGAGCTGGCCCACCGAGGCGCTCAAGGCCCAGGCGATTGCCTCCCGCTCCTACGCCGCCCACCAGCTGCGCCCCGGCGTGTCCACGTTCGACGTCTACGACGACACCCGCTCCCAGGTCTACCTCGGCTCGCTCGACGAGCAGCCCACGACCGACGCGGCCATCGTCGCCACCGCCGGCCAGGTGCTGCGCAGCGGGTCGGTGATCGCCAACGCCCTCTTCCACTCGACCGGCGGCGGGGCGACCGAGAACAACGAGAACGTGTTCGTCTCGTCCACCGGCGCGAAGGTTGCCGGCGCCGTCAGCTACCTGCGCGGCTCGTCGGACCGGGCGCCGGACGGGACGTCGTACGACGCGACGTCGCCGTACGCAACCTGGCAGACGGCAAGCTACACGCCCATCCAGCTCGCGGCGATCTTCGGGTCCGACTCGCGCACGAACGTCGGATCGCTCGTCGCGCTCGACCTCCACGACCGCGGGGTCTCAGGCCGTCTGATCAGCGTCACCTTGGTCGGCTCGACGGGGACGACGAAGACGGTCTCGGGCGACGTGTTCCGAGCGGTCTTCAACGCCTACAAGCCGAGCGCCGATCCGATCCTGCGCAGCAACCTGTTCGACCTCGCGCCGATTCCCTGAGCGGGCGCCGCAGTCCGGGGCCCTCTGATACGCTCGGCTGGGCAGCCGCCATCGCGCGCCCACCCCCGGGAGTCTCATGAGCATCGTCGACGCATCGCACTATCTGTTCACCTCCGAGTCCGTGACCGAGGGGCACCCGGACAAGATGTGCGACCAGATCTCGGACGCCATCCTCGACAGCATCCTGCGGGTTGACCCGCGGGCGCGGGTCGCGTGCGAGACGGCCACGACCACCGGGCTCGTGCTCGTGTTCGGCGAGATCACCTGTGACGGCTACGTCGAGTTCCAGGACGTCGTCCGGGACACCGTGCGCGACATCGGCTACACCCGCGCCGACTACGGCTTCGACTACCAGACCTGCGGCACCATCGTCTCGGTGAAGTCGCAGTCGCCCGACATCGCTCAGGGCGTGGACGCATCGCCGGCCCACGAGCAGGGCGCTGGTGACCAGGGGATGATGTTCGGGTTCGCCTGCAACGAGACCCCCGAGCTCATGCCGCTGCCCATCGCGCTGGCCCACCGCATGGCCCGCCGCCTGTCCGAGGTCCGCAAGGAGCGGTCTATCCCGTACCTGCGCCCGGACGGCAAGACCCAGGTCACCGTCGAGTACGAGCGCGGGAAGCCCGTCGCGGTGCGGACGGTCGTCGTCTCCACGCAGCACGACCCCGACGCCACCCACGAGCGCATCACCAACGACGTCATCGAGCAGGTCATCCTGCCCTCGATCCCGCTGGCGCTCCGGTCCCAGGACCCCGTCATGCACGTGAACCCGACGGGCCGGTTCGTGATCGGCGGGCCGATGGGTGACGCCGGCCTGACGGGCCGCAAGATCATCGTGGACTCGTACGGCGGCATGGCCCGCCACGGCGGCGGCGCCTTCTCGGGCAAGGACCCGTCCAAGGTGGACCGCTCCGCGAGCTACGCGGCGCGCTGGGTGGCCAAGAACGTGGTCGCGGCTGGGCTCGCCGACCGGTTCGAGGTGGAGGTCGCGTACGGCATCGGCATCGCGGAGCCCATCTCGGTCTCGATCGAGACATTCGGCACCGGCAAGGTCCCCGACGAGCGGATCCAGGCCCTGATCGAGCGCCATTTCGACCTCCGGCCGGGAGCCATCATCCGCGATCTGGACCTGCTCCGGCCCATCTACCGGCAGACTGCCGCGTACGGCCACTTCGGCCGCACCGACCTGGACCTGCCGTGGGAGCGCACGGATCGCGCCCCGGCACTCGCGGCGGACGCTGGGCTGCCGGAGCCGATGGCGGGCTGACCCGGGCAGGCCGCACCGCAGGGGGAGCAGGCGGGCCTCGACGCACGGCCTGGCCGGGGCGGGCTGACCGGGCTGCGTAGAATGCCGGGATGGACGTCGTGATCATGGCCGGGGGCGGTGGCACGCGGCTGCGCCCATTGAGCACCGCCGACCGGCCCAAGCCATTCCTGCCGCTGCTGCCGGGCGGGGAGACGCTGCTCCAGCGGACGGCGGCCCGGCTCCACGGCCCCGAGCTGGGCGGGCGCCCGGACATCGCGGTCGTGGTGTCGGGGACCTGGGCAGCGCTCGTCGCGACGCAGGTGCCCGAGGCGCGGCTCATCGTGGAGCCCGAGGGGCGCAACACCGCCGCGGCGATCGCGCTGGCCGCCCTCGAGCCCGGCCGCGACCCCGCCGCGGTCATGGTCGTGCTGCCGGCGGACCACTGCATCGACCCGGCGCGGGAGGGCGACTTCCGCTCTGTCCTGCGCACGGCTGCGACCCGGCTCGCCACGGGGCGGTTCGGGGTTGCCTCGCCCCTGGTCACCCTCGGGGTGCACGTCACGCGGCCGGCGACGGAGTACGGCTACCTGCGCCCCGACACCAGTCGCCGGGAGGCGGTCGACGGCCTCGACGCCTACCCGCTGGCGGCGTTCGAGGAGAAGCCGGACGCCGCTCGGGCGCGGGAGCTCGGGGCCATGCCCGGCGTGGCGTGGAACGCGGGGGTGTTCCTATGGCGGCGACAGGCCATCGTGGACGCGCTCGACCACCATGCCCCGGAGGTGGCGGACGGCGTGCGTCGCGGGCTGGCGGGCGACCTGGCCGCGGCGTATGCGTCCCTGCCGAGCCGCTCGATCGACTACGCGGTCATGGAGCCCGCGGCGGGCGCGGGGTCTGTGGTGATGGCCTCGATGGACGTGGGCTGGACCGACGTCGGGACGTGGCCGGCCCTGCTCGAGGTGCTCGGTGCCGCCGGGATCGACTGCGGTGTCGTGGAGGCCGGCGCGAACGTCGAGACCGCCGCCGGGGACCTGATCGTGGCGCGGGTCGGCGGGAGACCGGTCGTCAGCGAGGCAGAAGCCGGGCCCCTGCGGCCGCACGCCCCCGTCGCCCTACTGCGGGCGGCCCGCGACGCACGACCCGTGGTGGAGGCGCTCCTCGACCGCTGCGTCGCCGCCGAAGGTCGCACCTGACGGGTCGCGGACGGTGGGCCGCGGGGTCTGCACGCTGTGCCGCACCCGATCTCCGCGGCACCCGGCCGGTCTCCGGGCACGGGCCGCTGGGCGCCTTCCAGCGGTCCGCTCGTCCCACCCGTTCCGTGCCGATTCGGGGAGGTGCCGGCATCCGTCGAGAGGTGTAGGCTTCGTTGTGCGACCGCCATGACCGGCCCAGCGGACCCGACCGGACGGCGGCCTTCGTGGACGCCCCGGGCTCGGGGCGACTGGAGGTACTGCGGCGATGCACTCCTCTCTCATCGGCAAGGTCGAGAAGGCGAATCGCTACGCTCGGGAGCTGGACCGGATCTCGATCGAGCGAATCGCCTTGACGTTCCGTGGGGACAACGACACCCATCACGTCAGCCTCGACGCCGGCGCGTGGCATTGCACGTGCCACTACTTTGAGAGTTGGGGTTCCTGCGTGCACCTCCTCGCCCTCCAGAAGATCATGGGCGTCATGCTGCCCGAAGAGGCCCAGACGTCCATCTTCAACGCATCGGGTGCCGCCGTCGCCTGACCGCTCGGTGGGCCGGCGGGCCGGCCCACGATCACGGTTCGCTGCCCCGTCGCCGCCGAGCGCGCTCGTCGTGCCGGCGGCGCGGCATGTCCGGGCCTCACGGCGTGACCGCCAGGCGCCAGAAGTACGTGGCGTTGGCACCGGGCCCGAATGTCGCCGTCACGCCGAGCGTCCAGTCGCCGCCGGCCGCAGGGGCCGTCACCGACCCGTCGCCGACGCCCGCCGCACCGCCGACGGGGCTCTCGGCCGTCCCGTGGACGACCTTCGCCCAGGCGGCGGTCCAGGTCGGCTGCACAGGGCCCCCGAAGGTGAGCCGCAGTGGTCGGCCGACCCCGACGGAGCCGGCGCGCGTCCCGACGATCCACGGCGCGTCGGACCCGCCGCCCGCCCACGTGAACGACCCGAGGCTGCCGGCTGCCGTTCCGCCGCCCACAAGCCCCGCGAGCGAGGCCGCGGGTGGCTCAGGGAGCAGTGCGGTGGCTGTCGGCGAGGGGGCAGGCGTGGACGGCGTGGCGGTTGCGCTGGGCAGCGTGGTGGACAGGGGGTCCGGGCTCGCGCTCAGTCCCGATGCGACCGGTGAGGCCGGCGGGGCGGGGGAGGCCGCCACGCCACCCCCGCACGCCGCCAACACTGCCGCCAGCCCTACTGCCGAGCCGAGTCGCGCGGCTCGGTGCCAGAGATGGACCATCGCGTGATACTCCTCCGTACCCTACTGATCAGCCTGCCCGACGCTGAGCGGGCACGGCGCGACGGTGCAGGTGACCGTGATCGAGACGGCGGCCGACGATGCGGCGCGGCCGCCCTCGGCGGCTGGCCTGAAGACCGCCCGGAAGGCCTGGGAGCCCTTCGGGGCGTACGCCGCGACATAGCTGCCCGCGGTGGCCCCGCCAGGCATCGTCAGGAGGTCCGCCCAGCCGCTGCCGGACCGCTGCTGGAGCACCACGACGCGGCTCGCCATGGGGTTCCCGGCCAGGAGCCCTGCCCCGGCGCTGCGGAGCGTGGCCGTGAACGTCACGGCGCGGCCCGTTGACGTGGCGGTCGGCGAGGCTGTGAGCAAGAGCGTCGTCGGGATGTCCAGGCAGGTGGAGTACGGCGTTGACCAGGTCGCCAGGCCGTATGCCTGCTGAAGGGTCGCCACGTCGCAGCGCCCGAAGGAGCTCGCGCTCCAGCCCGCCTGCGGACGGGCGTGGCTGTACGCCTGGACGACCGCGTCGCCGTAGTCGCTGTTGTCGGGGAGGTTGACGTGGTGGTCCAGGCCCGACACGTGGCCGAGCTCGTCGAGCGTGATGGTCTCCGCCTGGAAGCAGCCGTTTGGGCTGCCCGTCATCTCGCACCAGCTCAGGGTGCCCCAGTCGTAGCGGTGGCCGTTCTCGCGGAACCACAGGTGCCAGTAGCGGCTGGCGGGGTTGCGCTGGAAGCACGCGAGCCCGTTGACCCCGCACGGGTTGCTCGGGCCGTAGGAGATGCCATTGGGCGCGCCGCTGCTGTAGGCGAAGGAGGGGCCCCGCGACTTGCGGCTGCCGTTTGCGTCCGCCGCAGCCGCGTTGACCGCAGACTTGATGGTCGACGGCGGCACGGCACTGCTGGTCCAGAGGTAGGTGAGGGCCGAGTCCAGCGGCCAGGCCGGGGGGATCGCCGGGTCGGGGGTGGCGGCCAGGGTGGGTCCGGCGGTGGCCCCGACGGCCACCACCGCGATGAGGCCGGCGATGAGCCGGCGCAGGAAGGGTCTGGTTGTCACGGGAGCACCTCGCCGGCGGTGAACTGGAGGGCGGCGGGGTCTAGGAAGCGGACGGCGGACGGGTCGGCAACGACGCCTCCCGGTGCTACGGCAACACAGCCGCGTGGGGTCTCGATGCCGGATCTGGAGGTGGACGCGACGCCGACTGGGGCGAGCCCCGCGGTGCCGGGAATGGCCCCCTCGCCGGCGCCCGTTCCGGCACGCGCGACGCCGAGGCCGCCGTCGTCAACGAGCACGACCAGCCCGGATCCATCCGGTAGGGCCACGGCAGGCCCGTCTGCCTCGCCCAGCAGGGTCGTGGATCCGGAGGCGAGGTCAACGGCCTCCAGCGTGCACGGCAGGCCGTCGCAGGCCGCGAGCGCCACCAGCCGATCGCCCGCCAGGCCCGCGGCCGGGCCCGTCCCGTCGGTTCGAGCCACCGCCCCCGTGGACGGGTCGAGGACCCTCGTCCTGCAGACGCGCTCGCCGCAGGCGCTCACCACGACGCGCCCATCCTCGGCAGCCAGCAGGCTCGTGGTGTAGGTGGGGCCGTACGCTGTGTCAGGGGCGAGCGCCGCCAGCACGGACACCGAACCGTCCGCACGGGCGCCGAGCTCACGCTGCCAGACGCCCATGTCCCGCCGCGTTCCCCGCTCCACGCGGTGCTCGTAGACGCGCGTCCCGTCCGGCGCCAGGACGGCGCTGCGGACCACGTCCGCCTCGGTGCCCAGTGCAGTCCAGCAGCCGCGCACCGTGTCCAGCAGGCGGAGGCGCGACCGCTGGCCGTCATCGTCACCCACGACGACGCGTCCGCCAACCGGGCCCGTCGCGAAGGACTCCGGCGGCAGGACGTCCGACCAGCGCGTTGTGCCCCGGCCCACCGTCAGGCGCTGGCCCGTGAGTGTCCCGCCAGCGTCCAGCACCGATTCCAGCCGGTACCACGCCGGTTTCCCGGCCGGCGAGCCCGCTTCTGACGCGACGCTGGCCGGGCACGCGCGGTCCGGCAGCCGACCCGCCCCCAGGGCGCCGGGAGGTGCTGGGCGGGCGAGCGTCGCCCCTGCCGCGAGAACGACCGGCAGCGTCAGCGCGAGCCATTGGAACCTTCGAGCGAGCTCCATCGAGCCTCTCCTCCGGCGGGGTGCGGTCTGGCGGGAGGAGGCGGTGCGGGGATCATGCCGCCCGTGACTCAACTGCAGCTTATCCGGCCTCGGCTGGTGGTCCGGCGCCGGGGTCCGAGCCCTGTGTTCAGGCTCCCGCGCGCTCGCCGGCGAGGTCGACCGGGCCGTCGCCGAAGCTGGGCACCGATCCGAAAGCCGCCCGGCGCGACGCCCGCCGCAGGACGGCCAGCACGCCGGGGCCCGCCACGCCCACGAGCAACACCGTCGTGACTCCACGCCCGATGTCCCAGGCGAGCGAGGTCGCCGCCGAGAAGAGGAGCAGCCGCTGCAGGTTGACCAGGATCGGCGCGCCCGCCACGTAGGAGATCGCCGAATCGGTGCCCGTCATGAACGGCCAGAACCAGAGGTTCATCAGGAGCCCGAAGGCAAGGGCCGCCAAGGCGCCGTACGCAACCAGCAGGACGATCTCGACCCGTCCCCGCGCAGGCGGCAGCAGCCCGGCGCCCATGCCCACCCACGACGCAGCCAGCATCTGGAACGGAAGCCACGGCCCGACGCCGCCCGTCAGCAGGGCTGACGTGAAGAGGGTGGTGGAGCCGAGGAGGAAGCCGAACGCCGGCCCGAACACCCGGCCGGCGAGGACGAGCAGGAAGAACGACGTCTCGATCCCGGCCGTGCCCGCGCCCAGCGGGCGAAGGGCCGCCCCGATGGCCGACAGCACGCCCAGCATCGCCAGCGCCTTCGCGTCGATCCCGCCGGTCGACAGCTCGGCCAGCATCAGCACGAGGAGCGTCGGCAGCACCAGCATGAACACCGCCGGCGCATCGAGCCCGTGCCCGACACCTTCCGCCCCACCCGTCGGCGCCGCCACGATGAGCGGCCACACGAACGCGAGAAGCGAGAGGCCCGAGGCGACCAGGAGAACGAGCCTCGCGCGCGGCTGCATCCCCACCGCGCTCACGGCAGGACCGCCCCGGATGCCACCGGCACCAGCGCCGCGGCCACGTCGGGGACCGTGAGCCAGGGTCCGGGCGCCAGGATGCGGGCGACCTGCGGCGCGAACGCGGGCGATGCTGTCAGGAGGTCGCGGGCCGGCCCGTCGGCGACCACCTCGCCCTGGGCCATCATGATCAGCCGGTCGGCCACCGAGGCCGCGAACTCGACGTCGTGCGTTGCGAGCAGGACGGCCCGTCCGTCGGCGGCCGCGGACCGCAGGATCACTGCCAGCCGAGCCTTGGCGGCGTAGTCGAGGCCGCGCGTGGGCTCGTCGAGCATGATCACCCGGGGCGACGCCGAGAGCTGGATCGCGAGCACGAGGGCGAGGCGCTGGCCCTCGGAGAGATCGCGCGGATGCTGCGCGTCGTCCACGCCGGGGAGCAGGTTGGCGAGCAGGGCTCGGCAGGTGCCCGCCGCCGCGCCGGCCTCGTGGTCGGCCTGCGTGCACTCGGACGCGACAGTCTCGCGGTACAGCAGGTCTGACGGCGTCTGAGGCACAAGACCCACGAGGCGGCGCGCTGCCGCCGGGTCGAGGTTGGCGGGGTCCACACCGTCCACGGCCACCGAGCCGGCCCGCCGCGGTCCCGAGCCCTGCACCGCCCACATGAGCGATGATTTGCCCGACCCGTTGCGACCCATCAGCGCGACGACGACGCCGGCCCTGATGTCGAGGTCCACGGCGCGCACGGCTACGACGTCGCGATACGTGACCGAAAGCCCGCGCGAGGTCAGGAGTGGCCGGCCCTGGGGCGTCGGTGCCGCTGCTGCAACCCCACCCTGGGCAGCGGCCGCCGGGACCAGCCGCGTCAGCAGCGCGGGGGCAAGCCGTCGGGCCTCGCGGATCGTCAGCGGCGCCGGCGTCCACCCAGCGAGGCGCGCGAGCTCCACGATGGGCGGCACGCGCTCCATGCCCCGCAGCACCTCGTCCGGCGCACCGGAGGTGACGCGGCCACCGGCAACGTAGATCAGCTGGTCCGCATAGCCGATGACCCGCTCCAGCCGGTGCTCGGCCACCACCACGGTCAGCCCGAGGTCGTCCACCAGGCGGGTGATCGCGGCGAGCACCTCCTCGGCGGCCGTCGGGTCCAGCGCGGACGAGGGCTCGTCGAGGACGAGAATGCGCGGACCCGCCGCCAGTGCGGCCCCGATCGCGACGCGCTGCTGCTGGCCGCCCGAGAGCGTGCGGAGCGGCCGGTCGCGGAGGTCGGCGATCCCGAGGAGATCCAGCATGTGCTCAACGCGCGTGCGCATCGTCGCCGGCGCCACCGCCAGCTGCTCCATCCCGTAGGCGAGCTCGTCCTCCACGCGGTCGGCGACGAAACCCGCGAGCGGGTCCTGGCCGACTCGGCCCACGAGGTCGGCGAGCTCGCGCGGCGGATGCGTCCGTGTGTCGCGCCCGCCGATCAGCACCCGGCCGTCGAGACGCCCGCCCGTGAAGTGCGGGACGTTGCCGGTCATCAGCCCCAAGAGCGTGGACTTGCCCGAGCCGGTCGCGCCGGCGACGACGCACAGCACGCCCTGGTCGATCGCCACGTCCACGTTCGAGAGCGCAGGGTGCGGCGCGCCAGCGTAGGTGACGGTAGCCCCGTGGACTTGGATCGCGCTCATGCCTCGCCCTTCCTTGCGCGGCGGGCAGGGCGCGCGACCGACCCGGCGGCGATCGCCACGCGAACCGGGGGCGCGAGGCGAGCCGGCAGCAGGGCGATGAGGATCCCCATGGTGGCGACGGGCGTGAGGGTCGGCCAGGTGAACGGCACGATGGATGGGTTGACGGCCGACGGCGAGAGCGCACCGGCGATCCACATCGCGATTGCGGCGACCACACCGATCGCGGCAACCACGGTCTCGTCACGCTGCCAGGGGTCCGGCCGGTAGGTGGAGCGCTGCACGCGCCGCCCGCCGAGCCACAGACCGGTCGCCCCCGCGGCGATCCCGGCGGCGAGCAGCGGCAGGCCGAGCCAGGCCGGCGATGAGGTGTCGAGCAGGCCGTAGAGGCCCACGCCGATCCCGCCAAGGCCGGCCAGCATCAGGGCGCCCGTGACATGCCGGGCTCGGGCCGGGACGTCCGCGACACGGCCGTAGCCTCTGGCGTCCATCGCGGCGGCCAGCGCCAGCGAACGATCGAGGGAATCGGCCAGCACCGGCAGCAGCAGGCCCGGAATCGCCCGGACGCCGCGAACACGCCCCCCGCGGAGCCGTCGGGCCCGTCGCACGCGGAGCACGCTTTCCACGAGTTGCGGCGCCACTGACAGCGCGACGACGAGGGCTGACCCGACCTCATGCAGGGCGTTGGGCACCGAGCGCAACAGCCGCCGCGCGTCGGCGAGGACGTTGGCGGCCCCGACGCATGCAATGAGCGTCGCCAGGCGAAGGCCGTCGTAGAACGCGGCGAGCAGGGTCTCGGCGGTCACCGGTCCGCCGATGCTGACGCCCACCGCCCAGTCCGGCAGTGGGATCTCGGGCAGGGTGAACAGGACGTGGGTCCCGTACGGGCCGCCAAGCACCACCCGCAGCGTCACCCGCAGCACGATCACGACGAGGCCCGCCACGAGGTAGATGCGGAACAGGCCGGCCCATGGCGAGTCGCTCCGGCGGGCGTTGACCACCACGATCAGCACGCCCAGGATCAGCCCGAGCAGCAGCGGGCTTGTGGTTCGGCTGGCGGCCGTCGCGAGGCCGAGCGCCCAGACCCACCATGCACCTGGGTGAAGCGGGCGCGGGAGGCGGGGGTCGAAGCCAGCGGGTTGCCGGAGTCGGCCCGGTCCGTGGGCGGTCATGTGCCCGGCGACCCCCCGCGACGGGCCAGGAGGACACCCCCGACAACGAGCGCCGCCACCAGCAGCGCGCCCGCCACGGTGCCGACGGGCGGGGAGCCCGGGTCAGTTGCGCCGTCCTGCGGTGCTGGTGCGTCCGAGGCCGGCCCAACGCTCGGCGAGGCGGCCGCAGCAGCCGCGGATAGGCCCGCCTTCAGCTCCGTCGCCGCACTTGATGGCGGCACCGAGCTCGCGTCGCCTGATCCGGCCGGCCACGGCGTGGCCGCGTCACCGGCCGGCTGGAGCACGCCCGGCGTGGCGGACGCGGGCGTGGCGGGCGGCGCAGTGGCGGTTGCGGCG
>JBBIIL010000024.1:0-41989 GCA_037446495.1 Chloroflexota bacterium | reverse complement strand
CCCCTTGAGCTGCTGGCCGTAGCGGGCCAGGAAGTGGCGGGCCAGCAGGACCACGCGCTCTACCCGCCCAAGCGGTTCTTCGGCGCCGCGCGCAAGATCGAGGAGGGCGGCTCGCTCACGATCATCGCCACCTGCCTCGTGGACACCGGCTCGCGCATGGACGACGTCATCTACGAGGAGTTCAAGGGCACCGGCAACTCGGAGCTGATCCTCGACCGCAAGCTTGCGGAGAAGCGCATCTTCCCGGCGATCGACGTCCAGCGGTCCGGCACCCGCCGCGAGGAGCTGCTCCTGGAGGAGGGGACGCTCAAGATGGTCTGGACGATGCGGCGGATGCTGTCCGCGGTCGGCACCAACGAGGGCATTGAGCTGCTGCTCAACCGGATCGCCAAGACCGAGACCAACGCGCAGTTCCTGGGCTCGCTCAACAAGCCGCTCGACTGACGCAACACCCCGGCCGGCGGGGCGCTGCCGACGCCCGAAGACGCCCCTTGTGTGACGGCCCGGTAGGTTAGGAAACGTTCACCGTCGCACAAACGTGGGTGGTTTACCTAGGTTCGGGACCTATTGCCCGGGAGAAAAGGCCTCCCGACCCCCCTCTGGTCAAGGGCGCGTCGTTTGACCTAGCGCTCAGCGGTCTGTTAAGGTCCCGTGGTTGGAGTTGGCTGCAGGGACGCCATCCGCGGCAACATCAGCTCCTTCCGCGACCAGCACCCGAGGGGATTAGTACAGGCGCCCGGGACCGTCCCCGCGCTCGATCCTCCCCCAGGAGGCCGTATTGCAGAAGCACTCTGACGGCGTCGGTCGTCGGGTCAGCCACCCGCGCCCCGCCCGCCGCGTGTCACTCGCGACCCGCGTCAACCGCATGACCGCTGCCTTCCTTGAGGGGCTCGGCTCGCGGCTTGGTCGTTCCGCCGCTGCTCCCGCCGGCACGCTGAGCGCTTCGCTCGCTGCGGCGGTCCGCCCGTTCACCACGGCTGAGCGCGCCCTCCCCATCGTCGTTGCGGCCATCGTCGCCGTCGCCTCCCTGCTCGCCCTCCTGCCCAGCACGCCTGCTGGCGCGGCAGGCGCGGCGCAGGGCACCATGACCAGCCCCCGCCTCGCGATCAACGGTGGCGTCCGCTCCATCGACGCCACCAACGATCCGGGCGCTGTGGCTGCGATGGACTCCACCCAGGAGTCGACTCCGAGCTTCCAGCCGGTCTCCCTGCCCTTGGGCGTGGCCGTGCAGCCTGCGACGCCGACGCCGACGCCATCGGCGAACACCGGGACCATCACGCAGGACGGCACGCTGATCACGGGCTACGCCCCAGAGACCACGGTCGAGGACGGCGCATCGCTGATCCAGATGTACCGCGTGAAGAGCGGTGACACGCTCACGATGATCTCGGCCAGGTTCCACATCTCGATGATGACGCTGTGGTGGGCCAACCAGGCCGTCATGAAGTCGAAGACCGATCTCCACGTGGGCCAGCTGGTCAAGGTGCCGCCCGCGAACGGCCTGATCATCACGGTCGGCGTGTCGGACACCCTGGACTCGCTCGCGTCGAAGTATGGCGTGGCCGCCAAGAGCATCGTGGACATCAACCAGCTGTCCGACTCGACACTGGTCCAGGGCCAGGTTCTCATCCTCCCCGGCGCCCAGGGGGCGCCCATCGCCACCCCGAAGCCGGTCGTCAGGCCCGCCACCACGTCCAGCGCGCAGTCGCACAGTGCCCCCGCGACCCCCGTCCGCGGCGGCGGGAGTACGTCGGGTGTCGGCGGCCAGTACAACGGCGGCCGGCTGACCTGGCCCGTCGTCGGCGGCAATAACTACATCAGCCAGTACTACCACTACGGCCACTGGGCAATCGACATCGCCGCGGACTACGGCTCCACGGTCGTCGCGGCTGCCGGCGGGAGGGTCACCTTCGCCGGCTGGAAGAGCAATGGCGGCGGGTGGCAGGTGTGGATCAGCCACGGGGGCGACATGTACACGACCTACAACCACCTGTCCGCGATCCTGGTCGGCGTTGGTGACTCGGTCGGCCGCGGCACGCAGGTTGGCAGGATCGGCCAGAGCGGCGACGCCACCGGCCCACACCTCCACTTCGAGGTGTGGATCGGCCCGATCTGGAATGGCGGCCAGCGGATGAACCCGCTCAACTACCTCTAGCCCAATCCCCGCCTGCCATCAACTGCCCCCGGTCTGCCGGGGGCGGTTGCCGTTTCGGGGCGAGCCCGTGCGAGAATGCCAGCCATGTTCCTTGATGAAGTCCGCATCGTCGTGCGCGCCGGCGCCGGGGGCGATGGTGCTTCAACCATGCGACGCGAGGCGCACGTGCCTCGCGGCGGCCCTGACGGAGGCGACGGGGGCCGCGGCGGTTCCGTGTACCTGCGCGTTGACGCTGGCCAGACGACCCTGCGCGATTTCCGGTTCAAGCACCGCTTCGAGGCCACGCCCGGCGGCAGCGGGGAGCGCCAGAAGCGCCACGGCAAGGCGGGCGAGGACCTGGTCCTCCCAGTGCCGCCCGGCACCGCGGTCATCGACGAGGTGTCCGGCGCGCTCGTTGCGGACCTCGTGGCCGTAGGTCAGGAGGCAATGGTGGCACGCGGCGGTCGGGGTGGCCTGGGCAATGTCCACTTCGCCACGGCGACGCACCAGGCGCCCAAGCACGCCCAGCGCGGCGAGCCGGGCGAGGAGCTGTCGTTCCGCCTCGAGCTGCGGCTGATCGCTGACGTCGGCCTGGTGGGCCTGCCGAATGCCGGCAAGTCGACGCTGCTTGCGGCGCTGACCGCGGCGAGGCCGAAGATCGCGCCCTACCCGTTCACCACGCTCGAGCCCAATCTCGGCGTGCTCGACATGGGCGTCGATGACGGCCGCCGGCCGACCATCGCCGACGTTCCCGGGCTGATCGAGGGTGCGTCTGACGGCCTCGGTCTCGGCCACGCCTTCCTGCGTCACGTCGAGCGCACACGGGTTCTGCTGCACGTCGTGGACGGCTCGGCGCGCGACCCGCAGTGGGACCACGACGTCATCCGCGACGAGCTCGAGGCGCACGATCCGGCGCTGCTCGAGAAGCCCATGCTGGTTGTGTTCAACAAGATGGACCTGCCGGTTGCGCGCGAGGCATGGCCCGCGTTCCAGTCGGCCGGGCGCGCCGCGGGGCGCGGCGTCGTCGCGATCTCCGCCGACACCGGCGAGGGGCTCGACGCGCTGCGGGCCGCGGTTGGCTCGATGCTCCCCGATGCCGAGTCCCTGGCCGAGCCGCCCGATCCCGCCGGCGTGGTCGTCCACCGGCTCGAGGCGGCCGGAGACGGCTTCACGGTTGAGCGCGACGACGACGGCTTCCTGGTGCGCGGCAAGCGCATCGAGCGGCTGGCCGTCCAGACGAACTTCGACAACGAGGAGTCGGCCGAGCGCTTCCAGCGCGAACTGCTTCGTCTCGGGGTGGACCGTGCGCTGCGCAAGGCCGGCGTGCGCCGAGGCGACGACGTGCGCATCGGCAACGTGGCGCTCGCCTGGGACCCGCCCGAGGAGACGGCATGACCGACGGGCCCAGCCGCGAGTCGGCCGAGCTCGTCCTGCCCCCGGCACCCGTCGTGCGGGGATCGGTGGGGATCCTCGGCGGCACGTTCGACCCGATCCACCACGGGCACCTCGCGATCGCCGAGGAGGCGCGCGAGGCGCTGGGCCTCGAGCGGGTGTGGTTCATGCCCGCGGCGTCGCCGCCGCACAAGCCAGACCGCCCGGTGATCCCGGCGGAGGACCGGCTGGCGATGGTGCGGCTCGCGATGGTTGGGAACCCGGCGTTCGAGGCGTCCGACATCGAGATCCGGCGCGGCGGCGCCTCGTACACGGTGGACACGCTCGCGGCCCTTGCTGCAGACGGGCTCGTCGAGCCCTGGCTGATCCTTTCGTCCGAGGCCCTGGCGCTGCTGCCCACGTGGCGCGAGCCCCGCCGGATCCTCGCGCTCGCACGTCTGGCCGTCGTGCCGCGCGGCGGTTCCGACCCACTGGGCAGCGACTGGGTCGAGGCCGCCTTCCCGGGTGCCGCCAGCCGCGTGACGTTCCTGCCGGGGCCCCTCTTGCCCATCTCAGGTAGCGTGGTGCGACGCAGGGCGCGCGCCGGGCGCTCGGTTCGATACCTCGTCCCGGATGCCGTCGCAGCCTACATCGCCCAGCGCCAGCTCTACGGCTGACCGATCCCCAGACCACGAGGACGCCCAACAACGTGACCGAGCCCGAGCCCACCGCGACCACCCCCCGCGCCGACGGCCTGCCGCACCGCGACACCGCGGCGACGACGACCGACCTCGCCCCGCTCGACCTGGCGCGCAGGATCGTCGAGCTGGCGGAGGACAAGAAGGCTGCCGACATCGTGGCGCTGGACCTTGCTGACCTCACCACGCTCGCGGACGCATTCGTGATCTGCTCGGGCGGCTCCGAGCGCCAGATCGAGGCCATTGCGGACGGCGTCGTCGAGGGCCTTCGGGCTCAGGGTGTCCGGCCGATCGGCCGTGAGGGGACGTCGGCGTCGCACTGGGTCCTGGTGGACTTCGGGTCGGTCATCCTCCACGTCTTCACGCCCCCGGAGCGCGACTACTACAGCCTCGAGAAGCACTGGCAGCAGGCGCGGGTGCTCGTTCGGGTCCAGTAGCGTTCGGGGGCGTCCCACCCGAGCCGCGGGGGTACCGCCCACGCTGGTACCGCTGGGTCATTCCTCGCCTGGCCCGGGGTGCCTAGCATCGGGTGCATGCCGCCAGCCAGTTGGGCAGGCGCCACCGGAGAAGCCCCATGTCGGGCCCGCGAGACCGCTGCCCCAGCTGCAGCCGACGCCTCATCATCACCCGTTTCGACACGACCTTCCGGCTCCCGGACCGGACGGAGCGGCTGTGTTTCGCCATTCCCGGCGGGCTCTGCGAGGACTGCCACCAGCTGTACATCGACCCCGAGCTGATCGAGCTGCTCGATCTCGGTGAGGGCCGTTGCGTGTTCGCGATCGAGAGCGACGTCGTGCTCCAGGAGCAGGCCTGGTCGTCCGCCGACTGACCTGGCGGCGCGGCGTCCACCGCCGCCTGCGCTGACCGGAGGCCGGGATGCCGCGACCCCGACGGCCGCGGCCCTTCGCGTCATCTCGGGCCGTTCGGCGCGCCTGCTCCCGTCCTGCCGCCTGAGGCGATCCGGTCCGCCACCCACGCCACCCACGCCATGCGCCGCTGGCCGTCGGTGCTGACAGCTGCGTCGGCGCGCTTGGCCATCCGGTCGAGATCGAGCAGGCCGTCGAGCGCAGCCTCGAGCTCCGGAACCGTCCAGTGGGCCGCCTGCTCGGCGCGGTGCTGGGCCACGTAGGGGCTGCCGCCGACGAGTCTGACGATGTCCGCTGGCTTGGCGCCCGAGGCGCGAGCGTCAGCAGCGATGAGCAGCTCGCGCAGGCGCCGGTGGAGGATGACCAGGATCACCTGCTCTGGCTGGGTCTCGAGCGCCCGGTCGAGGGCGGGCGCGGCGACCTCTGCGCGGCGGAGTGCAACCGCGTCCGAGAGCGACCACAGCGAATCGGGCAGCTGCTCGGTGACCAGCGCGCGGACATCCCCCGCCGTGACTGGGTCGGCGCCGCGGTAGAGGGACAGCTTCTCAAGCTCGCCCAGCGCGATCGCGCTCAGCTGGCGCCGGTCCACGTCGCCCTCGCTGACGTTCGAGCCGATGCGCCTGGCGAGCTCGCGGGCGGCGTCGGGGGCGAGGACCATCCCCAGCTCGGTCGCCCGGCCGCTGATCCAGGCGGGCATCTCCCCGGCGCTCGGGGCGCGGCAGGGGCGCGCGATCCCACCGGACCTGACGATCCCCGCCTCGAGGTCCATCAGCGACTTGGGGCGCCGCTTGCCGCCCGACGTGTCGAACTCGAGGAACGCCAGCGCATTGCCCGGCGCCACCGACGCGATGACCCTGTCGAGCGCCTCGCGGAGCGCCTTGGAGCGGACGAGCTGCGTCGCGTTGGCGACCACCGCCACGGTGCCGCCGCCGAACATGGGGGCGATCGAGACGCGCTCGGCGATGGCGTCTGCGCCGACCGTCCTGCCGTCCGCTCGCCAGCGCTCGGGCGGAGCGCCGGTGTCGCGGGCGATGCCGTCGGCGAGGGACTTGACGAGGCGCTCCATGGCCCACTCGTCGTCGCCCCACAGGTAGAGGACCTGCGGGCGGTCCGCGGCGCTCACCGGGCCCCTCCCGTCGCGGCAGCGTCGCGCAGCGCACGGCGCGACCAGCGCAGGCGTCCCACGTCCCCGGGCACGGCGCCCGCCAGCGAGCAGACATCGTGCTCCAGCGCCCTTGCCCGGCCCACGACCCTCGCCGCGGTGGCGTCGCTCCAGCCCGTGCCGGTGGGACCGCCGTGGCGAGGCCGGACGTGCGTCCCCGGGCCAGTGGGGTATCGGCGGGCCCACGAGGCGAACCGCTCGTCCATGCTCTCGAGGCGCTGGCCGGCGCGCTTGTCGGCGTATGCGACGATGCGCGCCTCGAGCGGGGCAGCGGCCAGCCGCGCCGCCAGTGCGTCCTCGGCGAGGTGGGTCACCGGGTGGTCCCGGACCAAGGGCGCCAGCTCGGCGAGCCCGTGCGCCTCGAGCCAGGCCGCAGAGCCCTCGCCATGACGGAGGCGACCGTCCGAGCCGGCCATCGGCAGCTTGTCCACGTCGTGAAGGAGCGCGGCCGCCTCGACGGCCATGCGGTCCACGCGCACTCCCTGCGCGGCTGCACGAGCGCCGAGCCACGCCGCCACGTCGGCCACGGCGCAGGCGTGGCGCAGGAACCAGGCCGGCGGATCGAGCGAGAGCAGCAGGCGGGCGGCCTCGCGGCGCGCCGGGACGGTCATGGGAGCGATCGTATCCGGTGCGCGGGGTCGCGGCGCCGCGGCGGGCGCCCGCCGCGCGGATCTCGACGCCTGACGGGAGCAGGTCAGCCTCGAGGCGGCCATCGAGGTCGGTCCGGTACACCGCTGCACCCGCGTCACGAAGGCGCGCCTGTGTGGACGGGGCGGGGTGCCCGTAGTCGTTGCCGGCGCCCACGGAGATCAGCGCCACGCTGGGGCGCGTGGCCGCGAGGAGCGCGGCGGTGGTGGCCGTGGCGCTGCCGTGGTGGGCCACCTTGAGCACGTCGAGCCGGGGCAGGCCGGCGGCCAGGAGGTCGGGGTCCACGTCCTGCTCCGCGTCGCCGGTGAGCAGGAAGTGCCGTCCCGCGGCCGTGCCGAGAAGAACGATTGACGTGTCGTTGATGGCCGTGCCGGTGGAGCCCGTGGCGGTGGGGACGGTGCCGGGCCGCGGCCACCGGACCTCCAGCGCGATGTCCCCCAGGGCGAGGCGGGAGCCTGCCGCCAGCGTCCCCCGCGATGGGCCATTTCGGAGTGCCCCGTCCCACGCGGCCCAGCCGGGCCCCGAGCCGTGCATCCCTGGCTCGAACACCCGCCCGACGCGGTACCGCGCGAGCACGCGGACCAGCCCCGCGACGTGGTCCTCGTGCGGATGTGTCAGGACGACGATGTCGATCCGGCGGTCCCACGGCGCGATGACCGCGTCGAGCTCGGCCAGCACGCGGTCCGGGTCGGGGCCGCCGTCCACCAGCATGCGGGCCCCGTCCCGGCTCTCCACCAGGATGGCGTCCCCCTGCCCGACGTCGAGCACGATGAGGCGGTCCACCCGGCCGACGGCATCCGCCGCGGCGAGCACCGAGACGGCGACGACCATCGCTGCGGCAGCCAGCGCAGCCCGCTCGAGTCGCGAGGCCTTGCGCGTCGGCGGACGTCGCGTCGGCTGCGGACTGCCGGGTCTGGGAGTGGCACGCGCCGAGGCCGGACCTCCGCGCGGGCGGCCCGTGTGGGATCGTCCCGACCGCCACCGCAGCACGCCCAGCACGCCGACGACGAGGGCGAGCGCGGCTCCGGCCGCCGGGACTGTCAGCGCGGGTGGCAGGGCGATCGCGGCGAACGGGAGCGCGGCCGCGAACCTGACCACCGCCACCATGACGTGCAGGAGCAGCCAGCCCGGCAGCCCCGCGACGATGCCGAGGATGGCCGGGACGCCGAGCTGCACGAGCCAGCCTCCCGCCATCGCGACGGCGCCGCCCGCCATCGCCGCCGGCACGATCGGCACGACAACCAGGTTCACCACCGGTGCCACGACCGAGAGGCGACCGAACGTCGCGAGCACGTCCGGCAGCGTCGCCGCCTGCGCCGCGAGTGTGATGCCGAGGCCCTCGGCGAGCCAGCCGGGGAGTCGGCCGCCCCAGAGCCCGCCCAGCCACGCGCCGAGCGGGGTCGCCCAGGCAAGCAGTCCCGCTGTCGCGAGCACCGAGAGCCGGAACCCGGCGTCGCCGATCATCGCCGGATCCGCGAGCAGCAGCCCGGCCGCCGCCAGCGACAGGGCCGCCGGTGCGCGGACCGAACGCCCCGACCCGCGCGCCCCGAGCACCACGCCGGCCATCACCCCGGCCCGCACCACGGATGGCGAGGCCCCGGCAGCGATCACGTACGCGAGGATCACACCGCCCGTCAGGAGCCCGACAGTCCGTCGCGGCCGGCCCCGCAGCAGGGCCGCGACGAGCGCCGCCACGATCGCGATGTTCCAGCCCGAGATGGCCACGACGTGGCTGACGCCGGCGGTCGCGAAGTCCGCCGCCAGCGACCGATCGACGCGCTCGCGCAGGCCGATGAGGATCCCCGCCGCCAGCCCCGCCTCCGGCTCCGGCAGCGCAAGGCGCAGGGCATCGCCGGCCCCGTCGCGCACGGCCTGGACCGAGGGCCACGGGGGAGCGCGAGCCACCCGCACGGCGGTCGCCCGGAGGCTCCCCGACGCCCCGCTGCGCCGGAGGTACTCGCCGTAGGGATCATCCTCGGGCGGGGGCTCCAGTCGGCCGTCAACCTCGACCATCGCGCCGGCCGCGACGGCCGGGAAGGCGGGCAGGGTTGCCGCGACCACCACGGGCTCGCCGGCCGTGGCGATCGCAAGGCGGACCAGCTGGGCGCCGTCCTTGGGCGATCCCACCGACACCACCTCGGCGGTCCACGGCGAGGATCCGGCGCTGGCCAGTGTGGGCAGCACTTCGCCGACAGGTGCCACGACCACGCGCAGCGCCACCGCAACCAGGCCGACGCCCAGGGCGGTCAGGACACGTCCGGGCCTCGGCAGTCGTCCGGGCCTCGGCAGTCGTCCGGGGCTCGGCAGTCGTCCGGGGAGGCGAACCTGGCCGGCCGCAAGCAGGAGCAGGCCCGCGACCAACCAGGCCGGCGGCGGCACACCGGCCACGGCCGAAGCCGCGCCCGCAGCAACGCCCGCCGCGAACCACGCCGACCGCGGCATGCTCGCCCGGGCCATCAGCCGCCCACCGTCACGAGGCTCCGGATCTTCTCCAGCGTCGCAGAACCCACGGCTTTGCGGGCCGTGAGCTCATCAACCGACCGGTACGGCCGCCCGGCGATGATCTTCGCGGCGGTCGCCGGCCCCACGCCAGGAAGCGTGTCCAACTGCTCGGCCGTCGCGCGGTTGATGTCCACGAGCCCGCCGGCCGACCCGGCCCCGCCTGGGCCTGTGCTGGCCGCCACGCCCGAGCTCGGATCGTCGCGGTCCGGGACGCGCACCTTCTGGCCGTCCTCGAGCAGCGCGGCGAGATTCAGCGACTGCTCCGCGGCGCGCACGTCCACCCGAGGTCCGTACCCGCCGGCGGCGCTGATCGCATCGCCCACGCGAGCGCCCGAGGACAGCCGATAGACGCCGGGGTGGACCACCGCGCCGCTCACGTCCACGACGAGCTGGCGCGAGGACGGGGCGGGGTCCGCGGGCCCAGATCCCCCCTTGCCCGCGGCCCCAGCCTCCGTGATGGCCGCCCCCTCGACGCCGACGCTCGGAGCGGGCCTCGCGGCGACCAGCAGGGCCCCGGCGCCCACCGCGACCGCGACGAGCACGGCGCCAATGGCCAGCCAGGGCCGACCGCGGGGCTCCTGGTTCGGCGGTGACGACGGCTCGGTTGTGTCGATGACGCGCCACGGGGCGCTCGAGGGCTCCACGATGGGCAGCTCCCGGCGGGCAGCGGCGGGCGGATCGACAGGGCGGCTGGCGCCTCGGGGGCACGTCCGATGTGCCAGCCGTCCTCGGGAGGAACTCTAGGCGTGTCTGCTTATTTGCGGCTTACGCGCGGGCTTGAGAGGCCCGTGCCGGAGGCTACAGCTGCTCGAGCAGCGGCTTGACCTCGGTGGCGAACCTGGTCATCGACTCCTCGTCGTAGTCGGCGGGGATGCCGGCGATCAGGTGCCGGTAGCCCAGCTTCACCTTCGGCGCCAGCTTCTCGACCACCTGCTCGACCGTGCCAACCGGCTGGTCGGGCCACAGCCGCGCGACGCGGTTGCGCGCGAAGGCCGCCTCGAACAGCCGCTGCGCCTCGTTCGGGTCGTCGCGGATGAAGACCGTCCCGATGCCGGTGGTCCGCTCGATGGAGCCGGGGTCGCGGCCGACGGTCTCGCAGTGGCGCAGGAGGACCTCCTCCTTGTGCGCCATCTCCTCGGGCGTGCCGCCGATGTTGTTCATGTCGCCGTACTTGGCGACCAGCTTGAGCGTGACCTGCTCGCCGCCGCCGCCGATGCAGATGGGCAGGTGGTCCTGGACCGGCCCGGGCAGGTTCCGCACGTTCTTCGCGCGGTAGTGGTCGCCGGTGGCCGACGGCTCGGTTCCGTCGAGCATCCCGCGCATGATCGGCAGGGCCTCGCCCAGCCACCGGAGGCGCTCCGGGAAGCCATCGCCGAAGTCGAGCCCGAACGCCTCGTGCTCTTCGCTGAACCATGCCCCGCCGATGCCCAAGATCGCCCGGCCATTGCTGATGTGGTCGAGCGTCGTCGCCATCTTGGCGGTCAGCGTCGGCGTGCGGAAGGTGTTCGCGCCCACCATCAGGCCCACGCGGATGCGCTGGGTCGCGACGGCCCACGCGGTGATCGTCAGCCAGCCCTCGTAGTTGGGGCCATTCGAGTCGCCGACGATGGGGTAGAGGTGGTCCCACGTCCACAGCGTGTCGTACCCGAGGCGCTCGGCGCGGACGCCGGCGTCGAAGAGCGACTGGTAGTCGGTGTACTGGTTCCAGCAGAGCGCGCCGAGCTTGATGTCTGTCATGGGCCAAGTCTATGGCCGATCGCTGACACATAGGTTCGGAGAGGCTCCGCCGGCGCCCCCCGCTCACGCCTGCCTGAAGATGTCGACGCAGATCTCGACCACCGGGACGGCGCCCGCTTCTCGAGCCAGTGCAGCGTATCGCCATCCACCGGCCACCCCAGGCCAGGCCCGCAATCGGTGGCGACGCCGATGCGGCGGTCGGTGATCGTTCCCTCCGGGACAGTCGAGCAGGACGGGAAGCCGCGCAACCTGCCACGATGTGTCCGACGGGTGCCCCTGCCCGACGCCGCATGAAGGAGCGTCCCTTGGACAGCGAGCTGGTCGACCAGGTCATCATCGCCGCCGCGGCCGTGATCGCCGGCGGTGCGATCTCGCACAACGGCCACGGCAACGTCAGCCTCCGGGTCCCGGGCTCGGACGAGATGTACTTCACGTCGGCGGCGTCGCTGAACGGGCTCACCGAGCACGGCATCGCGCGTGTCGGCCTCGACGGCTCGCTGCGCGAGGGGAATCTGCCGCCGATCCAGGGCGCAGTCGTGGCCATGCACACCGCGATGTACCACGACCGCCCCGAGGTCAACTGCGTTGTGCATACCCATGCGCCGTATGCAACAGCCTATGCGGTGGCGCGCCAGCCGATCGGCTGCTGGATCGAGGCGCTCGCGATGTTCGGCCTGGCCGACGGGGTTCCGGTCGCCGGGTATGCACCGCGTGGCTCCGAGCAGGCCGTGGCGAACATCCGGGCGGCCGTGCTGCCGGACAACCCGGCGGTCCTGCTCGCGAACCACGGAGTCCTGGTGTTCCACCGGTCGTTCGAGCTGGCGGCACTCGTGCTGGGCGTCGTCGAGGAGGCGGCGCAGGCGTCGATCAACGCGCGCGGGGTCGGCGGCCCGGTGGCGATCCCCGAGGAGATGCGAGCGGCGGCCCTCCAGCGCGCGATGACGTTCGCGGCGGCAGGGACTCGCACGGTCTGAACGCGCCGAGGGTCTCGCCGGCCGCCGCGCCGGTGGGCCGGCCATGCGCCATGCGGGAGATTTCGCACTGAGCGAACACCGTAGGCCCGGAGGCGCGCGTCGTCGGCCCGGAGGCGCGCGTCCGACCGGCGCGCAGCGGCCGCATGTTCGGAAGATGTGGAAACCAGAGCCAGTGGGGCCCCCGAGGGGGATGGAATCGTAGGTGAGGCCCAGCGCAGGGACCAGCGGGCGCCTGCAGGTGCGCCACGTGTTCGGAAGGAGCGAAAAGCTCCCGTCCCGGCCAAGCGCGGCGCGATACGTCCGGGACTACCCCCGGACGACGACGTTCACCAGCTTGCCGCCCGCGTGGATGATCCGGACGACCTTGCCGGCGCCGATCGCGGCGATCACCTTGTCGCGCGCGACAACGATCTGCTCGAGCTCGATCTCGCTGATGCCCACGTCCACGGTCACCTTGTCGCGCAGCCTGCCGTTGACCTGGATGGGGATCTCGCGCGTGTCCTCGACGACGGCGCGCTCGTCCACCTCTGGCCAGCGCTGGACGTGGATGGATTCCCACGGCTCGCCCCGGGCCTCGAGCAGGCGCGACCAGATCTCCTCCGTGATGTGCGGCGCGGCGGGCGCCAGCATCAGCAGCATCAGTCGAACCGCCTCGTCCCACTCGGGCAGGCCGGCGACGGACGTGCCGCGGTACCGCCACAGGACGTTGGAGAGCTCCATCAGCTTCGCGACCATCGTGTTCCAGCGGAACCCCTCGTAGTCCACCGTCACGTCGCGGAGGGTCCGGTGGGCGGCGGCGCGCATCCTGTCCCGCGCATCGGCCTCGGTCTCGCCCGCGGGCAGCTGCCCCGACAGGGGGTCCGACGGCTCGCGGCCGTGCGGGTCGGTGGCGATCGCCCAGACGCGCCCCAGGAACTTGGACACCCCGCCGATGCCCGTCGGGCTCCATGGGCCGCCCTGGTCCCAGGGGCCCATGAACATCAGGAACAGCCGCACGGTGTCGGCGCCGTGGCGGGCGACCAAGTCGTCGGGGTCCACGGTGTTGCCGCGCGACTTGCTCATCCGCTCGCCGTCGGCACCCAGGATCTGGCCCTGGTTGAACAGCCGGCGGAACGGCTCGTTCTGGCTGATCAGCCCCAGATCGCGCATCGCCTTGGTGAAGAACCGGCTGTACAGCAGGTGCATCACCGCGTGCTCGGCGCCACCGGTGTACTGGTCCACGGGGGTCCACTGCTCAACCAGCGTCGGGTCCACCGGGCCCTGGTCGTTGTGCGGGGCGAGGTAGCGGAACCAGTACCAGGACGAGTCGACGAACGTGTCCATCGTGTCGGTCTCGCGGCGCGCGGCCCTGCCGCACTGCGGGCAGTCCACGGCCAGGAACGCCTCGTCGCGGGTCAGCGGGTTGTCGCCGGAGCCCTGGTAGTCCACAGTGTCGGGCAGCAGGACCGGCAGGTCGGCCTCGGGGACGGGCACCGGGCCGCAGTCGGGGCAGTGGATGACCGGGATGGGCGTGCCCCAGTAGCGCTGGCGGCTGATCAGCCAGTCGCGCAGGCGGTAGGTCACGGCGTCGTCGCCGAGGCCCTCGGAGCGCAGCCAGTCCACGATCTCGCGCCAGGCGTCCGCGGCCGGGCGGCCGGTGAACGGCCCGGAGTGGACCATGACCTCGTCGATCGTGTGCTCGGTGAACGCCGACTCGAGGACCGCCTCGGGGTCGGCGTCTCGCGGCATGACCACGTTGATGATCGGCAGGCCGTACTTGCGCGCGAACGCGAAGTCACGCTCGTCGTGGGCGGGGACCGCCATGATGGCGCCCGTGCCGTAGCCGCCGAGCACGTAGTCCGCCACGTACACCGGGATGCGCGCGCCGTTGACCGGGTTGATCGCGTCGCTGCCGGCATAGACGCCGGTCTTGTCGCGGTCGGCCGAGAGCCGGTCGATCTCGGTCTTCGCAGCCGCTGCGGCGAGATAGGCGTCTACCTCGGCCCTGCGGTCCGGGGCGGTCAGCGCGCCGACGAGCGGGTGCTCCGGCGCCAGGACCATGAACGTCGCGCCGAACAGCGTGTCGGGGCGCGTGGTGAAGACGCGCAGCTCCTCGCCGCCCGCATGGTGGTCTGACGCGGCCGTCTTGAACACCACCTCGGCGCCCGACGAACGGCCGATCCAGTTCGTCTGCATGATCCGGATGGGCTCGGGCCAGTCGATGCCCTCGAAGTTGAGCAGCTCGTCCGCGTAGTTGGTGATCCGCAGGTACCACTGCGGCAGCTCGCGCTTCTCCACCTTCGCGCCGCAGCGCCAGCACTTGCGGTCAACGCCCTCGACCTGCTCGCGGGCCAGGGTGCCGTCGTTGGGACACCAGTCCACCGGGGAGACCGCTCGGTACGCCAGCCCGTTCTCCATGAACTTGGTGAACATCCACTGGTTCCAGCGGTAGTACTCGGGATCGCACGTGGCCAGCTGGTTCTCCCAGGCGAACGTGGCGCCCATGCTCCGGAACTGCCGGCGCATGTTGTCCATGTTCGTCTCGGTCCAGTCGCGCGGGTTGATCCGGTTCTTGATCGCTGCGTTCTCGGCCGGCAGCCCGAAGGCGTCGAAGCCGATGGGCAGGAACACGTTGAAGCCGTGCATCCGCTTGTAGCGGGCGATCGCGTCCGTGGGCGTGACGATGTACCAGTGGCCGATGTGCAGCGCGCCCGACGGGTACGGGTACATCGTCAACAGGTAGAACCGCTCACGAGACGTGTCGTCGAGGTCCGTGTCGTGCAGGCGAAGCTCCGCCCAGCGCGCCTGCCACTTGGGCTCGTACGCGGCGGGCTCATGGCGCTCGGCGCGAGCGCGGGCATTGCCAGTCGTCGTCACGTCTCGGACCCTCTCCGTCCTCGGTGGCTGCTAAACGAAACCCCCCGCCGCTCCCGGCGAGGGGTCAGGTTGTCGGCACTAGCGGGGTGTTGGTGGAGCTAAAGGGATTCGAACCCTTGACCTTCTGAATGCCATTCAGACGCTCTCCCAGCTGAGCTATAGCCCCACGCCGGAGCGGCAGTATAGCGCACGACCACGCAAGCGACGTGCCGAGCCGCTGTCCGGATTCCCTTCCGCCACGCTCCGAGAGCCGATAACTGAGAACGTATCGAACCTCGGCCGATGGTAGGCATCATCGGCCGCCGAAATCAACCCGAGATGTGTGCAGCAGCGTGTCCACGTAGCTTGACGAGAGCTGATCGGGAACCCCGACTGCTCCCGGACGACTTGCGTATTGTGTAAGAGCGGATAGTATTGCCTGCATGCAGCAGGTCTCACAATCCACACTTGCAAGTCGACATGTCCCTCGCTGGGTGTCGCGCGCCGTCGCCGACTTCGAGGTGTTCGGGCACGACGTGGTGTCCACCGACGACGTCGCCGCGGCGCTCGGCGTCGCCCCGGGCTCGCGACGGCTGAAGAACGCGATCCAGGAGCTGGTGCAGCTCGGCTGGCTCCGGCCGCTGTCGGCGCGCGGGAGGTACGAGTTCCTCGGCGCCCGTGGTGGCCCGTTCCCGTCGGGCGACCCGCTGATCGAGGCGCGCGCCGTGCAGTCGCGCCGCCCGGACTTCCGCCTGGCCGTCGTCGGCAGCGGGGCCGCCTTCCTGCGCGGGCTCGCCGAGCGCGCCCCCGACCGGTACGCGGTGGCGGTCGACCGCGCCCAGGGCGGGTCCGTCGCCCTCGCCGCGACGTATGACGTGGTCAAGACGACGGCGCCCAGGATCGCGGGCATCCCCGCCCTCCACGGGGTGCCGGTCTCGGGACCCGCGCACCTCCTCGGGGACGCGGCCCTGTGGCCCTCGGCGAGCGGCGACCTGCGCGACGCCGACCACTGGCTGCGCGGGGCGCTCGAGGTCGCGGAGGCCCAGGACCTGGTAGCCGTGGCAGGCCGCGTCGGGCACGCGGCGGCGGCGCGGATGGCATACCTCGCAGGGCGCTTCGGCGCCCCGGGCCTAGCCGCGGCGATCGCCGAGACGCTCCCCGGGCGCGCCCGTACCAGGATCGGCCCGGCGGGGGCGGCGGTGGTAGTCCGCGATGCGGTCCTCGGCGTGGACGATCGCCTGGGGGTGGCGGCCCGGTGATCCCGCTCGCGGCGATCAACCAGCTCGCGGCCGTCTACCGCGGCCGTGGCCGGAACGAGGCCTACCTCGAGTTCGCCCAGGAGCACTTCCTCGACTGGCTCCGCTCGGAGGGCCTGTTCGAGGATGACGCGGTCGTCCTCAAGGGCGGGACCGCGATCCGCAAGTTCGTCCTCGGCAACGAGGGCCGCTTCTCGACGGACCTCGACTTCGCGGTCGGGGACCCCATCTATGCCGATCACATCCTCGAGCGCCTGGACAAGCGGGTCACGCACCAGGGCGTCACATTCGCCCTCGACAAGTACGACGCAGCTGCGCGGAAGGGCACCTGGCACGCAGAGACGGCGGAGCACGGCTCGTCGCTGCCCGCGAGCCTCGACTTCTCCCCGCGCCCGCTCCTGCTCCCCGCCACCCGTCCCGAGCGCGCGCGGATCCCCGGCATCGAACGTCGCCTCCTCGGGTTCGAGCCCGTCAGTCCGCCAGTCGCCGACCTCCTCGAGACCGTGGCCGAGAAGCTGTCGCGGTTCCGGCGGACGATGCTCGGCCGCGACGTCTACGACCTCGCGGCGGTCGCGCGCCGCGTCGATGATCGCCTGGCGCTCCTCCGCGAGGTCCTCTGCTACAAGGCGTACTTCGACAGGGTGGAGGGTGGGCGCGATGCCGACGGCTTGACCCGTGGGCGGGGCGAGAGCACGATGTCGCCAGTCCGGTCATCGCAAGCGAAGGGGGGAATCAGGGATGCCGATGGAGTTCGGGGCCAGCCAGCTCGTGTTGTTGCTGATGACGGTCGCCGTGATCGTTGGCATCCCGGTCGCCGTCCTCTCCTTGATCTTCCGGCTCGGCCAGCGGTCGGCCTCGGTCAAGCCGGAGGAGGTCCTGCGGTCGAGGTTCGCCCGTGGCGAGATAACGCGGGACGAGTTCGACGCCGCGCTCCGCGCGCTCGGTCGCTGACCCCCTGGCCGCGCTCCCGGGCGGCTCCACCCTCCGCTCCGCCGCCCACTACATCTTGCGCTGGCGGAGTCAACTGGATAAGCAGGAGTGAGCGAACGGGCTAGCACGGCCGAAACGGCCGAGTCTGTACCCAGGCGGCCTGGACCGCTGCGGCACTAGAGCCGGGACTTGCGATATCGACGAATCCGGCGGTGGGGCTGCGAGGAGGCTCCCTCGTCGGCAGGGACGATGCTGATTGACCCGTCTTCCTCCAACGTCGCCAGCTTCATCTGCCCGACGCGCTCGAGGCCGTGCTGTCGGAGGGCGGCGTCCGCATCGCCGAGATCGATGCCCTGACGGGCGAACTCGGCCTCGAGCCATTGGCCGTCCCGGCCGATCGTCGTTGGCTTGAACTCGAGGATCCGCCGGACAAAGGGGATACGGACCCGGGCCACGGCGACGAGGCGATTGAGGATGAAGATCGTGGCCAGGATGATCGCCCCACCGGGGATCGACTGGTCCGCCCCGGTCATGGCGGGCTGGAGCGCGTTCGCCACCAGCAGGACCATCGCAAGGTCGAACAGGGTGAACTGGCCAAGCTCGCGCTTTCCGGACAGGCGCAGGGCGCCGAAGAAGAGCACGTAGATGATCGCGGTCCGCGCGACGAGCTCCAGGGGACTGACGCCAAGCTCCCACATCGGATCGTTCTCCTCGGTTCGGGCCGGTTCGCGCGACTGCAGGAGACGCAGCGGCGCCGCCCGGTCCGCGTTCCTGTGTTCGACACCAGTGTGCAGGCAGATCGCAATGACGCGGCCGGGTCACGACCAGCGCGGTCGGCATGCAACCGGCGGGCCAGCTTGGTGCGCCCGTCTTGTCGCTGACGGGCCGGCGGCTGCCGTCGGTCCCACTATGGACGAGCTTGTGCGGCCCGGCTGGTGCGCCGTTCCGGCAGGCGTTCAGCCTGCGCCTGGAACCCTGGGGAGCAGGGCGGGGCGGTCGGCGTCAGTCCAATCAGCCGGCACCCGATGGCGCCGGATCGCCACGTCGAGCCCCATGATCCGTCGCACCTGCTCCTCGCCGAGGAAATGACGGGCAGGTCTTGTCGATCGTCGTGGACCCTTGCCGAGGGCGACAGGGCGACAGGGCGGCAGGGCGACAGGGCGGCAGGGCGACAGGGCGGCAGGGCGGCAGGGCGGCAGGCTCCCTCGAGCAGACGCCCCCCGCGTCCGTCGCGGACCCGGGGGGCGTTGGTTGTCACGGAGGCGCAACCGGTCAGCCCCGACCCGGGCTCATGCGGACCAGGCCGGTGAGCAGCCCGGCCACGAGGATGACGAGGACCGCGCCAATGACGGACATCACGATGGGCTGCATTCGACCTCGACCCTGGAGATCGCCAACCCGGTCCTGAGTCTTGCCCAGGACCTCCTGGACTTTGCCCTTGGTCTCGAGCACCGTGTCGCCGGCCAGCTTGCCGACGTCCTCGTTGAGGGTGCCCTTGGCGCTGCTGACGGCGCCCTTGACGTGCTGGTCGGTCATCAGAAGGCCCGTGTCCTGCCGCGCGACACGAACAGGCGGACGACGAAGATGACGACGACGGCGCCGAACACGGCGACGAGGAGGCTGGTGAGGTTGAGGCCGGTGACGTCGGCGATGCCGAGCACGGACCCGGCGATGAAGCCCCCGACCACGGCGCCGACGATGCCGAGGACGACCATCAGGACGAGACCCTCGCCTCCGCCCATGATCAGGTTGGCGATGAACCCGGCGAGCGCGCCGAGCACGATCCAGGCGATGATTCCCATGGGAGTGCTTCCTTTCGTGTCGCGCCCGCCCCGGGGACGGGTCGCGAGGATTGCGGAGGTTCACCCGTCCGCAGCGGGGACCACGGTGCGGTCAGATGGCCTCGGTGACCGACCGTCGCCGGAACATCCCGACGATCCAGAGCACGATCAGCTCGAGGATCGTCCAGCCCACGAACGCCACGATGGCGGTCACGTCGAGCGTGGAGCCGGCCGAGTGGAGGGAGTCGGTTCGCAGCATGCCGCCGAACGGCGCCACGAACACCTGGCTGATGTTCAGGATCGCGGACACGAGGGCGTTCCCCTGCCGCGCGTCCAGCAGCAGCAGGACGACGCGCGCCCCGATGACGATCTGGATGAGCCCGAAGAGGAGGACCAGGATGCGGCGGGCCATCTCGGCGCCACCGGGGCCGCTCCTGGTAATGCGGCGGCTGTCCGTCCGCACCGTCTCCTGGCCCGTCGGCGTGGATTCCTGGCTGACGACCGTCCGGTCGACCTGGTTGACGTCCATGGCGTTCTCCTCTGCCTTCGGCATCCGGGGAAGCGGCGTCTGGTGACGACCGTCAGACGACGCCCCGATCAATGCGGTATCCGCAGTAGGCACCCTGGGCGGCATGGTGTCATGACGAACCGTCATGTCCGCCGAGCGGCAGCCGCGGCTCGTGATCCAGGTCCTCGACAGCAGCGTGGCCGTTCTGCTGCACGGGCTGTCGATCCAGTGGCCGATCTTCGTCGCGCAGGCAGTTGGCGCCATTGCGTCATTCGGGGCGACCGTCGCGCTCGGGTAGGTGCTGCAGGATCCGGGGTGACCGCCCGGGACCCTGCCGTCGACGGTGACCCCGAGCCCGATCCACTTGCCGATGTCGAGCACGCTCGCACAGGGCACTCAGCCGGACTGCGCGCTGATCGAGCTCCTTCGTCCTCCCGGTGCGCGCGTCAGTCCGGTTGGGTGTCGGGCGAGGGGGGTGCGCCCTCCCAACCATTGTTGGTGAACGTCGGGATGAAGCGGTACCCCTGGCCCGGGACGGTGGCGATGAAGCGCGGGTGTCGGTAGTCGTCCTGCAGATTGACACGCAGGCCGCGCACGTGGCGATCCACGATGTTGCTGTAGGTCACGAATTCCAGGCCCCAGACCGCATCGAGGATCTCGTCACGCGTCACGACCCGGCCGGCGCGACTCGCGAGCACGTAGAACAGGCTCTGTTCGATCTCCGTCAGGTGGATGGTCGAGGTCCCGTCGCGAACCTCGCGACTCACGATGTCCACCTCGATGTCCCCGAGCCTGATCACGGGCACGATCGGCCCGTCCGCGCACGTCCCTCGCCGGGTGATGACGATGGCCCGGGCGAGCAGCTCCTCGGGCGAGAACGGCATCGTGAGGACGTCGTCAACGCCGAGATCGAACGCGCGCAGCTTGGTCTTGAGGTCACCTCGTGGTGTGAGCCCCAGAGCGGGGGTCAGGCGCCGCGTCAGGCGGTTCGAGTCGCCGAGCCGCGCGAGCAGCGCCGCGCTGTCGTCGTGATCCATGTCGAGCACGGCGAGATCCGGGTGCCACTCCTCCATCATCGCCAGCGCTTCGTCCAGGTTGTGCACGGCGCGAACGACGAACAAGCCGTGGTTCAGCGTCAGCTCGATCAGGTCGACGACGATCTGGCGGTCGTGGAGCACGAGGGCGCGATGCGACTCTGGTTCCGCTGCCTCCAACCGCTCATCGGTCATGCTGAAGACCCCCAATGCTGCATTGGCAGAGGAAGTATTCCACAGGGCCTGGTCGCGTCCGGCTCTCTTGGCTTGGCAGAACGGCCGGGCGAAACCCGGGTGCCGTTGTAGTGGTCGCCGGGTGCTGGCCGCGGCCGGGCTGTCATCCAGAATGCCGGACGAGTAGGACGGGGACTGGGGCGTGGTCAACGACGAAGCGCGCCACGTGGCCCAGGCTCCGGGGTCCGGGCTCCGTGGCGCCGGTCCGTGGACGCGCGCACAGGACGACGGCGTCCGCCCTGCATTCCAGGGCCGCGGCGATGATCTCGTGCTCCGGCTCGCCACGCCGGATGGCTGTCTCGATCGCGGCCCCCGGGAGGCCCGCCGCGAACCGCTCGCTCCAGGCTGCGAGGATCGCCCCTGCCCCTTCCTCCTCAGCCTCGGAGAGGCGCTGGTCCATGCCCGCCACGGCGGGCCGCGGCCACGGCCGGGCACGCAGCTCCGGACCGCGCCGGGCCAGCCCGCGGGGCCCGGAGTCGATGACGTGCAGGAGTTCGATCTCGACGGAGCCGCCGCCCGCGCCCGCCACCAGGGCCAGCCTCTCGACCAGCGACGGGTCCTCCGCGCCGGCCAGGGCGACGAGCAGACGCCGACGAGCAGGCGATTGTGCGCTCATCGCGGGATCCCAAGGAGCAGCCCCACCACGAGGGCCGCGAGCAGGGTGATCGGCGTCACGATGAGTCCCACCCGGATGTAGCTCCACGTTGTGATTTCCATGCCGCGCTGGCGGAGCAGAACGAACCAGAGCAGCGTGGCGACCGACCCGACGGGCGTCAAGTTCGGGCCGAGGTCGGCGCCAATGATCGTCCCGATCGCGGCGGCATGGGTGCTGGCCGCGCTCAGTCCAGCGCTGTGCACCGCGTCGGCCAGCACGAATGCGGCCGGCAGGTTGTTGAACAGGTTGGCGCCGACGGCGCCCGCCACGGCGGTCACGGCCATCACGGCCGCGGGCACGTCCCGGACCGGGCCCAGGAGGAGGCTCGCAAGCCACGGCGTGACGCCCGTCGCCGCGAGGCCATCCACCAGGATGCCCATCGCGGCGACGAAGACCAGCAGCGACCACCCGATGCCGTCGAGCGGGGCGACGCGGCGCCCGGCCGAACGCTCGACCACGAGGAGGAGGAGCCATGCGCCGGTCAGCGTTGGGCCGAGCGGCAGGTCGAGGACCGACGCGATCGCGAAGGCCACGACGGCCGCGCCGAACGCCGCGAGGAGCGGCCGCGGGACGACCGACCAGGATGCCCAGGACGCTGCGGCTGGCACGACTGGCGCCCGGTCTGGGAGGGCACGCCGGTTGATCACGAGGAGGCAGCCGAGGAGGGCGAGCACGGCCGCGCCCGCGGCGGGCAGGAGCACCGGGACGAGGCTGAACGCGCTGATGCCGAGGCGGTCGCTGACGATCACGTTGACCGGGTTGCCGACCGGCAGCGCGAGCGACGCCGCGTCCGCGACGAAGGTGCACGCGAGCACGTAGGGCAGCGGCCCGAGGCCGAACCTCGCGACGAGGACGTAGACCACCGGCGTGAGCACCAGGGCCGCGGCGTCATTCGAGAGGAGCGCCGCCACGACGGCGCCCACCACGACGACCGCCACCAGCAGCCGTCTGGGCCGTCCCCCCGAGACCCGCGCGGACGTGCCGGCCAGCGCCTCGAAGAGGCCGCTCCGCTCGGCGACCGCGGCCGCCCCCGTGAGGCCCACGAAGAACAGCAGGACGTTCCAGTGGCCGGCGACGTTCGAGGCGGCCTCGCGGATGGGAACGAGCCCGACGAGGATCATCACGAGCGCCCCGACCAGGGCCGCCCGCGCCTCGGTGACGCCCCTCGGGCGGGTGATCACCACGGCGATCGTCGCCAGGAAGACGAAGGTGGCGAGGGCCGCTGCCGACGAGACGGCGGATGCGTCGTTCACGCCGAGCAGGATAGGGCGTCGCTCCGTCCGGTCACGGCCGGCCACGATCGGGTGGCGGCGGATGCCGGACCGAGCGATCCCCGGCGGCGAGGCTGTCATGACGCGGCGTCATGACATGCGGGGCCAGGCCATCCACAGTGGGGAGCGCGTCAGGTGCGCCAGATCGGCAGCGCGACGCCGACACACCAGGAGGCCAGATGAGCCGAAGGGCAGCGCGTCCAGGCGCCCTTCCTCCGAGCGCCTCGGTTGGCACCCAGCTCGCGGCCAGGGCCGCGACCTGGGCAGGACCAGCCGGCGTCGGACCTGCTGCCTCCGGCATCGCGCCCAACGCGCAGCACGTGATGTCGATGGGGTCCATGGTCGCCCGGGGCTCGGACGCGTGACGGTCCCGTCCCGCCTCGACCCGGCGCGCAGTTCGACGCCCATGACGACCGCCTTCCTCGTTCTGGGCAGCCTCTTCTTCGGACTCGCCGTCATGAGCCAACTCGTGGCCTTCGCTGGCGGCTTCAGCACGATCCTGCTGGTGGTGTTCCTCGCCTGGCTCCTGTCATTCCTCGTGGGGCAGGGAGCGTCGTGGATCGTGAGGCGGTCGCGCATCGGACGCGGCCCGGCGATCGCGCTGGTGTACGGCGCGGTCGCCGGACTGGTCGGGATTCTGATCTTCGCCACGCTCCAGGTTGGCGCCCACGACGCGGCCGAGATCGCGGGCCGCACCGACGAGGTCACCGGACGCATCCACGGGCTCCTTCTGGGCATCCAGGCCTCGACTGGGCTCAGCAAGGGCACGATCGATCTGGCGGCGACCTTTGACACCGCGCAGCGGACGCTGTTCGCGACCATCAGCGGCTCGCTGAGCCAGGAAGTGCAGACCATGGCGGGCACGACGGCCTCCGTGCTCGGCAACGTGTTCGTCATCGTGATCCTGTCGCTCTACGCGGTGCTCGACGCCGACACGATCCAGGGCGCGCTGGAGCGGATCGTCCCGAATCGCTTCGGTGATGAGCTCAGGATGATTGAGCGGTCCGTGGGTCGCGCGTTCAGCGGCTTCCTCCGCGTCCAGGTCACGCTCGCGGCGATCCAAGTGCTGCTGACGATCGTGGTCGGCCTGGTGTTCGGGCTGCCGTACCTGTTCCTGACCACGGTGGCCGTCGGACTGGCGATGTCGATCCCGTTCTTCGGTCCGCCGCTGGCCCTGCTGCCGCCTCTCCTCGTTGCGGTCGCATTCCGGCCGGAGGCGGCGATCCCGGCGTTCGTCGTGCTGCTCGTTGTCCAGACCGTGCTCGTCAACGTCGTCCAGCCGCGGCTGATCCGTGGGAGCGCCGGTCTGCACCCGATCCTCGTCCTGGTGGCGCTGCTGGTCGGCGCGCAGGTCGCTGGGCTGTGGGGTGCACTGTTCGCGATCCCGTTCGTGGCTGTGCTCAACCTGATGGCGCGGTACGTCGTCAACCGGCGGGCCGTGAACGAGGTGGAGGGGATCGACCTCGAGGACACCGTCGCCGAGATCCGCGCCGCCGATCCTGACATGCCCCTGGACGAGGCCGTGGCGCTGGCCGCCGACCAGGCCGAAGCGTATCTGGCGGATCAGGAGGGAGCGGTCGTTGCCGAGAAGGACGTGCTCGCCAGCAGGGACACCAGACAGCGGCGTCCCCGCCGCGTCCGGGTGCACGCCGCCAACAACAGGCCAATGGCGAGGCGTCAGGACCGCGACGACGCCGCCGCCCACAGTGGCAAGGGGCGGGCATCGGCCGGGTAGGTGCGCCACCGCCCCTCCGGCAGTCAGGAGGTCACTCGATGAAGGACCAGCGCGACAAGGGCGCGATCAACACGGTGCATGGCACGGTGCTTCCATGCTGTTGGCATGAGACGATAGAAGGGTGGACGGCTGCACCTCATCCTGCGTCGATGACATCCGGCACTCCGGGGCGCCGGCCGAGCGGGGGATCAGCTCCCTCGACTGCAGCACCAGCGGCGGCAGCGCCGGCCGCGGGCGGGGGTGCTGCCTGATGATCGGCGGCCCGAAGCCGGAGGTTCACGGGTATCAGTCGGACATCCCGGCCGTGACCACGGTCTGGCGACGGGGCAGCGTGGAAGGCAAGGGCTGAGGGCACATGGCTGTCGCCGAGATTCGGCCCGCGAGCCGGACGGAGGGACGTTCTGACGCCTTCGTCTTCTTCGGCGCCACCGGCGATCTTGCATTCAAGCAGATCTTCCCCGCGCTGGCCGGCCTGATCCGGGACGAGGGATTCAGCCTGCCGATCATCGGCGTGGCGCGGTCCGGCGATCTCGACAGCCTCAGGGAGCGCGCTCGCGAGAGCCTCCGGGCGCACGGGTTCGCGGATGCCACCGCCACCACGGCCCTGACCGATCGCCTGCGCTATGTGAAGGGATCCGACGACGATGTCGAGACCTTTCACGCCCTGCGCCGAGCGCTGGGGGAGGCGAGGCACCCCCTCCATTACCTGGCCGTCCCGCCGGCCCTGTTCAGCGAGGTGGTCGGGAACCTCAAGGCGTCGGGCTGCGCCGACGGGGCGCGGATCATCGTGGAGAAGCCGTTCGGTCACGACCTCGACACCGCGATTGCCCTCAACGAGGCGCTCCACTCGGCGCTGGCCGAGCGCGAGATCTTCCGGATCGACCACTACCTGGGCAAGGAGCCCGTCCGGAACCTGCTCTACTTCCGCTTCGCCAACTCGTTCCTGGAGCCGATCTGGAACCGCAGCCACGTCTCGTCGGTGCAGATCAACATGCCCGAGGCCTTCGACGTCGCCGACCGCGGTGCCTTCTACGAGCAGGCGGGCGCGATCCGTGACGTCGTCCAGAACCACCTGCTCCAGGTCGTGAGCCTGCTCGCCATGGAGCCCCCGTCGGGCGCCACGCCCGAGGCGGTCCGCAACGAGCAGTTCAAGGTGCTGGACTCGATCCGTCCGCTCGCGCCGAACGACGTCGTGCGCGGCCAGTACCGGGGCTATCGCGAGGTCGCCGGCGTGGCGCCCGACTCGGACGTCGAGACGTTCGCGGCATTGCGGCTGCGCATCGACACGTGGCGATGGAGCGGCGTGCCCTTCTACATCCGGACCGGCAAATGCCTGCCGGTGACCGCAACCGAGGTCCTGGTCGAGATGAGGCGGCCGCCGCAGTCCGTCTTCCGGGAGCCGCAGCCGCCCGATGCCGACTACCTCCGGTTCCGGCTCTCGCCGGACATGTCCATCTCGCTCGGGGCGCGGGCGAAGAAGCCGGGCGAGGCGATGGTCGGCGAGGCGGTCGAGCTCTACGCGTCGCACCAGAGCGGGACCGAGGAGCCGCCCTACCAGCGCCTGATCGGGGACGCGATCCGCGGTGACCAGTCGCTGTTCGCTCGCGAGGACGCGGTCGAGGCAGCTTGGCGAGTCGTTGACGGCGTGCTCCGGGCAGGCGCCCAACCTCATCCCTACGAGCCCGGGACCTGGGGTCCGCCCGAAGCGGCGAATGTGCTCCTGCCCGGCCATCGCTGGCACGACCCGGCCGCCAAGCCGGATCCACGGGCGGACGCCTGATGGACGATGCGGACGGTCTGGACGCGCCGGGGGCGCCGGGCAGCCCGCCGACCTGGTCGACGAGCGACAAGGACGCGGTCGGGACGTCGCACTACTCGAGCCGCGTCTGGTTCACGGTCGGCCACGGGATCCTCAACGAGGTCTACTGGCCGCACGTGGACCGGCCGCAGATCCGGGACCTGGGGTTCATCGTCGCCGACGATGCGGGCTTCTGGAGCGAGGTCAAGCGCGATGCCGCCCAAGCGGTCCACCATGCGGAGCACGGGGTGCCGGCGATCACGGCCGTGCACACCCATCGGGCCTACCGGCTGACCCTCCGGATCTGCGCCGACGACCACGCCGATGTCGTCCGGATCGAGGCCCGCCTCGAGGACCTCCGGGACCCGGCCGATCCGGGTCGGACCGCCCACCCGCTGCGGCTGTACCCGCTCCTGGCGCCCCACCTCGGGTTCACCGGCCTGCACGGCCACGCGTGGGTCGGCACCCACAAGGGCCGCCCGATGCTCTTCGCGCAGGACGGGCCGTGGGCCTTGGCGATGGCATCCGACCCGCCCCCGCTGCGCCAGGGCGTCGGCTACGTGGGGGCATCGGACGGGTGGCACGATTTCGCGACCGACGGCCGCATGACGTGGACGTACGCGCGCACCGGCGCCGGGAACGTCGCCGGCATGACCGAGCTGGCGCTCGACGGTGGCGCGGCCCAGCTCGCCCTCGCGTTCGGGGCCCGGCCCGAGGAGGCCGGACTCGAGGCGTCTGCCGCGCTGGCCGGTCCCTTCCAGGATGCGTGGGACGAGTACGTCGGCAACTGGCTGGGGTTCGTCGCGACGGTGGTCGAGCCGCCCGTCGACCTGTCGGCGCAGGAGCGCGACCTGTACCTGACCTCGGCGACGGTGCTCCGGTCGCACCAGGATCGAACCCTGCCGGGCGCGACCGTGGCCAGCCTGTCCATCCCCTGGGGCAACACCCGAAACGATTTGGGTGGCTACCACCTGGTCTGGTCGCGCGACCTCGTCGAGTCGGCCGGGGCGTTTGTCGCCCTGGGCGCCGTGGCGACGGCCCGACGGACGCTGGCCTACCTCGTCGCCTCGCAGGAGCCGGACGGCCACTGGCCCCAGAACCAGTGGGTTGACGGGGTGCCGTACTGGAGCGGCCTGCAACTCGACGAGGCTGCGTATCCGCTGCTCCTGGCGGGGGCGCTCCGCACGGGTGCCGGCCACATGCACGGGAGGACCGGCCCCCACGAGGAGGCGTTCCAGAACCTCGTCAGCCCGACGGCGCTCGACCGCATGATCGCCCGGGCCGCCGGGTTCATCGCGCGGACCGGTCCGGCCACGAGTCAGGACCGCTGGGAGGAGACGGCCGGGCTCACGCCCTCCACCCTCGCGCCCGTCGTCGCCGCCCTGGTTGTCGCCGCCGGACACCTGCCCGAGCCTGCCGCCGCCTACTGCCTGGAGCTCGCGGACGACTGGAACGCCTCGATCGAGGACTGGACGTACGCCCGCGGCACCCGGCTCGCCAGGGAGAACGGGGTCGACGGCCACTACGTCCGGATCGCCTCGCCGGACGTGCTTGCCGGGGCGCCCATCTCGACGCCGGTGACGCTCCGCAATCAGCCTGCCGGCACGTCGATGGTGCCCGGCGACGAGCTGGTCGGCACCGACTTCCTGGCCCTGGTTCGGTTCGGGCTCCGCCTCCCCGATGACCCGCGGATCGTGTCGAGCCTCGCCGTCGCCGATGCCCTCCTGCGAACCGACACGCCGAGCGGGCCCGTCTGGCGCCGCTACAACGGCGACGGATACGGCGAGCACGCGGACGGGAGCGCCTACGACGGGACGGGGATCGGCCGAGGCTGGCCGCTCCTGGTCGGCGAGCGCGGCCACTTCGAGCTCGACGCCGGGCGCGACGCGCGGCCGCACCTCGACGCGATGCGGCGCATGGCCTCCGAGGGGGGGATGCTGCCCGAGCAGGTCTGGGACGCGGCCCCGATCCCGGAGCGCCACCTCGAGCCCGGCCGTCCCGCCGGTTCGGCGATGCCGCTCGCCTGGGCGCACGCGGAGTATGTGAAGCTCGTCCGGTCGATCGCCCTGGGCCATTCGATCGACCGACCCGAGGCCGCTTGGCGGCGCTACCACGGCATCGCCCCGAAGGCGACGCGGGCGACGTGGCGATTCACCGCACCGCGACCCTCGATCCCGCCGGCACGCATGCTGCGCCTGGAGCTGATGGCCCAGGCCCGGGTTCGGTGGTCGACTGACGGATGGCGGACGTGGATCGACCTCGACGCCCGCGACACGGGCCTCGGCGTGTGGCTTGCCGACATCCCCGGGTCGCACCGGCTGGCTCCCGGAGGGGCCGTGGACTTCACGTTCTGGTGGCCTGATGCCGGCCGCTGGGAGGGCCGCGACCTTCGCGTCGAGGTCTCCCAGGAACTCGACCCGCGGCAGCCGATGACCCGCCGCGCATAGCCAGCCGGTCAGGCGCCAACCGGCTCGGCGGTGCCCACGTCGCGCGCCCCGGTACGATCCAAACGAAATGGCACTCGACCTCCTCCGACGCGGCACACGCTTCGACGGCAGCGGCGTCCCGGACCGCCCGGCCGACACCGGCAGTGCGGGCGACTGCATCGTCAGCGGCGGCGCGGGCGTCGGCGACGGGCGAAGGGCGGGCGCCCGGACTGGCCGGCTGCTGCGCCTGGGCGGCTAGGCGGACCGCGACCGATGCCCCGCCACGCACTCGCGACCGAGAGCGACGAGGTCGTCCGGCTGCCCGGCGGCGACCTGCCATACACGCTGCGTCGATCCCCGCAGGCACGGCGCCTGCGGGTGGTGATCCACCCAGAGCGGGGCGTCGTGGTGACCCTGCCGATGTCGGCGCGGCTCGGGCGTGGCGGCGCAGACCGCGTGATCCGCGACTTCCTCGCGGAGCGCGAGCCGTGGCTGCGGCGGCACCTCGACCGCCATGCCGCGACTCGGGCGAGGCTCGACGACAGGCCGGAGCTCGATGACGGGCGCCTGGTCTCCTACTTGGGCATGGCGCACTCGGTGCGGGTGGTCGTGGCACCGCCGGGCGTGCGGGCGACGCGCGTCTCGCGCGTTGGCGGCGACCACGGCGACGAACTCCTGGTGGAGGTCGGTCCCCGCGACGGCCGCCAGACCGCGGACATCCTCGAGGCCTGGCTTCGTGGGCGGGCGCGTGCTGCAGTGACGGCCGCGGTGGAGCGCCATGCCGCGACGCTGGGCGTCGTCCCGTCGTCCATCGCCATCCGAGACACGACCAGCCGGTGGGGGAGCTGCTCGCGCAAGGGCGCCCTCTCGTTCTCCTGGCGCCTGGTGCTGGCCCCGCCCGCCGTGCTCGACTCGGTGGCCGCCCACGAAGCCTGCCACCTGCGCGTGTTCGGCCACGGCCCCAAGTTCTGGGCGCTGCTCGAGACACGCGTCCCCGACTACGCGACCTGGCGCCGGTGGCTCAAGCGCCACGCCCCCGAGCTGCACGCGGCACTCGACTGACGCCAGACGATCCGGGGGACGGGAGAGGACGGCGCGTCTCGGAACCGGCTGGCGTCATGCCGGCCGCGGCGATCAGCTCAGGGCTGGCGTCGGGTGTCGGGGCTGAAGGTCGCGTCGGCGCGGTCGCGCGGTGCGCGGGTCGTGCCGGGGTCCTCCAGGTCCTCCACCTCGTGAGCCGCCTCGGCCAGCACTCCCGCCGAGGTCGGGTCAGTCGAGCGTGAGCGCATGAGCGCGAGCGTCCTGGCGTCCGTCGCGAGTCGATCGCGGAGCGCCTCGGCCTCTGGCGCGGGGAGCCCCTCCACGGCCAGTTCACGGATGCCGGCCGAGAAGGCCCGGAGCGCCGCGATCGCCGCCGTCCGGTCGCCCTTCGCCATCGCGTCGCGGGCCTCGCCGAGGCGCCGATCGGCATAGTCAGCCTCGGCGTCGGCGCGACGCGCGGATCCCGGACCCGGCAGGAGCGCCTGCTCCACGGCCAGGCGCGTGGTGTACAGGGGCGCACCGGGCGTCGTGGATGCAGCGACGCTGCCGGTCGCGAGGGCGAGCGCGAATCCCCCGGCGAGCACGGGCCGGATGACCGCGTGCGCCCTGGGGAGGAGGCGCGCGCGAAGGGGCAGGCGGGCACGGTTGGAGCGCGCTGGTCCGGCTGGCCCGGCGTTCCCATGCCTGTCGCGCCCGGCCTGCGATCGCGCCCAGGCCTCGGCAACGGCGGGCCGGACTCGCGACACGGCCGGCGCCGTGCCGATGATCCGGCTCGCATCGGCCAGGAGCTCCTCCACGCGCGCGTCACCGTCCAGATCCGCCTCGGGCCCCGACATCCAGCTCATGCGATCGCCGCCCGGGAGAGCGCCGGCGCGACGTCAACCCGGAGGTGACGTCGCAGCGACGCGATGGCTCGCGCCTGGAGCGCCCGGACGGCGGCCTCGTCCTTGCCCATCGCGATGCCGACGTCGCGCACTGACAGGTCCGCGAAGAAGCGCAGCTGGATCACGAGACGCTGTTCGGCGGTGAGGCGCTCGATCGCGTCGAGGACGTCGCCGAGGAGCCAGTCGTCGAGGGCGGCCACCCCGGGCGGCGCCGCGACGTCGTGCGTCTCGTCGAGCGCCAGCTGCGGGCGCTGGCGCCGGTGCGCATCGATCGTCACCGTCCGGCAGATGCGGAACAGCCAGGCCCGGAACGGCACGCCGCGATCCTCATAGCGAGGGAGTGCCTCGACCACGCGCAGGAAGGTCTGCTGGAGCAGGTCCTCGGCGTCGGCGGCGTTCCGGGTCCGCGAGTAGCAGTAGCGGTACACCGCCGGTGCGCAGACGGCGTACAGGCCGTCGAACGCGGAAGCGTCGCCGTCGCGGGCGTCGAGGGCGAGCTGGTCGAGGCCCGGGCTCGGCGAACCGCCGGCCGGGGCGTCGGCGCCGGTCGGATGGGGCGAGGCGCTGGGGAGGTGGGTCAGCACGGTCGTCCTGTGAATGCGCAAGACGCTCCCGAGCGAGACGGCCCGGGAGCGTCGAGTGCGCCTGGGATCAGATCCGGTTCAGTCGGCCGGTCGCCATGACCGTGCCGTCGATTAGCCGGACGTAGACGGGGAACCTGTGGTTCACAGCGTACTTGAAGGCGGCGCGCTGGGCGGCGTTGAGGTACCAGCCCTCGACGAACTGATGGGACGCGTTGAGGGTCGCCTTGGTCGTGGTCATCATGATGGTGTGGGTCTTGGAGCCAGCCACGTCGAAGATGAGCACTGTGACGGTCGCCCCGCTCTTGACGCCGGTGGCCCGGACGATCAGCTTGTTCGACGTGCCGGTCGACGTGCCGGTGACATAGGCCGTACCGGCGATCGGCGACTTTGCGTACGTCGCCTTCCAGGTCAGGGCCACCGTCGCGACGGTGGGCGCGGCCGTGACGGCCGGGCGCACCGAGGGCGCCGCGGCCATCGTGGACGAGGCTGCGGCGAGCGCGAGCAGGAGACCGCCGACGAGAGAGAGCTTGCGCATGAGTTGGAGACCCTTTGCGGCGGTGGGGGCCTAGCCTGCAGACGCCCGCCGGATCGCCTGCAGCTCGGCGACGATTTCGTCGCCTGTCACATTGGAGAACGTCGCCGCAGCCGTCAATGTGACGGGTCCCGGTGGATCGACGATGCGGCGGAGATGTAGATTCCTCAATCCTCCGAGGCCGCCCACCTCGGTCGAGGCCTCAGGGCGGGGGCGGCGACCAGGGGCTCACGGCGGCGCTGCCGTGCACCACCTGGTCGAACGTGTCCGCGGTGACGGACCGCCAGTCCGACGTCGTGCCGTCCGGCCAGTGGACGCGAACCTGGGCGGTCGTGGCCGTGCCGAGCCCAAAGTGGACCCAACCCAGCTGGCCCCCGGCGTGCCCGCCACCCACCAGGAGCTCGCGGCGCTGCGTGGCACCGCCTGCCTGGACCTCGATCACGGCGCCGATCGCGTCCGTGTTCGGCGCGGGCTGAGTGGCGCGCAGCGCGAGCCAGTGGCCCATCGGCTTGGGGCTCGTGGCGTCGCCGGCGCCCACATTGCGCCAGATCTTGGCGGGTGCTCCATAGAACACCTCGACGAGGTCCAGCTGCCCGTCGAGGTTGAAGTCGGCGAGCGCCGCGCCCCGGCCGCGGTCGAAGTCCACGATGCCCGCCTGCTGTGCGGCATCGGTGAATGTGCCGTCGGCCCGCTGGAGGAAGAGGTCGCTCGGGTCCTTCGTGGCGAAGTCCGGCTCCGTGGTGATGTTGCCCTTGGTGACCAGCAGGTCCATCCGGCCGTCGTTGTTCACGTCGTTGAACTCCGGGTGCCAGGACGTGGACGGCAGGACGTCCCCTCCAGTGGCCGGTCGGGAGGCGTTGACGCCGCGCGCGAGGGCGATGTCCTCGTACTTCGGCTGGGCCGGTCCGTTGGCGAGCGTCTGGAGCTTGTTGTCGGCCTGACTCGTGACGTAGTACTCGGGCAGGCCGTCGCCGGTGAGGTCGTAGGAGGCGATGCCCATGCCGTTGAGCTCGAGGGCCTGCCAGCCGTCTGCGGCGGTGTAGAGACGCGGCGCCCTGCCCGCGGCAACCTGCCAGAGCTGATCCTGCCCGCCCACGTAGTAGTGGCGGTCGTTGGCGAGGCGCAGGTCCGCGCGGCCGGAGCCGTCCCACGAGCTGAACAGCGCGGACAGCGGGCAGTAGGACGGCGCCAGGTCGATGGGCGCCCCGTACGTGCCGCCCGGGCCGGGCCGGAGCAGCAGGTTCTTGTCGCAGTCCTGCGTGATGCCGCCCCTCGGGTCCAGCGACACGTAGCGCCCGAAGGCGAGCGTGGGCCGGGTGTTCGCCCCCTCCCAGGTGGCGCTGAACGCCTCGGTCAGCGTGTTCCCGCCGTTCACGCCCCACGCCTCGTTGGCGCGCTGGAAGCGGCAGTCGCCCAGTCCTCGGAGGAGAACCGTCTCGCCGGCGCGGAGCACGACGAGGTCAGTTATGCCGTCGCCGTCGATGTCCACGGGGTAGGCGCCCGTGACGCCGACGAGGTCCGTGGCCGGGCTCTGGACCGCGGTGAACCGCAGCGCGCCGCCGGTCGGGCTGTCGTTCCGGTACAGCACCGCCGGGTTCGCCCCGCCCGCCATGAAGATGTCGGGACGGCCGTCCCCGTTGCAGTCGAAGACGGCCACGCCGCCCCCGGTCGAGTAGGTCGCGTTGCCGGCGTACGTGTGGTCGATCCCCGCGGACGCGGTCTCGTCGAGGAAGTGGGGGACCGCCGGCGCGCCGCCCGAGCCGCCGAGGACGCCGAGCCCGCCCAGGAGCGATGTCCCGCCGAGCGCCGCCGCCACGATGGCCGCCACCGCCAATCCGGCGAGCGCCGCCCGTCGACCGCCAGTCATCACGTCCGAGGCCCCAGCCCGCGCGCGGCGATCAGCTGTAGCCGCGCGCGGCGATCTCGGCCGCCCGTCCGACGTACAGCTCGATGCTCGGCGCGGTGCCGGCTCGGAAGCCGTCCACCATCCGGTTGTACATCGAGAAGCCGGCGGCGATGAGGACCGCCAGCTGCACGTCGGCGTCGCTGGCGCCCGCTGCCGTCGCGGCCCCAACGTCCCGAGGCGTCAGTTCGCGCGGCGCCCGCCCGACGGTCCGGGCGATGTGGACCAGCGCCGCCAGCTTTGCGTCGAGGCCGTCGGAGGCGCCATCCTTGAGGCTCTCGATCGCCGGCATCGCGTCCAGCCGGCCGGTCGTCGCCATCACCGCCGCCGCGTGCGCCCCGTGCGAGTCCATGCAGAAGAAGCAGTCGTTCGCCGCCGACACGGCCGTGGCGATCAGCTCGCGGTCCGCGCGGTCGATCGTGGCGCCCGGGTAGTCGTGGACCAGCAGCTCGTCCGCCAGGCCCCGCAGGTGCACGCCCAGGCCCGGGGTGAGTGACATCGCCACTCGGATCCCCGGGACCTCGGGCAGGCCCCCCACGATCGGGCCCTCGTTGGCGCGTGCGAGGCGCTCAGCGTCGCGTGTCATGCCGTCTCCTGTTCTCGGCCGATGGGGTGAGGGGCCTCACGAACTGGCCCCGTATGCCAGCGCCGCCACGGTGAGCCAGCGGGCCCCGGTGGCGCGGCGAAGCGCGAAGGTCTGGCTGAACGCGCCCGTCTGCTGCGACACCAGCTTCCCCGCAAGGTCGTAGGTCTGCTCGGTCACGGTGCCCGTGCAGTCGAAGCCGAGCGAGAGACCCGACTGCACCCCGAACGGGATGAGCAGCCGGACGGTCACGGCACCAAAACGATAGTGCCAGATCACCACCTTGCCGTCGGCCGGGATCTTCGCGAGGGTTGCCTGCATCTGCGCGAGGCGGTCGCCGTGGTTGACCGCGGTCAGGAGCGCCGGGTCGCGCTGCAGGAGCGCCTGGTTCTCCACCTCGAGGTTCTGGGCCAGCGTGACCAGCACCTGCTCGGCATTCGCGGCGATCTCGTGGTCCCAGTCCCAGACCGGCTGGGTGACCGTGATGGGCGGCAGCGTGTTCGGGTTGATCTGGACTGACGCGCCGCCGAGGATGGCCTCGCTGGTGTTGACCGCGATGACGCCCCGCGCCGGTGTTCCCGCGAGCACGACGCCCGCGCCCCAGACGGCGATCGCCGCCAGCACCGTCACGACGCCCATGGCCCGGCGGGCGAGCGTCGCCCCCGACCCGCCCGCGACGACCCGTCGCGCGAACAGCCGCACGCTGTCGGCCGCGGTCTTGGGCTGGGGCATCCAGCGCTCCAGGAGGTACCGCCCGGCGCACAGCGGGACGAGGCCGGCCAGCAGGCCCACCTTCGTCCCGAACTCGTCGGTCTGGGGGGCCATGAACAGCGAGCACAGGACGCCGACCAGCATCGCGAACACGACCCTGCCGACCCGACTCCTGGGCACCACGCGCGGATCCGTCACCATGAACGCCGCGTAGATCAGGACCTCGGGCGACGTCACGATCACGCGCCAGTAGTCCGCACCGCACACCGGGGCGAAGGCCCAGTTCGCGGTCATGCAGTGACCCGACGCGGCCAGCACCGCCATCCCGGCGGCCAGCGTGAGGAAGAACGCGATCGACATGGCGTACAGGCCCGCCCGGATGAGCAGGGCGCTGGAGCCGAGGATGATGATCGCGTAGGCGAGGATCATGAAGGGGTTGGACAGCGGCGCCCACCACAGCTCCAGTGGCTCGACGCGGCTGTTGCCGAGCACGAGGAACGTGACCACCAGCCCCAGGTTCGACGGGTTGAAGATGTGCGAGCCGCGGTACTTGATCACGTACTTGGTGAGCAGCGCGAACGCAGCCACCCCCGCGTACAGCCCCAGGTACGAGGTGTTCCAGGGGTCGTCGGCGGGCATGCCCGGGACCCGCAGGATCAGCGCCACACCGCTGGCCGTGAGCATCGCGCTCGCCGGCCAGATGAACTTCTTGGTGGTCTTAAAGCTGATCGCCATCTCGATGACCGCGGCGGTGAGGATGGCCGCCAGGATCTGCGGGACCGAGAGCCGGAAGTGGAGGCCCACCTGGCCGAGCAGGTGGATCGACAGCGTCACCGCTGCGACGTGGAGCCGGGGATCGCTCAACTTGGGCAGGATGACGGGGTAGCTGGTGCCCCGGATCGAGATCGCCCGCTCGGCCACGCCGCCTCCGCATCGAACAGCCTGCGTTCGGCGGCCCGCCAGTCGAGATGCGGGCGAGGACCGGACGGGACTGTCGCTGTGTCGATTGTACGAAACGATGCCAAATCTCTGGGGCGAGTTGTGTCGCCGGAGCAGGGCGCGAGCTGAGGGGCAAGGGGTCCATCCTCACGCGCGGGTCCGTGCACCAGGCGTGGAGCGGGTCTGCTGTCCCGTCCAGTCGCCGAGCGGCCGTCAGTCCGGCTGCGGCGCTCCAGCGAGCTCCCGGCGGCGCCAAGGCAGGACGCCCTCAAGCTCCACCTCGAGGGAGAAGCTGAGGAACGTCCGGACGAGCACGACCAGGCCCAGCGTCGCAGCGCTCTCGATCGTTGGGTTGATGGTGACGGTGAGGACGATGTCCGCCACGATCAGCACCTCAAGGCCCAGCAGGATCGTCCGCCCGACGTTGCTGCGCAGCCGCTGGTAGGCGCCCTCCCGGTTCGGGCCGAGGAGGTCGCGGACGTAGGCCGCGCCGCTCGCGACCGAGCCGACCATCAGGATCCCGACCCCCAGTGCCTCGAAGCTCCGGACGATGAGCTCGAGCCAATCCTTGAACGACATCTCCCTCCACCTCGCGGCGCTGGCCTGTGCCGACGTCGAGACAGGCCTGGCGCCCAGGCGCCACTCCCCGGAACGCGCCAACTCTAACGGTGAACTCTACAACCCGAAAGTCGGTGGAGGAGGTTGCCTGGCCACCGCATCGACGCCCTGCCGGCAGACGTCGCCTCGCGGAGCGTCGTTGACGAGGAGGCTCGTCGTCCAAGGCCCGGTCGGTGCGTAGGCGACATGTTCCGCGCTGCACAACCTCCAGGCGCCCTGGCGAGTCTGCAGAGCTGATGTGCCCCGGACGCGGGAAGAGGCCTCGAAGGGCCTCATTCGTGCTCACGAGGTGCTGGTGGGCAATGTGGCGCGCCCGACAGGTGTCGGGTCCGCGCCAACAGCCTACGACATGCCCCTCGAGGGCCGCGACGAGCGGGTCGCCGCTGTCGCGAGGCTCTTCGCATGAGGGGTGGGTATCTCCGCGGCGAACTCCCACCGACCGCGACGCGGCGCCAGGTGGCCGTTCCGGCTGCCTTCGTTGCCGCTGGCGGGTCGGTGGCGGGAGCCGCTGTACTCGTCGGCATCCGGCCGAGCACGGTCGCACAGCCGCTCGACCAACTCGAGCTCGTGGCTCGAGAAGATCACGGGGACTCCTGCGTCGGCCCGTTCGCGGAGGACGCCCGCCATCACGTCGACGGCGACCGGATCGAGCCCGGCGAACGGCTCGTCGAGCACGAGCACGTTCGGCCCGAAGACGAGCGCCGCGGCCAGCTGGACGCGCTGCTGGTTGCCCAGGCTCAGGGCTTGGAGCTCGCTGTTGCGCCGGTCGGCGAGGCCGAACCGGTCCAGCCAGCCGAGTGCGCCCGAATGCGCGTCCGCGCCGGTCATGCCGTGCAGCTCGCCGAGGTACGAGAGCTGCTCCGCCACGCGCATCTTGGGATACAGGCCGCGCTCCTCGGGCATGTAGCCGATCCGGCGCCGGGCCTCGAAGTCGAGGGGATTGCCGTCCCAGCGAACCTCGCCCGCGTCGGCGTTCAGCACGCCCAGCACGACGCGCATCGTCGTCGTCTTGCCGGCGCCGTTGCGCCCCACGAAGCCGAACAGCTCGCCGGCGCGGATCTCGAAGGTCAGCCCGTCTACGGCGACGGTTTCGCCATACCGCTTCGAGACTCCGTCGATCTCGAGGACCCGATCAACGGTCATCGCCTACCTCCCGGTAGCCTCCCTGATCGCCAGCCCTCCAACTAGGAGGAGAGCGGACGAACCGAACTGCTAGAGCCCTGTGATGAGGGCGCGGAGCGCCGCAGCGTAGGTATCGAGTGCCATGCGGCCTTCGTGGGTGAGTGTGGCTGTGGTGAGTGAGGCCGGCCCGTTGCCGGTCTTCTCGGTGGCGATGTAGCCGGCGAGTTCGAGTCGGCGCAGGTGGGTGATCAGGTTTCCCGGCGTCAGCCCGATCATGTCCTGGAGCCGCGTGAACGAGAGCCTGTCGCCGTCGGGGAGCGCGGCGAGCGTGGCGACGATCCGCAGCCGTGCCGGAGCGTGGATGATCGGGTCGAGCTGGTCAGAGCCCATCGGTGTGCGCCCGTGCGGCGCGCTGCCCGTGCCGGATGTGGGAGACGGCGCGTGCGAGGAGCAGCAGGCTGAAGCCGACGCCGATTACGCCCCACACATTGACCGGGCCGCTATAGGCGGCCACCGCGGCGAGCGCGACCACGGCGAGGGCGAACGCCGACCAGCCCCAGTGCTCCTGCCCGGCCTCGTAGGCTGCGGCCGCGGCGCCAACGATGATCAGCGGCGCGGCGGCGGGGTAGATGCCGTAGACGATCGCGGGGCCTGCTCCAGCGACGTTGAGCGCCCCATCGAAGACATAGACGAGGACGTAGATGGTTGCGAACGTGATGCCTGCGGCCCGCTTCTGGCGGGAGGAGCGCCCGCTGACACCGCTGGTTGCGCGCCCCACGACGATGGCCACCACGGCGATCCAGACGAACAGGATCGCGTAGAGCACCACCAGGGCCGTGCCGCTCGGGCCCGAGTACGGCTGCTGACCGCGCACCGACAACCAGAGCTCGCCGTAACAGAGCAGCACGAGCACCGCTGCGAGGAGCATCAGCAAGGGCGGCCTCATGTCGAGCTGGCGCTGCGCCCGCTCCCGGGTCTGCTCGAGCAGCGCCGCCGCCGCCCGGGGATCGAACACGTCGCCTTCCTCGGTCGTCATGGTCTCAGGTGAGTCGACTTCGCCGTTCATCGGGCTCCGATCGGTTGACTTTGCACCCCAAACTAACAGCCTTTGCGCCCCAAAGTCAATACCCGTTTCTGGACGGGTTCCGTGGCCAGGAGCCCATAGCCCGCCACGCTCCTCACTGGACACTTACGTAAGTGATTGCTAACATCTGATCCTATCAACCCCAGCGCGAAGTCGGACAGGAGAATGAGGTGGGCGCTGCCGTAGCCTGGTTCGACCTCACCTTGAAGGATCCCGAGCGGACCGGCGACTTCTACGCCAAGCTCTTTGGCTGGACACTTTCCGACAGCGGCCAGCCCGGCTACTCGCTCGTCGACACCGACGCTGGGGAGGGCGCGATCGGCGGTGGGATCGGGACGACCCAGGGCGCCGAAGACCTCGGCGGGACAGCCATCTCCATGAAGGTCGACGACCTGCAGGTCTGCCTCGACCGGGGCATGCAGCTGGGCGGGACGGTCCTCGTGCCGCCCACGCCACCGCCCGGGGACTCCGGCGCGTTCGCCATGCTCGCCGACCCCGAGGGTCATCCGGTGGGCCTGTGGGCCTAGAGGATGGCGCGAAAGCGACCGCGGAGGAGATGCTTCGCGCGATCGCCGAACCCAACCGGCGCGCGATCCTCCAGCTCGTCGCCACCGAGGAGATGGCCGCTGGCGAGATCGCGGCACGGTTTGCGGTGACTCGTCCGGCCATATCCCAGCACCTCACCGTTCTCAGGGAGACGGGTCTCCTGTCGGAGCGTCGCGTCGGAACGCGCCGCCTCTACCGTGCGCGGCCCGAGGGCCTCGCCGAGCTACGGGCATTCCTGGCCTCGATGTGGCCCGACACCCTCGAGCGCTTCAAGGCGCACGCCGAGGCGGTCAGTCAAGCGGCACCTGCGCCCACCGCGCTGAAGGAACGGGCGTCGACGGAGAATGGAGGCGATTAATTGAGCGCGCTGCCCGACGCTAGCCGGCTCGACCGCCAGAAGGAGCTCGCGGCCCGCCTGTACCTCGAGGTGTTCGGTGCCGGGAACCTCGTCGCCGCCGACGAGATCATGGATCCCGATTGCATCAGTCATGGCCCCGGCATGCCGCCGGTCGCTGGGACCGAGCCGATCAAGCGACAGGCGGCCCTCCTGCGCGGGGCGATACCCGATCTGAACCTCGCACTGGAGGACCAGTTGGCCGACGGCGATCGAGTCGCCAGCCGATGGCTCGGATCGGGTACGAACACTGGCATCCTGCGCCTTCCCACGGGAGACGTCGCGCCGAGCGGCAACGGGATCGCCTTCGGCGAGCTCCGGATCGATCGATTCGATGGCGACCGGATCGTGGAGTCGTGGTTCCTTCCCGACCGCCTCACCCTCTGGCAGCAGATCGGGCTGATCCCGTCGCCAACGCGCGAATGACCCGCGGCAGCCCTGGCACTGGGGTCGTGGACCCTGTCCCAGAGCACCGCCCAGATGCCGACCGGTTTGTCAGGCGCGAGATGAACCGGCCGGTCGCCTGCATCGTCGCGCGGTGGGCGCCATCATCGACCCAGGTATAGACGCCCCTCAGCTCCGGCAGCTCAACGACCTCCGATCCGCGGATCCGCGCGGCCAGGTAGTGACCGGGACCGGGCGACGCCGGCGGCGGCAGGATCAGGGTCGGGACGCGAACCGCGGCGAGCACGTCCCGCACGTCAAGCTCCATCGCGGTTCGGGAGCGGTCAGAGCCGCGCCTTCGGCAGTCTCTGTGAAACGGTCCCGCATAGACACGCGAAACGGTCCCGTATAGACTCGCGGAACGGTCCCGTAGTTGGTCGCGACACGGCACCGTCCAACAGATGGTGCAGGCGGGCCAAGGGGAGGAGTTGTCGTGCGGCCGTACCTTCGGCGAGTCGTTGATGCCGAGCTCGACGCCCACATGGCGGGAGCCGTGGCGATCGCGATCGAGGGTCCTCGAGCCGTCGGCAAGACCAGGACGGCGACGGAGCGCGCCCGGACCGTGTTCGACCTCACCGACCGCGCGACGCGGATCGCGGCCGAGGCGGATCCGGGTGTGGTGCTCGCCGGTCCGCGCCCGGTCCTCATCGACGAGTGGCAGTTGGTCCCGGGCGTGTGGGACGCGGTCCGCACCGCTGTCGACCGAGGTGACGGCGAGCCCGGGCGTTTCCTCCTCACCGGCTCAGCTGTGCCGCGGGTGCAGCCCGCCCACCCCGGAACTGGCCGGATCCTCTCCCTCCGCATGCGGCCCATGTCGCTCCCCGAACGCGGTGTTGCGCAGCCGACGGTCAGCCTCGCGGCGCTCCTGTCCGGCGCGCGGCCGGCCCTGGCGGGCGAGACCACGATGCGCGCCGCCGACTACGCGGACGAGATCGTGGCCTCCGGCCTTCCGGGCCTGCGGGGCGTCCCGCCGAGGACGGCCCGCGCCCAGCTCGACTCACATCTCGACCGGATCATCGACCGGGACTACACCGAGCTCGGTGGCGAGCGGCTCCGAAACCCGGTCGCGCTCCGGCGGTGGCTGGCCTCGTACGCGGCCGCCCTGTCCTCGACGGCCTCCCTCGAGACGATCCGCGATGCAGCGACCGGGGCGGCTGGCAAGACGTCCGGCAAGTCGACCGTCCAGCGCTATCTCGACGTGCTCGAGCGCCTCTGGCTCGTCGAGCCCGTGCCGGGGTGGCTGCCGGGCCGCCCGGCGCTGGCACGGCTCACGGCCGCGCCGAAGCACCAGCTCGCCGACCCGGCGTTCGCCGCCCGCCTGCTCGGCGTGGGCGCCGGTGCGATTGCGGCCGCTGGACCCGATACCCCGGGGATCCGCCATCCCGAGCTGCTCCTCGGCGCGCTGTTCGAGTCGCTCGCCACGCTGTCTGTCCGCGTGTTCGCACAGGCCGCCGAGGCGCGCGTCTTCCACTACCGGACGCACCGCGGCGAACGGGAGGTCGATCTCATCGTCGAGCGCGACGACCACCGGTTTGTCGCGATCGAGGTGAAGTCGGCACGCGCCGTTGCCGGGCCCGACGCACGGCACCTCCATCGTCTCTGGGCGGACAGCGGGGACGCGATGCTCGACGCGATCGTGCTCTCCACAGGACCCGTGGCCTACCGGCGCGATGACGGGGTCGGCGTCGTCCCGCTTGCGCTCCTGGGTGCGTGACCGTCCCTGGTCCTGCCCAACGCCGGCCCGCGCGAAGCCCGAACGACGTGGGCAATTTCGCCGGGACGTACACACCTCGTGTTGACGCGCTGGGGCTGGGGTGGCAGTCTGCCGATCAGGGCATGGGCCAGAGCTTTGGCCACCAGACGTGAAACGGGGCCCCGGAGGGCCCCGTTCGTGCGTGAAAGGTGCTGGTGGGCCGGGGCAGAATCGAACTGCCACAGCCGAAGGCGAGGGTTTTACAGACCCTTGGGCTCACCACCTGCCCGACCGACCCACGATGGTGGAGATGAGGGGACTCGAACCCCTGACCCCCGCGATGCGAACGCGGTGCT
>JBBIIL010000023.1:18037-42420 GCA_037446495.1 Chloroflexota bacterium | reverse complement strand
CGAGACCGCGCCCGTGCCGTCAGCGGCCCCGGCGCACGGCTCCCGCGATCATGACCCCGCCCAGCAGGATGACCGCGACCGGCCACACGAGGTCCCAGTTGATCGCGATGTAGTCCTTCACGAGGAACCACACGCCGAGCGCGACGAGCCCTGCCCCGATCACCACGCCGGCGCGGTCCGGGCGCAGTCGGCCATACGGAGTGCCCCGCTCCCGACCCCAGTCCTCGGACCAGTTCCATGGCGTGCTGCCGGGCGGCATGCCGCCAGCCTGCAGATCGCCGGCCGGAGGCGCTCCGTTCGCGCCGGCCGGACCCGAGCTGCCCTGCCAGCCTGTGGTGCCGGCCCACGCCCCGCCCGGCGCGCCGCCGCCCCTGCCCGGGCCTGAGCCGGGGCCCCAGGGGGGCGGGGGTTCGGGACGTCCGAAGCGGCTCCGAGGGGACCAGCCCGGCGGGGCATCGGGCACCACGATCGCCATCACGATGTAGATGATCAGGAAGACGCCGCCGGACAGCAGCGCGAGCAGCACCCACACGACACGCACCAGCGAGGGGTCGATGCCCAGCCAGGCGGCAACGCCGCCGCACACGCCCGAGAGCGATCGGTCGGTGGTGGACTTGTAGAGGCGGTCATCCACAGCCGTCCTCCGGATCCAGGGTGATCGAGCCCAGGTTCGCGGACGCTGTCAGGTCGATCCGCGAGGCGGCGCCGTCCCACGCGCCGCGCGTCCACGTGGTGCCGTCCTGCGTCATGCCTCGCTGGGCGAAGTTGGTGGAGCCGAGCGGCTGGTCGCTCACGCGGATCCGCAGCGGCACCCCGGCAGGCGAGCAGATCCGGACGCTGCCAGCGTTGGCCGAGAGCGAGCCCGTGAGCGTCCCGACGGGCGTCGGGAGCGCGAGGCTGAGCGAGCCCGCGTTCGCTGATCCGGAGACGGAGGTCGTGCCGATGGCGCCTCCGAGGTCGATGCTCGCGGCGCCGGCGTTCACGGTGGCTCCGAGCGATCGCACGTGGGCGCCCCCGAGCGAGACCTTCGCCGAGCCGGCGTTGACAGCCAGGTTCAAGCCGATCGTCGGGTCCTGCGGGAGTCTTGCCTCCCACCGCCCGGCCGGGTCCCCGAAGGTGAAGCCGCGCTGGGCGCCGAAGTTGACGCGCAGCCTCGAGTCGTTCGCCTCGACGACATCCGGATCGCGGCCCGTGCCGGCCAGAGAGGTGATGGACCACTGGCTCCCGGGCTGAGGGGACACGGTGAGGGTCCCGCAGTCGGCGCTGAGGTCAACGGACGCCGACGCGCCGAGCGCCCCGGTCAACGGCTGCCCGCCAGGGCCCTGCGGTGCGCCAGATGAGCCGCAGGCGGTGATCGGTATCGAGCCGACGCCGCCGACGACGAGCCCGCCCGCCATCAGTCCGAAGGTCAGCCCCACCACGATGTTGCCGAGCGACGCGAGGGCCGTGCTGCGCAGGGCGAGCGAGAGGCCAGCGCCGACCAGCAGCAGCGGCCACAGCTCCCATGCCCGGCTCGCGATGGCGGCGTCGAGCGCTCCGCCGTGGACGGCCAGGGGCACCAGGCCCACGGCCAGGAAGAACACGCCCCAGCCCAGCAGTCCGCGGTTCACGTGCATCGTCAGCTCCCGGCTCCCTCCCGCGCCCATTGTGGCGCACCGTGGCGGCCATGGCGCATGACGAGCGTCCCGACCCGACGGCCCGACCGGCCCGCGATTGCTACGCTTGGGCGATGCCCGACCCCTCCCGCCGCTTCGACGCCGTGCTCTTCGACATGGACGGCGTGCTCGTCGACAGCGAACCCCGCTGGAACGACGTGCGGATCGCCTACGCCACGGCGCGCGGCCTGTCGTGGACCCTCGAGGACCAGCGCGCGTGCATGGGGGGCAACTCGCGCCAGTGGTCCGAGACCATGAAGGAGCGCCTCGGCCTGACAGCTGAGCCCATCGAGCGGATCGAGGCCGACGTCGTGGCAGGCGTGGTTGACTTGTTCCACCGTGGCGGAGTCGAGGTGATCTCGGGCGCCCGGGAGGCGGTCCGCCGCATTGCCGCGGCGTGGCCGGTCGCCATCGCGTCCTCTGCCCATCCGGACGTCATCTCGGCGGCGGTGGACGCGCTGGGGCTCCACGATGTCTTCGGCGCCATCACCTCGGCCGACGAGGTGCCGCACGGCAAGCCTGAACCCGACGTGTACCTCCTCGCCGCCCGGCGGCTGGGGATCGCGCCCCAGCGCTGCCTGGTCGTCGAGGATTCCGCGAACGGCGTGCTGGCCGGCAAGGCCGCAGGCGCCCACGTGGTCCTGATCCCGAACCCGTCAGTTCCGCCCGCCGAAGAGGCGTTCGACGCTGCGGACACGGTGGTCCCGAGCCTCGCCGACCTCGACCCGGACATGCTGCCGGGCTGACCCAGCCGAGCGGCCCCTCCGCCGCCCGACGTCGCGGCGATACTCAGCGCGTGCCCGAGATGCTGCTGCCCGAGCCCGAGTACCGAGCCTTCCGCGTCCGGCTGCTCCGCCTCGCCTGCCGGGTCGTGATCGGCGGGCTGCTCCGCATCCGTGTCGAGCGCCCCGACCGGTGGTCGCGTGGCCCCGCGATCTACTGCTTCAACCACCTGAACTGGATTGACCCGCTGGTCCTGGTCGCCGTGCTGCCGGATCGGCCCCGCTACACCATGTTCGGGCCCCAGGAGGCGGACATGACGGTTGGCGCCCGCAACAGGCTGGTCGCCTGGGCCGGCTTCGGCATCCCGTACCGCCCCGCGAGGACCGACCTGGTCGCGACGACGCGTCGGGTGGGCACGGTGCTCGACCGCGGCTGGGTCGTTGCCATCGCGGGGGAGGGGAGGATCCACCGAGGCGAGCACGAGCTCACGCCGCTGGCCGAGGGCCCGGCGTACTTCGCGCTGCGGTCGCGGGTACCCGTCGTCCCGATCGCCATCAACGGGACGTCGTGGCTCGCCTTCCGGCGGGGCGTCCGCGTCCGCGTTGGCCAGCCGATCTCCCCGACCGAGCGGCCCACGCGAGCGTCGACCGCGAGGCTCACGGGGCAGATCGAGACTGCCCTGCTCGCGATGACCGCCGACTTTCCCGACCCGCCACGCCCCGGCCGCTGCTGGCAGCGACTCACCGAGTGGTTCAACGACTGGCCCGAGGGGGCGCGCCCGGAGCTCGGCCACGGTGACGGCGCCGCCTACGCGCGCAGCCGCGCGGGGCGCGAATCGACGGGTGGGACCGCGAGCTGACCCCCGTCTGTGGCATCCTGCAGGCGACACCGCACCACCTTGGAGATCCTGCGTGGGAGCCACTGGCCTCTCGGCAAACCGCACCGAATACCGCGCCCGCCTCGCGGAGCAGCCGGACGCCCAGATCGACACCTGGGCCGCCGAGATGATGCGCGACGTGGCCATCCGCCGCGGCGTCGTCCGCGTGATCGAGGACTTGCGAGCGGCCACGAAGCTGAGCGAGCGTGAATTCGAACGCGTGTTCGCTTCTGGTGGTGGTCCGCCCGCTTCGATTGGCCGTGACGCCCAAGGCCGCCTGATGGTGCCCGCCGTCGCCCTGTGGGCCATGGTGCCCGGTATCCGCGCCGAGGTGCAGGACGGACGCGCACGGCTCGTCGAGTACCTTGTCGCCTCGTTCGACGAGCTCGTCTACGTCTGATCGCCGCAGATCAGGGGCGCCTTTCCGGCAGGCCCACCCGCTCGGGGAGGCACCGCCGGCGGAACCCCGCGCCCCCCTCGCACGCCCTGCCGCCGCTGGCCCCACCCGGCGACGCCGCGCCGGGCTCGGGCCCGAGGGAGGGGAGGTCCCCGCGCCCGTCGCCCCGGCCGAGGCACCGTCCGTGGCCGTAGGCGCCGAGGCTGACCGCCACCTTCCCGCCGACATCCTCGGTCGCGGTCTTGCGCGGGCGCGCGTGGTCCATCCGTTCCCGTCCCTCCTCGATGGACTCGTCGTGACGGTGGTGGCACTTGTCGCCGGTGGCGCCCTGCCGCTGGCGCTGGTCCTCGGCGCCTCGATGACGCTGCTCCAGTTCGCCATCGGCACCCTCAACGACCTCGTGGACGTGCCCGGCGACCGCGCGTCCCGGCGCGGCAAGCCCATCGCCGATGGCCTGGTGGGCGAGCAGGCGGCCCGGGTGCTGATCGCGCTGTTCGTGGGCGCGGGGCTGCTGCTCGCCTGGGCCGGCGGCCCGCTCCTGCTCATCATCGCCCTCGGGGTGCTGGGGATCGGCGTCTGGTACGACCTCGTGGCCAAGGGGACCCGCCTGTCGTGGCTGCCGCTGGCCATCGGCGTCCCGCTCCTGCCCGTCTACGGCTGGCTCGGGGCCAAGGGCACTCTCCCACCCGCCTTCGCGATCCTGGTCCCGGTCGCAGCGCTGGCAGGCGCGGCGCTCGCCATCGCCAACGCCGCCGTCGACATCGAGCGGGACAGGGCGGCCGGGGTCTCCTCTGCGGCCGTGGCCCTCGGCCCCGTCGGCGCCACGGCGTTGGCCCTGCTGCTCCAGCTCGTCGTCGCCGCGGTGGCCGTGGTGTCAGGCATCCGGATCGGGGCGACAGGCATCTGGATGTCCGTCGCGGGATCCGTGGCCCTGGTGCCGGTTGCCGGGGCGGCCTTCGGGGTCCTTGTCGCGCGACGCGGACCGGCAGCCAGGGAGATCGCATTCGAGGTGCAGGCCGTGGGCCTGGGGCTCCTGACTGTGGCGTGGGTCAACGCGGTCAGCGCTGTCGCCCTGGGCTAGCCGGCAAGGACGAAGGTCCTGTCCGCGACGAGCGAAGCCGGCGCCACGGCGCCGGCTTCTTGCTGTCACGTGCCCCCTGGGCGACCTGCCAAGGGCTCAGGGGCAGGGGCCTAGCGGTCCGGGTCGCCCGTCCTGACGACGGCGATCGCATTCTCGAGGCGGAGCTTGGCGATGGTCAGGTACTTGGCGAGATTGGCCCGGTCCACGGTCCCGATGGTGTCGAGGAGTCTGGGGTCACGGATGACGCCAAGGAGCTCCTCAACCGCATCGTTGAGCTGCGTCTTGGCCGTGTGGAGGCTGTCGTCCTTGAGGTCCTCGTGGGAGCCGCCAGCCGCCCACCCCACCTCTGCGGCCCCGAGGGCGGCCGCGGTGGCGGCGCTGGCGGGCGCCGGGTCGGGCAGGCCGGGCGCTTCGACTGCAGCCTCCGGGTGGCGCGGCCGACCCTCGATCCGCTCGCGAAGCTTGACCAGGGACAGCTCGTTGCGGGCCACGGCGTCGGCGAGTCGCTTGCGCTTCTTCGGGTCGGTGACCTTCATCAGCTCGTAGGCGTGGGACAGGGTGTCCTTGCGCAAAGACACGAGCTCCCGAACCTCCGGGGGCGCATCGGCCAGGCGCAGGCGATTCTCGAGGTACCCCTTGTCCTTGCCCAGCTTGTCCGCGAGGCGCCGGATGCTGTAACCGTGCTCCTTGATCATCCGGTCGTACATCATCGCCTCGTCGAGAGGGGAGATGTCCTCGCGCTGGAGGTTCTCGATGATCGAGATCTCGAGCGCGGTGGCGTCGTCGATGTCCTCGACCAGAGCGGGAATCGTTGGCAGGCCGGCAATCTTCGACGCGCGCCAGCGCCGCTCGCCGGCGATCAGCTGGAAGCGGTTCTCGTCAAGCGGACGGACGAGGACCGGCTGGAGGACGCCGTGCTCGCGGATCGAGGCGGCCAGCTCGAGCAGCGTCGTCTCGTCCATGGCGAGCCGCGGATTCTGCGGGTTGGGCTCGATGCGGTCCACCGGCACCACCTTGACGCCCGTGGATCGGTGCGTCGTCTCGGACGACAGCAGGCTGACGATGGCGGGGGAGAGCTCGCGCTCTTCAGAGAGTCGCCGCGCGGCCGCGGCGCGGAAATCAGTCCTGACCAAGCTCGATCACCTCCCGGGCGAACTCGCGGTACGTCTTGGCCGCTTCCGACGAGCCCGCATACGCGGTGATCGGGCGGCCGACCAGCGGCGCCTCTCCCAGCTTGACGCTGGTCCGGATGATGGAGTTGAAGACGTGGTGGTCGCCGACGATGCGCAGCTCGTCGAGCATGTCCCGCGCCAGGTTGGTCCTGCCGTCGAAGAACGTCGGCAGCAGGCCAAGGATCCGCAGGTCGCGATTGAGCTTCTGGCGGATGGCGCCGATGACCTTGACGAGGTTGTTGAGGCCCTTCATCGCGTAGTACTGCGTCTGGACCGGAATGATCACGCTGTCCGCCGCGACCAGGCCGTTGACGGTGAGCAGGCCCAGGTTCGGCGGACAGTCGATGAGGACGTAGTCGTAGGGGCTCACGTCCTCGCGCATCGCCTCGCGGAGGATGGACTCGCGGCCGAGGGCGGTGAACAGCTCCCCTTCGGTGCTGGCGAGATCGATGTGCGCCGGGGCGACGTCAATGCCGGCGGTCTCGGTGGGCAGGATCACCTCGGCGAGTGTCGCGCGGCCATCAGCGAGCACGTCGGCCATGGACCGAGCGATGGTGTTGAGGTTGATGCCCACACCAGCCGTCAGGTTTGCCTGGGGGTCCATGTCGATCAGGAGGATGCGTCGTCCCTCCTCCGCGAGTGCGCCCGCGAGGTTGATCGCGGTCGTCGTCTTGCCGACGCCGCCCTTCTGGTTGGCGATCGCGATCACGTGCGTCAAGGGCGTCACCTCGGGTGGTCTGCGGTCCGCGAGTGCGAAGCCGAAGTGGGGGAATGCTACAGCGCCGCGCCGATCTGCGGCGACGCGTTTTCCACAGTCGGCCCGAGTTGTGCACCATTCTGTGGATATGTCGGCCGCTCGCATGCACGCGTGCGTGGCTGAGAAGTCGTCGTTTCACGAACCGTTCACACCCCGATCACATCTGCACACCCCTGGAGACCCACGGCGGCTTGTGGTGCCTGCCACCCGCCCGGATGCGATCCGGCCCTGCGACCGGCCTGAGCCGAGCGCCTATGATGGCGTCAGCCGCGGCCGTCTTTGTGTAAAGACGGCCAGCCCACACCGGAGGTACGCCTGGCGTGTCCACCAACGCGGAGCGGATCGAGCGCCTTGAGCGAATGCGCGCGGAGTCGCAACAGGGCGGCGGACCCGTCCGAATCGAGCGGCAACACGCGTGGGGCAAGCTCACGGCACGTGAGCGTCTTGATCTGCTGCTGGACCCCGGCTCCTTCGTCGAGCTCGACGCGTTCGTCACCCACCGGGCCACGGAGTTCGGCCTCGACCGGCAGCACTTCCTGGGCGACGGCGTCGTGACCGGGCATGGAACCGTCGACGGACGACTGGTGTTCGTCTTCAGCCAGGACTTCACCGTGTTCGGGGGGTCCCTGTCCGAGGCGTACGCCGAGAAGATCTGCAAGGTCATGGACCTGGCGATGAAGGTCGGCGCGCCCGTGATCGGGCTCAACGATTCCGGCGGGGCTCGGATCCAGGAGGGAGTCGCCTCGCTGGGCGGATACGCCGAGATCTTCCTGCGCAACGTCCTTGCGTCGGGCGTCGTGCCGCAGATCTCGGTGATCATGGGCCCGTGTGCCGGCGGCGCGGTCTACTCACCGGCCATGACCGACTTCACGATCATGGTCGAGGGGACGAGCTACATGTTCGTCACCGGGCCCAACGTTGTGAAGGCAGTCACGCATGAGGAGGTCGACTCCGAGGCGCTCGGAGGCGCCAGCGTCCACACCGTTCGCAGCGGTGTCGCGCACCTCGCCGCCAAGGATGAGGCTGAGGCGCTCGAGCAGGTGAAGGCGCTGCTGTCGCACCTGCCGCAGAACAACCTCGCGGACGTGCCGCTCGTCCCAACGCACGATCCCACGGACCGGATGGACCCAGAGCTGGACCGCGTCGTGCCAGACGGGCCGCTGAAGCCCTACGACATGCACGACGTCCTGCGTCGCGTGGTGGACGACGGCGACTTCCTCGAGATCCAGCCGGGATGGGCGGGGAACATCATCATCGGCTACGCGCGCATCGGCGGGCGGTCGGTCGGGATCGTCGCACAGCAGCCGTCGGTGCTTGCCGGCGCGCTTGACATCGACGCTTCGGTGAAGGCGGCCCGGTTCGTCAGAACCTGCGACGCCTTCAATGTCCCGCTGGTCACGTTCGTGGACGTGCCCGGCTTTCTGCCGGGCGTGGCGCAGGAGCACGGAGGGATCATCAAGCACGGCGCAAAGCTGCTCTACGCGTACTGCGAGGCGACCGTGCCCAAGGTCACCGTCATCACGCGCAAGGCGTACGGCGGCGCCTACGACGTCATGAGCAGCAAGCACATCCGCGGGGACATGAACTTCGCGTGGCCCACCGCGGAGATCGCAGTCATGGGGGCGGAGGGCGCAGTCAACATCATCTTCAAGGACCCGATCACGGCGGCCGACGATCCGGCCGCGGAACGGAAGCGTCTGGTGGCGGAGTACGAGGCCGAGTTCTCGAATCCGTATGTCGCGGCGGCCCGCGGCTACATCGACGAGGTCATCCTCCCCCGCGAGACGCGGCCACGGCTCGCGCGTGCCCTGGAGATGCTGGCCGACAAGCGCGACACGAACCCCCGAAAGAAGCATGGCAACATCCCACTCTGAGTCGCGCCGCTCGTCTTTGCGCAAAGACGCACTCGCGGGGAGCACCCGATGACCGTTCAGGAGGCGCCCTTCCGGCGCGTGCTCATCGCCAACCGTGGCGAGATCGCCGTCCGCATCATCCGCGCCTGCCAGGAGATGGGGATGGAGGCAGTCGCGGTGTACAGCGACGCCGACGCGGAGGCCGCCCACGTGCGACTGGCCGACCTCGCGGTTCGCCTCGGCCCGCCGGCGCCTTCTGAGAGCTACCTGCGCATCGACGCCCTCATCGAGGCAGCGAGGTCCACCGGCGCGGAGGCGATCCATCCGGGCTACGGCTTCCTGGCGGAGCGCGCGGCATTTGCGCGGGCCGCCGAGGAGGCGGGGATCGTGTTCGTCGGGCCGTCATCGGCCGCGATCGAGGAGCTGGGCGACAAACTGCACGCGCGGCGCCTGGCGGCGAAGGTCGGCGTGCCGTCCGTGCCGGGAACGCATGAGCCGGCCCCTGTCGATCATCCCGACAAGGTGAGGGAGCTGCTCGCCACCGCGCGAACGATCGGCTTCCCGCTGCTGGTCAAGGCTGCCGCGGGCGGCGGCGGTCGCGGGATGCGGCGCGTCACACGCGAGGAGGATCTCGGGCCCGCCCTCGTGTCCGGGTCTCGCGAGGCGCTGTCGGCGTTCGGCGACGGGTCGGTCTACCTCGAGCGGGAGATCCTGCCGGCGCGCCACATCGAGGTGCAGCTCCTCGCCGACCACCACGGTCGTGTCGTGGCGCTGGGCGAGCGCGACTGCTCCCTGCAGCGTCGCCACCAGAAGCTCGTCGAGGAGGCGCCCGCCCCCGGGCTCACCGAGGCGCAGCGCCGCTACCTGCACGGTCTCGCGGTGACGATGGGCTCGGCCGCCGGGCTGCGCAACGCGGCGACATGCGAGTTCCTTCACGACGCTGAGGGCAGCTTCTGGTTCCTCGAGGTGAACACGCGGCTCCAGGTGGAGCACGGCGTGACCGAGATGGTGTCGGGCGTGGACATCGTCCGCGAGCAGTTCCGGATCGCGGCTGGCCACCCCCTGAGCGCGGAGGTCATCGCGGCTGGGGAGCGGGCGGCGTCGCCGTCGAGCCACGCGATCGAGGTCCGGATCTCGGCGGAGGATCCCTCGCGTGCGTTCGCGCCGACGCCCGGGCGTGTCGGCCGCTGGGTCATGCCCGCAGGGCCCGGCGTCCGGGTTGACACGCACATCGAATCGGGGGACCGGGTCCCTGCCGAGTACGACAACCTCATCGCGAAGCTGATGGTCCACGCCCACGACCGCGACGCGGCCATCGACCGGCTGCGGCGGGCGCTTGACGAGACCGAGGTGGGCGGCGTCCAGACGACGCTGCCGTTCCATCGTGTCGTTGCGACGAGCGACGCCTTCCGCGACGCGCAGCTCTCCACCGGTTGGGTGGAGGCGCACTGGGACGGCGAGGCGGCCCGAGCGGGGGCCGTGCACCGCGCCCTGCTCGCGGCCGGGCTGGCGTCGATCGCGACGGGACCGGGGCCGGCCGGAATGGGCGCCTCGGGGGCATTGCCGCGGGACGGCCGAGCTGCGCCTGGTGGCGACAATGCCTGGCGCAACGGCGGGCGCGGACGGGGGGCGGACCGATGGCCGATCTGATCGGCGACGAAGGCACCGGTGCGACGACGGTGACTGCTGGTGCGCCCGACGTGACTGATCCGCGCGCGGTCCGTGTTCGCCTGGCAGCCATCTCGCGCACCGGGGACGAGGGATCCCTGCGGATCTCGCCCGTGCCCGAGCCGCTCCAGATGGCCAACCCGACGGTGGGAACCGGCCCGCTGGGCGGGGTTGCCATCGCACCCGATCCGCATGCCGCCGCCGGTGTCGTTGCGCAAAGACAGGTCCTCGTGGACGACGAGCCCAGCGAGGCGACGATCCGGTCCTTGGGCGGCGGCAGGCATCTCCTGGTCGAGGGCGAGACCGCCACCCGGGTCATCCTGGAGCCGGACGGTCCCGGGGAGGGCGGCAGCCGCTCCAGAGAGGTCCTCGTCGACGGCTTCCGGTTCATCGTCGAGACCGAGTCCGAGAGGATCGCCTCGCTCCGTGAGCGGGCCAGCCGGGGGCGGGCGCAGAGCGCGCACAGCGGGCCGCTCCAGGTCAAGGCCATCATCCCGGGCAAGGTGGTGGCGGTCTCGGTCAGGGCGGGGGACTCCGTGACGGCCGGCCAGCAGCTGCTGGTCGTCGAGGCGATGAAGATGCAGAACGAGCTGCGCGCGCCGCGAGACGGCACCATCGAGCGCGTTGGCGTCGGCGAAGGTGACACTATCGAGATCGGCGACCTGCTGGTGGTGATCAACTGACGGAGGACCGGGTGAACGACGATGCCAGGGCATCCACGGGCGGCGCTGGTTCGGGTGCCTCCGGGGGCGGCGAGGCGGACTTGGCGGTGGAGCGCTGGCGGGCCACGACGCGCGCCAAGGCGGCCGCCGCCTCAGCCGAGCGCAGGGCCGAGTTCGTGACCACGTCCGAGCTGCCGATCGCGGACGTGTACACCCCGGCCGACGTGGCCGGCCTCGATCCTGCCCGGGACCTCGGGCTGCCTGGCGAGTTCCCGTTCACCCGTGGCGTCCAGGCGACCATGTACCGCTCCCGCCTGTGGACCATGCGCCAGTACGCGGGCTTCGCAACCGCCGCCGAGACCAACGACCGGTTCCGCTACCTGCTCGAGCAGGGCCAGACCGGCCTCTCGGTGGCCTTCGACCTGCCGACGCAGATGGGCTACGACTCGGACGCCCCCGAGGCCGAGGGTGAGGTGGGCCGCGTGGGGGTGCCGGTGAGCAGCCTCGCCGACATGGAGGTGCTCTTCGACCGGATCCCGCTGGGCGAGGTCAGCACCTCGATGACGATCAATGCCACCGCGCCGATCCTCCTCGCGCTCTACGTGTCCGCCGCCGAGCGCCAGGGCGTGGTGCGGGCGAATGTGTCGGGCACCACCCAGAACGACATCCTCAAGGAGTACATCGCCCGCGGCACCTGGATCTACCCGCCGCGGCAGTCCATGCGCCTGGTCACCGACGTGTTCGAGTTCGCGTCCCGAGAGCTCCCCAAGTGGAACACGATCAGCATCAGCGGGTACCACATGCGCGAGGCGGGGGCCACCGCAGCCCAGGAGCTCGCCTTCACCCTGTCCGACGGGATCGCCTATGTCGAGGCGGCGGCCGCTCGGGGCCTCGCCGTGGACGATTTCGCGCCCCGGCTCTCGTTCTTCTTCGCGGCCTGGTCCGAGCTGTTCGAGGAGGTCGCCAAGTTCCGGGCCGCCCGCCGGATGTGGGCCCGGATCATGAAGGAGCGGTTCGGGGCGCGGAACCCCAAGTCGATGATGTGCCGCTTCCACACCCAGACGGCCGGGTCGAGCCTGACCGCCCAGTCGATCGACAACAACGTGGTCCGCACGACCCTCCAGGCCCTGGCGGCGGTCCTGGGCGGGACGCAGAGCCTGCACACCAACTCCCGGGACGAGGCGCTGGCCCTGCCCACCGTGGAATCCGCGCGCCTGGCGCTTCGGACGCAGCAGATCCTGGCCTACGAGGCGGGCGTGACCGAGACTCCCGACCCGCTGGCCGGGAGCTGGTTCGTGGAGTCGCTGACGGACCAGCTCGAGGCCGCCGCGACCGCCTACCTCGAGGAGATCGACGCGATGGGCGGCACCCTCGCGGCCATCGAGTCCGGGTTCCAGCAGCGCCAGATCCAGGAGTCGGCATACCGGGTCCAGCGTGAGATCGAGCGCGGCGAGCGGATCGTGGTGGGCGTGAACAAGTTCCGCGACGACGAGCCTGGCGCCCGCCCGGCGCTCCTGCGGATCGACCCCGAGGGCGAGCGCCGGCAGGTCGCCGGCCTCCACCGCGTTCGCGCCGAGCGCGACCCGGCCGTCTGGGCTGCTGCCCTCGCCCGCCTGGAGGACGCTGCCCGGGGCGAGGCCAACCTGATGGAGCCCATCATCGAGGCCGTTGCCGCCTATGCGACGGTGGGCGAGATCGCCGACCGGCTGCGCTCGGTCTGGGGCGTCCACCGGGAGCTGATCACTGTATGAGGAGGCACGCGCCATGACCGATCCCGCCCACGGCGTGCCCGACGCCATCCGCAAGCTCGGGCGCGTCCACCACGTCGCGGTCGTGGTCCGCTCGATTGACGCGTCGCTCGGGCTGTGGCGCGACACACTCGGGCTCCCGGTGGAGCTGGTGCTGCCCATCGAGCACGATCGCGTGACCATCGCGTTCCTGCCCGTGGGCGAGAGCAAGATCGAGCTCGTCCAGCCAGACGACGAGACCACCGGCGTCGCCCGCTTCCTCGCGAGCAGGGGCGAGGGCTTCCACCACGTCTGCTTTGAGGTGGGGAACATCTCCGAGGCCCTGATGCGCCTCGAGATGGACGGCATCGAGGTGATCGACTCGGTGGCCCGCAAGGGTGCCGAGGGCCCGGTGGCGTTCCTCCACCCGCGCTCGTGCCAGGGCGTCCTGGTGGAGCTCATCGAGGCGCCGGGCGGTCCGGCCTGGGCGGCGCTGGGCTACTGACCGGAGGACCGACCCAGGTGCCGGCAACGGCGCTGTCTTTGCGCACAGACAGTCGGCCGGCGACCCGAGCCTCCGAGGTCATCGCCGATGGACGAGCCCTGCGCCCAGGCGCCAGGCCAGGACCACGCCGACCAGCACGAGCGCCTGCCGCCAGACCCACGCGTGCCCGCCCGGATCGTCGGGGCCGGGCTCGATCGGCGAGCCGTCGCGGGCCCGGATCCGCACCAGCGGCACCCAGCCCGTCGCGTCGAGGATCGTCTCGTCGGGCGTGGTCCACGGCGAGACGACCACCATCGTCCCGGGCAGACCGGTGGCCCGGACCAGCCGCGGGATCATCCTCGAGCGGACGGCCGGGTCGGCCACCTCCTCGGCGGTGCACGCGAACCTTCGCCCCGGCAGCCGCACCTCCACTGCCGGATCCGCGAGCAGGTTGCGGTACCACTCGGTCCGCTGGCCGAAGCCGGCCATCACCCAGACCGCGCCGCCCTCGATGAGGTAGTTGAGCGGCGTGTCGCGCATGATCCCGCTCTTGCGCCCGCGCACGCGCAACAGCAGGATCCAGCCGCCCAGCGGCGTGGAGACCCACGCGCCCAGCCCTGCCCGTTGCGCCGGCACCATGAACCAGCGGTTGAACGCGTTGAGGCCCGTGCGCATGCGGGGCGCCGCGAACCCCCAGAACCCGCCTTGCGGCGGCTCGCCGAGCGACGGGAAGCCGGCGGACGAGTGACTGGTCAACAGATGCCTCCCAGGGACGCCTAGAACCCCCAGGCGAAGATCACCACGGGCGCCCCGGCCGACGCCCGGCAGAACTCGGCGACCTTGCCTGCCAGGTCGCGGATCCAGGGCTTGTCCTCGCGCGGCAGGCGCACGCCCTGCTCCTCCTCGAGCAGCGCGATCCACCGGCCCGCCACCGCTCCGAGCTGCTCGTCCGCGACCGCCGCCAGCGCGGCAACCCACGCCTGGTCCACCCGTTCGACGATGCGCCCGGGGCCCGGTGCCGTGCCCTCCACCTCGGAGCGGGCGTCGAGGAAGCTGACCGGGTCGCCGAGGCCGGTCGCGTCGCGCACCGCCTCGCTCAGCGCGTCGAGCCACGTTGGGTCGAGCCCGCCGCCGAGGGAGAGGTGGGCCGTGAAGCGGCCTGGGTCGCTCAGGGCGGCCATGTCCTCCACGGCGAGCGCCAGCACGATGTCGCGCTCGTCGCCCGAGATGAGGTCCATCAGGCTGCCCGTGGTCGGTCCTGCGCAGCAGCAGCGAAGGGCGTCAGCCCTTGTAGCCGGCCTCGCGCAGCAGCTTGGGCAGCTCGGTGGGGGAGCCCGCGACGCGGAACCCCGCCGCCTCGAGCGCCGAGACCTTGGACGCGGCGGTGCCCTTGCCGCCCGAGATGATGGCGCCGGCATGGCCCATGCGCTTGCCCTCGGGCGCGGTGCGCCCGGCGATGAACGCCACCTTGGGCATGTCGGCCAGGTGCTCGGCCGCCCACGCCGCCGCCTCCTCCTCGGCCGTCCCGCCGATCTCGCCGATCAGCACGAGCGCATCGGTCTCGGGGTCCTCGGCGAACAGCTTGAGCACGTCGATGTGCTGCGTTCCGATCACCGGGTCGCCGCCGATGCCCACGCAGGTGGACTGGCCGAGGCCGGCGTCGGTCATCGCCTGGACCGCCTCGTAGGTGAGCGTGCCCGAGCGGGACACGACGCCCACGCGCCCCTCGCGGTGGATCGAGCCCGGGATGATGCCCACCTTGGCGCGGCCGGGGGACGTGGCGCCTGGACAGTTGGGCCCGATGAGCCGGGCCCCGGCCAGGCGGACCGCCTCGACCACCGGGATCATCTCCAGGGCGGGAATGCCCTCGGTGATGCAGAAGATCACGCTGATGCCCGCGGCGACGGACTCGAGGACGGCATCGGGCGCGCCGCCCGCCGGCACGAAGATGCAGGAGGTGTTGGCGCCGGTCTGGCGGACGGCCTCCGCCACGGTGTCGAACACCGGGACCCGGCCGTCGAGCGCCATGAGGCCGCCCTTGCCGGGCGTGACGCCCGCGACGAGCGGGGTGCCGTACTCGAGCATCGCGCGGCTGTGGAACTCTCCCTCGCGGCCCGTGATGCCCTGGACCACGAGGCGGGTGTCGCGCCCGATCAGGATGCTCACGACGCGGCTCCCTTCGCCGCCGCGACGGCCTTGGCCGCGGCCTCGTCGAGGCTGTCCGCGGTCACGAAGCGGGCCTCCTCGAGCAGCTTCGCGGCCTCCGCCGCGTTGGTGCCCACGATCCGGACGACCATCGGGACGTCGCGCTCCTGCTGGGCGCGAGCCTCGATGAGGCCCCGGGCGACCTCGTCCCCCCGGGTGATCCCGCCGAAGATGTTGACCAGGATGGCCTTCACGTTGGGGTCCGCGAGGATCAGCTTCATGGCGGCGGCCACGCGGTCCGCCTTGGCGCCGCCGCCGATGTCGAGGAAGTTGGCCGGCTCGCCGCCCGCCCGCTTGACGAGGTCCATCGTCGTCATCGCGAGGCCGGCGCCGTTGACCATGCAGCCGATGTCGCCGTCGAGCTTGATGAACGTGAGGTCGTAGCGGCGTGCCTCCACGTCGGCGGGGTCCTCCGCGTCGAGGTCCCGCAGCTCCTCGAGGCCCGGGTGGCGCCCCAGCGCGGAGTCATCGAGCGTGATCTTCGCGTCGAGGCAGACCAGCCGCTCGACCGGCGTGCCGTCGGCGTTGTGCTCCCGGATCACGGCCAGCGGGTTGATCTCGACGAGGTCCGCGTCGTTGGCGAGCATCGTCCGCAGCAGGCCCTTCGCGATCGCCGCGGCGGCCTTCCAGTGGGCGCCGAAGCCCACCTTGAACGCGAGCTCCCGGGCCGCGAAGTCCGGCAGCCCCAGGAGCGGGTCCACGTGCTCGTAGACGATCGCGCCGGGGTTCTCGACCGCGACCTGCTCGATCTCCACGCCGCCCTCGGCCGAGCCGATGAACATCAGGCGCTTCGTCTCCCGGTCCAGGAGCACCGAGAGGTAGTACTCCTTGACGATCTCCGCGGCCGGGCCCACCAGGACCCGCCGGACCGGGAGGCCCTTGATCTGGAGGGCGAGGATCTGCGCCGCGACGTCCTCGGCCTCGTCCGCGCTGGCCGCCAGCTTCACGCCGCCGGCCTTGCCGCGCCCGCCTACGAGCACCTGGGCCTTGATGACCACCTTCTTGGTGGCGTTGCCCGGGTCGGCGAGGAACCGCACGGCCGCCTCGCGGGCCTGGGTCGGGGTGCGGGCCACGGCCCAGGCCGGCACGGGCAGGCCCTGGGCGACGAGCAGCGACTTGGCGTCGGCTTCGTGGATCTTCACGCTTCGGGCGGGACCTCCGGGCGACGGACAGGGTCAATCCCTGACGGCTGGGCGCTGCCCGGATCATAGCCCGACGAGCGGACGAGACCGCTGGACCGGTGGTCGCGCGGACGCGGGTCAACCGGCCTGCCGTCACCCCCGGCGCCCGGCCGCCCCGCCACACGAGGGGCGAAACGGCAGGGGGGTTGCAGGTCCGATTGGCGACCGGTGTGCCCCCATCCGCCTCGCTACAATTGCGCCCATGCCCTACCGAGTCACCCTTATTCCCGGCGACGGCATCGGCCCGGAGCTGGCGGAGGCCACCCGCCGTGTCCTTGACGCCTCAGGCGTCGCGTTTGACTGGGAGGTTCAGGACGCCGGAGAGGGCGTCATGGCGCAGTACGGGACGCCGCTCCCGGAGCACGTGCTGGAGAGCATCCGCCGCAACAAGGTCGCCCTCAAGGGCCCCATCACCACGCCCGTGGGATCCGGCTTCCGCAGCGTCAACGTGACCCTGCGGCAGGTCCTCGGGCTGTACGCCAACCTCCGCCCGGCCCGCTCCATCAAGGGCCTCGAGACGCGCTACGAGGATGTGGACCTCGTGATCGTGCGCGAGAACACCGAGGACCTCTACGCGGGGATCGAGCACATGGTCGGCCGCGACGCCGCCGAGAGCATCAAGATCATCACCCGAGAGGCGTCCGAGCGGATCGCGCGGTTCGCCTTCGAGTACGCGGTCGCGAACGGCCGCCGCAAGGTGACCGCGGTCCACAAGGCCAACATCATGAAGCTCTCCGACGGCCTGTTCCTCGAGAGCTGCCGGACAGTCGCCAGGGGCTACGAGGGCAAGGTCGAGTTCGAGGACCGCATCGTCGACAACATGTGCATGCAGCTCGTCCAGAAGCCCGAGCTGTACGACGTGATGGTCCTGCCCAACCTGTACGGCGACATCGTGTCCGACCTGTGCGCCGGCCTGGTCGGCGGCCTGGGTGTCGCGCCGGGCGCCAACATCGGCACCGACGCCTCCGTCTTCGAGCCGGTCCACGGGTCCGCCCCCAAGTACGCGGGCATGAACAAGGCGAACCCCACGGCCCTCATCCTGTCCGGCGTCCTGATGCTCCGGCACCTGGGCGAGCAGGACGCGGCCGTCCGGGTCGAGACGGCCCTGCGCGAGGTCATCGCGGAGGGCACGGCCACCACCTACGACCTCGGCGGCCCGGCTGGCACCAGCCAGTTCGCTGACGCCATCATCGCGCGGCTCGGCTGAGCGCCGGCAGCACACAAGCGACCCGCACCGCGGGCCGGGAGGCAGGAGGCTCCATGCTGTTTCGGTACCGGGGCAGCGAGGGAATGCTCGCCTGGGCGTTCCACCGCATCTCGGGTGTCGCCATCTGGGCGTTCATCCTGCTCCACGTCCTCGACATCTGGCTCGCCAACGTCAACTACAAGCTCTACAACGACCTGCTGGGCCTGTACGGCAGTCCGGGCGGACGCGTGCTGGAGACCGCGCTCGGCGCCGCGGTCCTGTACCACGCGCTCAACGGGCTGCGGATCATCATCATGGACTTCTGGCCCTCGATGACCCGCTACCACAAGCAGCTGTGGTACGCGAACTGGGCCGTGTTCCTGGTGGTCGGCGTCGTGTTCGCGGTCCAGATCATGGCCCCGGCCTTCGGGCTCGCGGCGCCCTTCTCCTTCGGAGGCTGAGGCGATGGCTCGGAACAACCGCGCCGGCAGCGCCCGGCCGATGGGCGGCGGCTTTGAGCTCGCCGTCTGGTACCTGATGCGCCTGACGGCCCTTGCGCTGTTCGTCCTCGTGCTGGCGCACTTCACGATCGTCCACTTCATCTACGACCCGGCCGTCCAGAAGGCCGACTGGATCGCCGCCCGCTGGTCCAGCGCCGCCTGGCGGACGGTGGACTGGCTGATGCTCAGCGCCGTCGTGTTCCACGCGTTCATGGGGGTGCGCACGGTGGTCCACGACTACACCAAGGGATCGACCCGCATGGTCCTGACCATGCTGATCTACCTCCTCGCCTTCCTGATCTTCGCGATGGGCACGATGGCCCTGGTGACCTTCCCCGACGCAGCCAAGGTGGCGTCATGATCCGCGAGCACGACGCCCTGATCGTCGGCGCCGGCGGGGCCGGCCTGTGGGCCGCCCTCGAGCTGGCCAGGGCCGGCGTGGACGCGGCGGTCCTGACCAAGCTGTATCCCACCCGCTCCCATACCGGCGCCGCCCAGGGCGGTGTCTGTGCCGCCCTGGGGAACCAGGAGGAGGACCACTGGGAGTGGCACATGTTCGACACCATCAAGGGTGGCGACTACCTGGTGGACCAGGACGCGGCCGAGGTGCTCGCCCGCGAGGCCATCGAGACGGTGATCGAGCTCGAGCACATGGGCCTGCCGTTCAACCGGACCCCTGACGGCAAGATCGACCAGCGCCGGTTCGGCGGCCACACGCGCAACTACGGCGAGGGCCCGGTCATGCGGGCGTGCTTCGCCGCCGACCGCACCGGCCACATGATCCTCCAGACCCTCTACCAGCAGTGCGTCAAGCACGGCGTGAAGTTCTACGACGAGTACCACGTCGTGGACCTGATGACCGAGGGCGGCGAGCTGGGCGACGGCGGCCGGTGCGCCGGCGTGGTCGCCTACCGGATCTCGGACGGCGAGCTGGTGGCGATCAAGTCCAAGGCCGTCCTGCTCGCGACCGGCGGCTTCGGGCGGATGTTCCGCGTGACCTCCAACGCCTGGAGCCTCACCGGCGACGGCGTGTCGCTGGCCTACCGCCACGGCGTCCCGATGCAGGACATGGAGTTCTACCAGTTCCACCCGACGGGCATCGTGGGCATCGGCATCCTGCTCTCCGAGGCCGCCCGCGGGGAGGGCGCCTACCTGCTCGACAACGACGGGTTCCGGTTCATGGAGCGGTATGCGCCCAAGCTCATGGAGCTCGCGCCGCGGGACATGGTCAGCCGGGCGATCGTGCAGGAGATCCGCGCCGGGCGGGGGATCAACGGCAAGGACTACGTCTATCTCGACGTCCGCCACCTGGGTCGCAAGAAGATCGACGAGAAGCTGCCCGACATCACCGACTTCGTCCGGGTGTACCAGGGCATCGAGCCCTACACGGACCCCATCCCGATCCAGCCGACGGCCCACTACGCGATGGGCGGCGTGCCCACGAATCTGCTCGCGCAGGCCACCCGCGACGCCGCCAACACGGTGGTCCCCGGGCTGTACGCCGCCGGCGAGGCCGCCTGCGTGTCCGTGCACGGGGCCAACCGGCTGGGCACGAACTCGCTCGTGGACCTGCTCGTCTTCGGCCGACGCGCCGGGCGGCAGATGGCCAAGGACGTCCGGGGCGTCGGGATGCCGGACATCGCAGGCGACGTGATGGAACCCGTCCGCGCGGAGCTCGAGGCCATCCGCGAGCGGCCCAGGGGCGAGCGCAAGGAGGCGATCCGCACGGACCTCGCCGACGTGATGATGGACGACGCCGGCGTGTACCGGGACGCCCAGGGCCTCGAGCGCGCCCGCGCGACGGTCGAGGAGCTCCGCTCTCGGTACGCCAACATCAGCGTGGACGACAAGGGCACCGTGTTCAACACGGACCTGCTCGAGGCCCGCGAGCTGGGCTACCTGCTCGACTGCGCCGAGACGATGGTTGCCGCCTGCATCAACCGCACGGAGAGCCGCGGGGCGCACAGCCGCGAGGACTTCCCCGATCGGGACGACGTCAACTTCCTCGCCCACTCGCTGGCCACCAAGGGCGCGGACGGGGCGATCGCACTGGACTACAAACCGGTGACGATCACCAAGTTCCAGCCGAAGCCGCGCGTCTACTGAGAGCGGAGGAGACGACGATGCAGATTGAGCTGCGCATCCTCCGCTTCGACCCGGAGCGCGACGCCGAGCCCCACGAGGAGACCTACACGGTGGAGGGCGGGCCCATGGACCGCGTCCTCGACCTGCTCCACAAGGTCAAGTACGAGCAGGACGGCACGCTGACCTTCCGCCGGTCCTGCGCCCACGGCGTCTGCGGTTCGGACGCCATGCTCATCAACGGCCGCAACCGCCTTGCCTGCAAGATCCGCGTGGACCAGCTCAAGGGGAGGCGGATCACGGTGGCGCCGCTGCCGGGACTGCCGGTGACCAAGGACCTCGTGGTGGACATGGAGGGCTTCTTCGCCAAGTTCCGCAGCGTCAAGCCCTACCTCCAGCCCGGCGACCCGGACCCCGAGCGGGAGCGGCGGCAGTCCGCCGAGGACCGCGCCAAGTTCGACGACACGACCAAGTGCATCCTGTGCGCGGCGTGCACCACCTCGTGCCCGTCGTTCTGGGCCCAGCCGTCGTACGTCGGCCCGGCCGCCATCGTCAACGCCCACCGGTTCATCTTCGACTCGCGCGATGCCGCGGCCGAGGAGCGGCTGGAGATCCTGGCCGATCGCGACGGCGTCTGGCGCTGCCGGACGATCTTCAACTGCACGGACGCCTGCCCGCGCGGGATCCACATCACCCAGGCGATCCTGGAGGTCTCCTCCAAGATCGTGGAGCACCACGCCTGAGCGAGGCGACGCTCCCGGTCATCGCGCACCTCGTCATCCGCACGGACGGCGCGGCCCGGGGCAACCCGGGTCCGGCCTCGCTCGGCGCGGCGCTCATCGACGGTGCCCGCCCCGACGCGCTGGACCCGTTCGCGCCCCCGGACGCGACGATCAGCCAGGCGCTGGGCACCCAGACGAACAACGTGGCCGAGTGGACGGGCGTGGTCGAGGCGCTCAAGCTCGCCCACCGGCTGGGCGCCGAGAAGGTGGACATGTTCCTGGACTCCAAGCTGATCGTGGAGCAGCTCCACGGGCGGTGGCGCGTCAAGGACGCCAAGCTGGCGCCGCTCCACGCCGAGGCGAAGGGCCTGCTGGCCGGCTTCCGGCGCTGGTCGGCCACCCACGTGCCGCGGGCGCAGAACGCGACTGCGGACCGGCTGGCGAACGAGGCGCTGGACCGGGTGGCCGCCGGCGGCCCGGCTCGCGTGGCCCGGGCCCGTCGCATCGCACCCGTCGAGGGCGAAGGAGGGAACTGATGGCCGACCTGCCGGTCGTGCTCTGCTACGGCGACTCGAACACGCACGGCGCCGACCCGGACGGTGGCGACCGATTCGGCTACGGCGTCCGCTGGCCGGGCGTCCTCGCGGCGCTGCTCGAGGGCGAGGCGCGCGTCGTCGAGGAGGGCCTCAACGGCCGCACGACGATCCGCGAGGACCCGTACGTCCCGGGCCGCAACGGGCTGACGTACCTCGTGCCGTGCCTGGCCACGCACGCGCCGCTGGACGTGCTGGTGATCATGCTCGGCACCAACGACCTCAAGGTCACCTTCGGCCTCGCCGCGTCCGATATCGCGGCCGGCGCCGGCGCCCTCGTTGACGTGGCGCTGGCCTCGCAGTGCGGGCCCGGCGGTGGCGTGCCCGAGGTGCTCCTCGTGGCCCCGCCCGCCCTCGGCGCGCCGAGTGAGGTCACGGAGCTGTGGGGCTTCGCCGGCGCCAACGAGCGCAGCGCCGCCCTCCCTCGGCTGTACCGGACCGCGGCACAGCGGCGCGGCGTGGCATTCCTCGACGCCTCGTCCCTTGTGGCTGCGGACCGCGCTGACGGGGTCCACCTCGCGCCCGACGCGCACCGCGCGCTGGCGCACGCGGTCGCCGATGCCGTCCGCCCGCTGCTGGGCGGTGGCTGACGCCGGCCCCGGCGGAGCAGGACGCGGCCCTGCAGGCGATCGCGAGCGGGCCGGCGTCGATGCACGCCGGTGACACGGACATGGCGATCGACCCCGGCAGCGGGGGAGCGGTGCTCGAGTTCGAGCGGACGAGCGGCGCCTGACCTCTCGTCCCGCCCCCGGAACGGCGCCCCGCGTACAATCCGCGGACCAGCGAGGCGGCCGGACGGCTGCGCGTCGGCCGGGTGACCGGCGGGCGTGAGGAAAGTCCGAGCTCCCCAGCGCAGGGCAGCGGGTAACGCCCGTCCGCCGTGAGGCGAGGACCAGTGCCACAGTGACGATGCCGGCCCCTCGGGGCCGGAGTGAAACGCGGCAAACTCTGCCCGGAGCAAGGCCAAATAGGAGGGCGCAACCCCGGTTCGCCGGGGGGAGAGGTGCGCTGCCCAGCCCTCGGGTCGGCTGCATGAGCCGTCGGGCAACCGGCGGCCCCAGATGGATGGCCGTCACCGCGGCGCGAGCCGCGGTACAAAACTCGGCTTACAGGCCGCCTCGCTGGCGCCTCACCCGATTCCACGCACGAATCAGCCCCGGAGGCGCCCTGGCGTCGAGAGGCTGCACTCAGTTCTGCACACGTTTGTACGCCGTGGAGCGGGTCGAACAGCTCGGTCGCGGCGTTCTGGCGGTCGTAGGTCCCGCGATCAGCTAACGGACGACGCCTGCAACCCTTCAGTGTCGACACGAGATTGAAGGTAAGGGGCCGGTTCGACCATCTAACCCTTCAATGTCAACCGAGGCTCCAAGGGGAGGGGATCATCCTCCTGCGTCCGACTGCAGCGGCACGCGCGAGGTCCGTCCTCGAACGGATGAGCTCTAAGACTACGAAAGATTGACATGAACCGTATGGTTTGCGTAGTCTTAGCCCATGAGCGAGACACGCGAAGGCGCCAAGCTGATCGAGGTCGTGCACCTGGCCCTCCTCCAGGCGCTGCCGTCGCGCATGCCCGTCGGCAGCTACATCGTGAAGGGCGGCGCCAACCTGCGGCTCTTCGAGCAGAGCGCCCGCCGGTCACAGGACATCGACCTCGACTACGCGGGCCGGCCTGATCGCTTCGACCAGGTCGAGGAGCAGGTCGACGCGACCCTGCGGTCGCCCGTCTTCCAGAACGTCCTGCGGCTCGCGGGTGTCGCCATGGGCGAGCCCACCAAGCCCAAGCAGACCGACATCACGCGCCGCTGGAAGTTCAGCGTCGAGGGCGAGGGCGCCTTCCTCAACTCCAAGATCGAGTTCAGCAACCGCGGCGTCGCTGACCCTGAGCACGCCTTCGAGACGGCGCGCGACGACATCGGCCGCGGGCTCGGCCTGCGCGTGGTGCGGGCGGACCGCTACCTGCCGCCCGCCGCCGTCCGCCAGAAGGTCCGCGCCCTCGGGCAGCGGAGCGAGACCGAGCCTCGCGACGTGTTCGACCTCGACCTCCTGTTCGCGCGGCACCCGGCCGCCGTTGGTCCGGGCGACGTCCCCGCGGCCGAGATCGACGCCGCGGTGGCGGCTGCGTTCTCGATCGGCTATGACGACTACCGCGAGCTCGTGGTCGAGTTCATCGAGGACGACCAGGTGCCGGTCTACGAGCGCGAGGACGTGTGGTCGGACATGGTCCTCAAGGTCGTCGAGCGGCTGGAGGCGCTGCGGTGACCGGCCTCGCAGCCTACGGCCGCTTGGAAGGGCTCGGCGGCGTTGTGACGACCGCCGAGGCGGCGGCGGCCCTCCGCGTAAGCGCGTCGGCTGCAAGCCGGATCCTGAGGGTGCTCGAGGCCGAGGGCCGCGCCGCGCGCCTGCGGACCGGACTGTGGCACATCGGGCCCGGCCGCCCCATGGCGACGGCGATCGTGCGCGACGTCCTGCGGCCCCACCCGGCCTACGTCTCGTTCCTCTCGGCGCTCAATATCGCCGGCGCCACCGACCAGCGCCCCAGAACGATAAGCGTCGCCTCGCTCGACCGGGCCCGGACGATCGAGACGGCGGTCGGGACCTACGCCGTCCACCACCTGCCCCCTGCGCTATTCGGCGGCTGGGAGGAGACGCGCAATGGCCCGGTGGCGATACCGGTCAAGGCCATCTTCGACCTGTGCTACGTCTCCGCAGCCCACCGGGGTCGGCCTCGCCGCCTGCCCGAGTTGGACGTGCCTGGACTCGACTCCGTCGAGCAGTTCGAGCCGTGGCTGTCGCGCATCGAGAGCCCACGGTTGCGATCGGTCACCGAGACTGGTCTGCGGAGCGCCATCGCCCGCTCA
>JBBIIL010000023.1:0-17937 GCA_037446495.1 Chloroflexota bacterium | reverse complement strand
AGGGGCCCGTAGCGGAGGCCTGACGCCGTGTCGAGGAACCGGTTGATCTCGTCCGCGTCCCACGGGCTGATCGCGGCGTGGTGCACCTCGGGCGCACGGACGCGGGCGCAAGGGTTCGCGCGGAGCCGCCCGACGCGGACGGCCTCGTTGAGCGCGATCCGGAGGACGTGGAACACGTGCACCGTCGTCGAGGCCGCGAGCCCTGAGGCCCGCATGCCCGCGAGCGCCTCCTCGACCTTGCCGGGCGTGAGCCCCGAGAGGATCACGCGGCCGAGGCGCGGCCGGAGGTGACCGACTTGGCTCCAGCCGTGGATCGCCCTGCTCGTCGAGAATGCGCCCGCCGAAGGCGGCGACTGGCTCGAGTACGCCCTTGTCGACTCCCAACTGCCAGACGACCGCGACGTCGCGCTCCTTCTCTTCGACCACCTGACCGAGCCACACCTCGCCCCGAGGCCAACGCTCGGGCTGGGCGGGGCGGCACCCTTCGAGGTCGAGCTCCGAGGCAATGAGCACTGGCTTCGCGAGTCGTGGAAGAAGGTGCTCGGGCCTGCCCTCGCGTCGATTGTGGATGACGTCCTCCCGATAGCCGACAGGCACCTTCGCCGAGCCCGATGGCTGCTCACCGCTGCTGGTGCCGCGGATAGCGGCTGGGACCCGGTCTCTTTCGGGCGATCGTCGATCGCGGCCCACGAGCAGGACCGGTATGGCGACCGGATCGGGGTCGTGATCGACGTTGCCCGTGACTGCCTCGAGTTCCTCGTACGGAACGACCCGCAGCGGGCCGCTGCAGTGATCGCGGCGTGGACCGAATCCGCCGCGCCGATCCTCCGCCGTCTTGCCGTCCACGGCGTCGCACTCGGCACTCACATGACCGGCGACGACAAGCTGGAATGGCTCCTTGATCGCGGCCTGCTATCAGGCCACCAGCTCAAGCACGAGGTCTTCGAGCTTCTCGCCTCATCCCTGCCGTCAGCAAGCGACGGAGTCGTGGAGCGCCTCGTCGGCCAGGTCACACGGCTTTGGGGCGACGGCGATGTCGATCAGGTCAGTGCTTACGAGGCGTTCAACGCCTTGGTCTGGATCGACCGACACTCAGTCGCCCCCGCTGCACGGGCGGCGTTCGCCGAGGCGAGAGCCGCCCACCCAGGATTCGGCATTCGCGATCACCCAGACTTCGACACATGGTCGGAGTCGGGCTTCCGTGGCTTCACCGCCCCCATGCCCACCGACGAACTGCACGAGCAACTCCATCTCGATCGAGCAGCGGCCCTCGCCGAATTGGAGCAGTACAAGGCAGCGCGATTCCCGCTCAACCAGCCGTCATGGGACGATGCGATCGAGCTTGTTCGACGGGTGGTGGCGGAGCACCCGGAGGACGGATTCGTTCTGCTGGGAGGAGATCCCGAGCCCGACGACGACCTCGTCCGGGCGGTGATCGAAGGGTGGTCATCCGGCTCGCACGAGGAGGATGTCGCTCGACGGGTCATCGGCCGACTGTCGACCGTCGATCTCGCGCGATGGGGCCGCGATCTCGCACGGCTCCTGGGCGCACTGGGCGGCAACGGAGAACACACAGATTGGGCCGGTGTCCACGGCGCCCGTGACCTGGCGAGAGCAGTGGCCCAGTGCCTTCCCGAGATGCCCCTGTCGGCCGAGGGATCCCACTGGCTTGATCGAGCGGTCAGCGAGCCCGGAGGCCAGCTCGCGCTGTTCTGGTTGCAGGTGGTCTCCCATGACTGGTCGGCCGACCGGACCGGTTGGGAGAAACTTGACGCGCAGAGCCGGGAGGCGCTTGGCGAACTGCTCTGCCGGGGCGATCAGCAAGGAGCGTTCGCCGAGGTCGTCGTGGCTAGCCAGCTGCACTTCTACTTCGCTGCCGACCGCGAGTGGTGCCAAGCCAATGTGATGCCTCTACTCGACTGGAGCAACCCCGAGCGTGCCCGCCGGACATGGGATGGGTTCTTGTTCTGGGGCCGCTGGACGGACCAGCTGCTGGCAAAGGGCCTGCTGCACGCCTACCTCGACACGGTGCCGCACGTCGCCGTGCTCGAGGACGAGATGCAGCGGCGGCTGGCGGAGCACCTCGCCGCCGTGGCGCTCTACAGTGAGACGGACCCCGGGGCGTGGTTGTCGGATTTCACGAGGGCCGCACCCGTCTCGCTGATCGTCGAGTGGATGAACCAGGTTGCCTGGACGCTGGGTCGGCTCGACGCGAACCTGCGTCGCCTCCAATGGGCACGGTGGATGCGCGACTACTGGGCACGGCGGATCGACAGCATCCCCAAACGGCTGACCCCTGAGGAGGGGAGCGCCCTCGCCGGGTGGGTCGTGCACGTCGACGACGCGACCGAGGAGGCGGTTGCGCTCGCCCTGGCTACTCCTGCAGGCCTCAACCAACGCGGGCAGACTCTGCTCGAGATCAGCCGTCACGTCGAGCAGGCGCCCGTGGCGTACGCCAAGCTAACCGGGCACCTTCTCGCCGGAACGCAGCGGCCACTCTGGAGTTGCGACCTCGTGGAAGAGATCTTCGCGAAGGTTCGCGCCGGTGCACCCGAGGAGGTCGTGCACCAGATCCGAGAGGAGTCGCTCCGACTGGGGTGCGCCAGAGCGGCCGACTGGTAGCCACGGGCTCGGGGCGTCCGCCCCGGCCGACGGTTGCGACCTCCTACCGGCGCCTACCATGGGGTGCCTCAGGCTGCACACGTTTCTGCACTCATTCGCGTTGGCAGGCGGTGGAATTAAGAGATGCCGCCACGCGCGGTGGACAGGGTTGAGCCACGCTCAAACGGGCGTCTGGACTCAACTCGGCTTTACAGGCCGCCTCGCTGGCGCCCCGTCCGCGGACCTAGTCCTCGTCGGCCCGGAAGATGTGCGCGGCGGCGCAGGCGTTGCAGATGGGCATCGCGCAGTCCAGGTCCCCCAGCGGGATCGGGAGCCTGCGGTCCGGGTAGAGGCACTCGACCTCGTACACGCGCTCCTTCGGCCGCTCGAGCGAGATCAGGCGCCGGTAGTTGCAGCGCTTGATCCGGTGCGGCGCGAGGTGCGTCGCATCCGGCTCGTGCGGGAGCGTGGCGGCAAGGGCGGAGGTCGGGAGCGCCATGACGGGCTGTGCGGGTCCCTCGTGCTTCGCGGGTGACGTGCAGGACGGTTGACGCCGACGCCTGTGCGATCGGCTCGGCGCGAGCCTAACACCCGGGATTCGGCGCGGACAAGCCGGTAGACGTACTAGACTCCCGGCCGTCGGGGGCCGAGCATGCCGACGACGACGCCATCGGGAGGCACACGCCCTGAGCGAGCAGCAGGCGGGGGGAGCGCCCGCGGGATCCAGGCTGGACCCGAGCAGGGCCGCGCTGACCCCCGCGGGGCCTGCCCCCGCCGGCCGCCAGGCCGTGTGCCCGTTCTACCGCCTCGAATCCCACGGCGCGCTGCTCTACCCCGCCGGCGCGCCGAGCGAGCACCACCGCTGCGTCGCGATCGAGGGCCCCCGCGTCCTCTCGCTCCAGCAGCAGGAGCTCATGTGCGTCCGCTCGGCGCATGTGGACTGCCCGCGGTACCGCCGGGCCGTTCCGCTGGCCGGGTCGCCCTCCCGCGCGCCGACCGCGACGCCGGTCCTCCCGCGGGCGATCGCGGCGTCACTGCTGGTGCTGGCGCTGTCGGCCGGCGTCTCGTTCGGCTTCGTGGTCGCGCGCGGCGGGATCGACCTGCCGTCCTCGCCGATCCCGTCCCCGGTGGCGGCGGTGCCGACAGCGAGCGCGCCGCCATCGACGCCCGTCCCGACCGGACTGCCGACCGGGGCCCCAACGCCGGGGGCAACCGTCCCGCCCACGGCGCCGCCGACCGAGGCACCCACCGCTGCCGCCGTGTCGCCGACGCCCGAGCCGACCGTCGGACCCTCGGCCACGTCGTCGTCGGCCCCCGCCGGCCCGTCCGCGTCGCGCCTCGCCGTGCTCAAGCCGTGCCCCGCCCAGACCGGCTGCTACGTCTACGCGGTGCGCCCCGGCGACAACCTGTTCAGCATCGCGCACTGGTTCGGCGTGCCGCTGGACACGGTCTACGCCTGGAACCCGACCCTCCGGACAGCCGGGATCCAGGCGGGGATGCAGATCAGGATCCCCACTCCCACGCGGTAGGCCCGGCGGCGCCCATCGCGCCCCACGGGGCCCACGGGCCCACGCGGCCCACCCGGGCCCCACAACGTGCATGAGCGCGCCTCGAGGCGGTGATTCCGTGCGCGCTGGGGCGGGTCGCGACGCCTGACCGGCCGTCGCGAACGCGGCTCGGAACGAGCGAATTCGCCGTTGACTCGCCGAATCTGCGCGGTATGATGGCCGGGCGTGGGGCAAAGTGGAGGGAAGTGGGGAGGATCGCCGAGCGAGACGCCCCGGTCACCGCCTCAGGAACCCCACCGACGTCAGGAGCGAACCAGTTCTCGTGTCCAGCGACACCGGCTTCGTGGGCCTCTACCGGCACCAGATCGACGACAAGGGGCGCCTCGCCGTCCCGTCGAAGATGCGTGCCTTCCTGGCCGGCACGTTCCACGTCGCCCAGTGGCTGGACACCTGCCTCGCCATCCTGCCGGACGCCGAGTGGGACCGGATCACGGACACGGTCACGGCGCTGCCGATGACCGACCCGCGGACCCGGGCCCTGGAGCGGCGCCTGTTCGGGAAGGCGGAGCTGCTCGAGCTGGACCGTCAGGGCCGAGTCCTGATCCCGGAGCACCTTCGACACTTCGCCGGCCTCGAGGGCGAGGTCGTCGTGGTGGGCCTGCACAGCCGGGTCGAGATCTGGTCGAAGGACCGATGGGCCAAGGAGAGCGCGGTCATCGACGACGAGGACGCGTTCGCGGCACTCGTCAGCGGGATGGGGATCTGACGTCGCCACTACATGCGCTTCCAGGGTCCGCTCGGGATCCGCTGCCAAGCTGTTGGAGGGATGATGGAGGTAGGGCACCAGCCGGTCATGCCGGACGAGGTCCTCGTGACGCTCGCCCCGCAGCCCGGCAGCCTCCAGATTGACGCCACAGTCGGCGGCGGTGGGCACACCGAGCGGATCCTGGAGGCCGCCAGCCCCGACGGGCGGGTCCTCGGGCTCGACGCCGACGGGGCCGCGGTCGATCGCGTGGGCCGGCGGCTGGCCCGCTTCGGCGATCGGCTCGTGCTGCGCCAGGCGAACTTCCGCGAGCTTGCCGACGTGGCCCCGGCGGCGGGCTTCGGCGCCGTGGACGGGATGCTGTTCGACCTCGGGCTCTCGTCGTTCCAGCTGGCCGACACGGACCGCGGCTTCGGCTTCCGCGCCGGCGGCCCGCTCGACATGCGCTTCGACACCAGTCGGGGCGTGCCCGCGGCCGAGCTGCTGGAGACGCTGTCCGCCGACCAGCTGGCCGCGCTGTTCCGCAAGTACGGCGAGGAGCCGGCGGCGTGGCGCATCGCCAAGGCGATCGTCGCCGCCCGCGGCAGCGCACCGGTCCGCACCGCCGAGGAGCTGGCCGCGCTGGTTGAGCGGGTGGTGCCCGTCAACCCCCGCGTCCGCCGCCGAACCCATCCTGCGACGCGCGTGTTCCAGGCGCTCCGGATTGCGGTGAACGGCGAGCTGGATGCGCTCGAGGCGGGGCTCGGCGCGGCCGTGGACCTGCTGCGGCCCGGCGGCCGCCTGGTGGTCCTGTCCTACCACTCGCTCGAGGACCGCATCGTCAAGCAGTTCCTCAACGCGGAGCGGCGCGGCTGCGTCTGCCCGCCCGAGGCACCGGTCTGCGTGTGCGGCCGCCTGCCGCGCCTGCGCCTGGTGACGCGGCCGTCCCTGACGCCCGCCGAGGCCGAGATCGAGATCAACCCGCGGGCCCGCAGCGCCCGCCTCCGAGCCGCCGAGCGGCTCGCCGCCTGAGCCCCGACCAGAGGAGACGCCCCAGAGAGAGGAGGAGCCACCCGCCACGTCGAATCGCCGACCCGCGCCCCGTTGATCCGGCACCCGCCGGCCCCCGCCCACGGAGGAGCAGTCCCGTGAGCAAGCGCCACCAGTCGTCCCGCCGCAAGACCTATGGCCGTCGCCAGCACGAGCTGACCGAGCGCCGCGGCCACGACCTGCCCCAGGAGCCGTTCGAGGCGGAGCTCGGTGAGCTCGGCCCGTCGGCGCTGGCCGAGCGCCTCGCGTTTCTCGACCCGCGGTCGCCGAGCCTCTACTTCTCCCTGGGCGACTGACCGATGGCGGTCTACCAGGGTGCGCGCCAGCGCACGGTCGCCCTCCCGCGCACGGTCGCCCTCCCGCGCGCCCCGCGGCTCGCCGTCGGCGTCGGCGTGGGCACGCCCGCGATTCCCCGTCGCCGCAGGCGCGCGGCAGTCCGAGCCAGGCGCGGCCCGTCCCGGCTGTCGTTGCTCCTGGCGGCCATCGTCGTGGCCTTCGCGGCTGCGTTCTTCTCCCTCTCGCAGGACATCCGCGTGTCGGCGACCGGCTACGAGACGGACCACCTCGCGGCCGAGGCGCAGCAGCTGCGGGACACGGCAACTGACCTCCGCAACAACCTGAACCGCCTGGGCAAGGCGCCGGCCATCAAGACCCTGGCTGTGCAGGCGGGCCTCGGCCCGCTCGCCGCGCCGCTCGTCGTGCCGGCCCGGTAGGCAGGGGGGCTGCGATCGTGCTTGGCCGGACGGACTCCCGGGTCCGCGCGCTGCTGGTCCTGCTGGTCTTCGTCCTGGTGGCGGGGACCCTCGGCGTGCGCCTGGCCTACTGGCAGGTGACCCGCCGCGACGAGCTGGCGCTGATGGCCGCGCACCAGTCGTCCACGAGCTACGCGGTGCCGACCCAGCGCGGCTCGATCTACGACCGCACGGGCACGGTCCTCCTCGCCACCAGCGTGACCCGCGACCGGCTGGCGGTGGACTCCAAGGACCTCTCCGCCGTCCAGCGGACGCTGACCGCCGACACGGTCAACGCGATCATGGGCTACACCGGCGACCTGGCCGCGGCCGTGACCGCGAACCTGAACTCGGGCCGGCCGTACGTGGTCCTCGCCCACGAGCTGACGCCCGCCGAATCGGACGCCGTGCGGGCGGCGAGCACGGCGGGCAAGCCCACGGCCTTCGGCCTCATCCTCGAGCCCGAGGAGCTGCGCCAGTACCCGCAGACGGGCGGGGCGCCGAACACGACGCTGGCGGCGCACCTGCTGGGCTTCGTCAACCGCCAGGGCCAGGGCCAGTACGGCGTGGAGCAGTACTACCAGACGCAGCTGGCGGGCAAGGACACCCTCGTCGCCGCCCAGCAGGATGGCGCCGGCAACCTGATCCCCGACACGTCCACGGTGGTGGAGCAGGGCTTTCCCGGGCAGGACATCGAGCTCACCATCGACGCGTCGCTCCAGATGGCGGTGGAGCAGGAGCTCCTGGCCGCCTGGATCGCGGACCGCGCGAAGCGGGTCTCGGCCGTGGTGATGGACCCCTACAGCGGCGAGATCTACGCGTACGCGAGCTACCCGTCGTACAACGAGAACAACTACGAGCAGATCGCCAACACCGCCCCGGGCGTGTTCGTGGACCCCATCGTGTCCACCGTCTACGAGCCCGGCTCGGTGGCCAAGATGATGACGTCCACGGCGGTCATCGGGTCGGGCAAGGTCAAGCCCACCACCATGTTCAACGACCCCGGGCACCTGGTCCTCGACAACGGCGCCACCCACGTCGACGACGCGAACAAGCAGGCGATGCCGCGGATGAGCTTCGCCAAGGGCGTTGCGTGGTCGCGCAACGTGGTGGTGACGCAGGCGGCGATGCGCCTGGGGACCACCGCCCAGGCCTCGCGGATCCTGTACAGCACGTGGCTGACGCTGGGCTTCGGCCAGAAGACCGGGATCGACGTCGCCAACGAGGTGGACGGGATCATCCACAACCCGGCCGTCACGCCGTGGCGCCAGATCGACCTCGCGAACGGGTCGTTCGGGCAGGGCATGGCCGTCACGCCCATCCAGCTGGCGCAGGCCTACTCGGCGATGCTCAACGGCGGCACGCTCGTCCAGCCGCGCGTCGTCAAGTCCATCGGCAACCAGGACACGGCCCCGGTGAGCAAGGGCAGGGTCATGACGCCCGCGCTGTCCAAGACCCTCACCACGATGATGAGGGACGTCGTGGCCACCGTCCCGTACTACCGCTCCCGGACCCTGATCCCGGGCTACGAGGTGGGCGGCAAGACCGGCACGGCGCAGATCTGGGACCCGGCCAAGAACGACTGGAAGGTCAACCTCTTCAACTACTCGTTCGTCGGGTACATTGCACGCACCCCCGGCCACCCCGACCTGGTGGTGGCCGTGCGCATCGAGGAGGGGCGACCGACCGTCATCCGGCAGGGTGAGCTCGAGATGCCGGTGATGTCCTTCGAGCTCTTCCGGCGCATCGCGCACGATGCGATCACCACGCCGTACCTGGTGCCCGAGACGCAGGTCGTGCCGCCCCCGCCGCCGGCCGCCCCGTGAGCCTCCGTGCGACACTCGCGGGCGTGACCGATCCCGTCCGCCCGGAGGCCCGGGCCGCCAGCGCCGTCCCCGACGCCAGGGGCCTCACCGCCGACGATCTCGCGGCCGCCACCGGTGGCCGCCTGCTGCGTCGAGGCTCCCGCCCGGCACGCCACGGCGCGGTGGATTCCCGGCTCGTGGCGGACGGCTCGCTGTTCGCGGCGCTGCCGGGCGAGCACACCGACGGGCACCGGTTCCTCGCCGACGCCGTGCGCGCCGGTGCCGCGGCACTGATCGTGGGCCGGGAGCCGGGCGCCGGGGAGACGCCGCTCGAGGAGCTGGGCGACGCCTCCGTCGTGCTGGTCGCCGACCCGCTCCGCGGGCTCCAGCAGGTGGCCGCTCTCTGGCGCTCCCGTCTTGCGCTGCTCGTCGTGGGCGTGACCGGCTCCATCGCCAAGACCTCCACCAAGGAGGCCGTCGCCGCGGTGCTCGCCGGCGGCTTCGCCACGCTGCGCTCTGAGGGCAACCGCAACAACGAGGTGGGCCTGCCGCTGACCCTGCTCGACCTCGGCCCGGAGCACACGGCCGCCGTGCTCGAGATGGGGATGTACGCGCGCGGCGAGATCCGCGAGCTCGCGGCGATCGCCCGGCCCTCGATCGGCGTCGTGACCGCGGTTCAGCCGGTGCACCTCTCGCGCCTCGGGACCATCGAGGCGATCGAGGACGCGAAGGCGGAGCTGGTCGAGGCGCTCCCCGCGGCGGTGGACGGCGGCGTGGCGGTGCTCAACGCTGACGATCCGCGGGTGCGCCGGATGGCGTCCCGGACGCGTGCGCGGACCATCACCTACGGGTTCGCGGCGGACGCGGACGTGCGCGCGGCGGCGGTCGCCTCGCGCGGCTTCGAGGGCATGGCGTTCACCCTCGTCACGCCGTCCGGCGCGCGCGAGGTCGCGATCGCCGGGCTGGGCGGGATGGCGGTCCACAACGCGCTGGCCGGAGCCGCCGTGGGGCTGGCCGCCGGGATGACGCTCGACGCCGTCGTGCCCGGGCTGGTCGCCGGCCTGTCGGCGCCGCACCGCTCGGCCGTCCACTCGGCAGGCGGCATCACGGTCGTCGACGACGCCTACAACGCCTCGCCCGGGTCCGTGCGCGCCGCGCTCGAGCTGCTGGCGGGCCTGCCGGGCCGCCGGGTTGCGGTCCTGGGCGAGATGCGCGAGCTGGGCGCGGCCCACGACGCCGGTCATCGCGACGTGGGCGAGGCGGCAGGCCGCATGGTGGCCGAGCTGGTGGTCGTGGACGGGGCGCCCGGCGGGGCGGCGCGCGCGATCGTCGAGGGCGCGCTGGCCGCGGGCCTGGCCGCGGACCGGGTGGTCGCCGTTGCCGACCCGGCTGCCGCTCTCGAGGCGCTCCTGCCGAGGCTGGAGCCCGGCGACGTCGTCCTGGTCAAGGCATCGAGGGGCGTGGAGCTGGAGCGCGTGGTGGACGGGCTGCTGGCCGCCCTGGGCGGCGGGCCGGCGGCATGACGCTCGAGTTGATCCAGGGACTGCTGCTCGCGTTCTTCATCGTCGTGATCCTGATGCCGCCCTACATCCGGCTGCTGCGGCACTTCGGCTTCGCCAAGCAGATCCGCGAGGAGGGGCCGCAGAGCCACATGGTCAAGTGGGGGACGCCGACCATGGGCGGCCTGCTGCTGCTCACGGTGGTGCTGCTCCTCTACGCCATCATGCGGCCGATCCAGGGCGGCATCATCGCGCCGCTCGCCACGCTCCTCGGCGTCGGCCTCCTGGGCGCCTTCGACGACAACCTCAACGCCCGCACCGGCGAGGGGATCGGTGCCCGCCAGAAGCTGCTGTGGCAGGTCGTGGTGGGCGTGGCGGTGGCCTGGCAGATCCAGAGCACCTACCAGATCACGGGCATCCGCGTCCCGTTCATCGGCGACGTCGCCGTCGCGTCCTACGTCTACGTCCCGTTCGCGGCGTTCGCGATCGTGGCGGCGTCCAACGGCGTGAACATCACCGACGGCCTCGACGGCCTCGCGGGCGGGACGCTGGCGTTCGCCTTCGTGTCGTTCCTGATCATCGCGCTGCTCAACCAGCCGGAGCAGCCGAACGTGGCGTTCCTGTCCGCGCTGATCATCGGGGCGCTGCTCGGGTTCCTGTGGTTCAACGTCCACCCGGCGCAGGTGTTCATGGGCGATTCGGGATCGCTCAGCTTCGGGGCCACGCTGGCGGTGATCGCGCTGATCACGGGCCAGATCCTGATCCTGCCCGTTGTCGGCCTCGTGTTCGTCGTGGAGACCATGTCCGACATCATCCAGATCGGCTACTTCAAGCTCTCGGGCGGCAAGCGGGTGTTCCGGATGGCGCCGCTGCACCACCACTTCGAGCTGGGCGGCTGGGACGAGGAGAAGATCGCGCTCCGGTTCTGGATCGTCGGCATCCTGGCGGGACTGCTCGGCGTGACGCTGTTCCTGGCCTCGATCAAGGCCATCTTCTGAGGCCCGGCCGATGCCCGTGATCGACCTCGACGCGCTCACCACCGACGGCATCCGCGCCGGCGCGCTCGACGGCCGCCCCGTCACGGTGCTGGGCCTGGCCCGGAGCGGCGTGGCCCTGGCGCGCTTCCTCCACGATGCCGGCGCCCGCGTCACGGTGTACGACGGCGCGCCCCCGGAGCGGCTCGAGGCGTCGATCGGGCTGCTCGGCGCTCGCGCCGTGGCGCTCCGGCTGGGGCCGGACGTGGACCCGGCGAGCACCTGGGCCGACGCGCAGCTCGTGACGACGTCGCCGTCGATCACCAACGACTTCCCGACGACCGAGCCGCGGCTGCGGGGCCAGCTGCAGGACCTCGTGGACGCGCGCGCCGCCGGCGACCCCGACGCCCCGGAGCTGGTCACCGAGGCCGACCTCTTCCTGCGCCTGTGCCCCGCGCCGACCGTGGGCGTGACCGGGACGAAGGGCAAGACCACCACGTCCGCGCTGGCCCACGCCATCCTCGCCGCGGACCCGCTCCACCCGGCGCTGCTGGGCGGCAACATCGGGACGCCGCTCGTGGAGCGCCTGCCCGAGCTCACGCCGAGCCACCGGGTGGTCATCGAGCTCTCCGAGCTCCAGCTGCCCAAGCTGTCGCGCGGCACGACGGTCGCGGTCTACACCAACGTCACCTCCGACCACCTCGACCGGCACGGCACGCTCGAGGCCTACCGCCGGGTGAAGCGCCGCCTGGCGGAGATGGTCGACCCGGACGGCGCCCTCGTGCTCAACCTCGAGGATCCCGTGGTGGGCGGCTACGCGGGCCTCGGCACGGCGCCTGTGGTGCTGTACCGCACTGACCGGCCGGTGCCGGGCGGCCTCGGCGTGGTGGACGACTGGATCGTGTCCGCGGGCGTGGAGCGGCTGCCGCTCGCGGGCGGGGGCACGGCGCATGCCGGGCTGGGCGGGGCGATCATGCCGATCGAGGAGCTGGCGATCCCGGGCGCCCACAACGTGTCGAACGCCCTGGCGGCGATCGCCGTGGGCCTGCTGTTCGGGGTCGCCCCCGACGCCATCCGCCGCGCGGCCGGCGCCTTCACGGGCGTCGAGCATCGTCTCCAGACGGTGGCGGTCGTCGACGGCATCCGGTTCGTCAACGACTCGCAGGGCACCCAGCCCGACGCCGTGATCGCCGCGCTCCGGGCGTTCCGGGGCCCCGTGGTGCTGGTCGCCGGCGGCCGCGACAAGGGGAACGACCTCACGGACCTCGCGCGGGTGGCGGCCGAGCGCGCGGACGCCGCCGTGCTCATCGGCGAGAGCGGGCCCACCCTGGAGGGGCTGTTCCACACGGCCGTCCTGACCCGCACCGCACGCGCCGGCACGCTCGAGGAGGCGGTCGCGACCGCCGCCCGCCTTGCCCGCGCCCGCCTCGACGACCTGCCGAGGGGCACCACGGCCACCGTGCTGCTGAGCCCGGCCGCCGCGTCGTTCGACATGTTCGAGGACTACGCCGCGCGCGGCCGCGCGTTCATCGACGCCGTCGGCCGGTATGCCGAGGAGCACCGCCGGTCCTCCGGCACCAGCGATGGGAGGCCCGAATGAGCGCCGTCACGCCGGTCATGCGGGCCGCGAGCCGGCCGCGCCCCGCGCCGCGGGTGGAGCAGACGCTCCAGCGCGAGCGCCACGACCCCGAGTACGGGATCCTGGTCGCCATCGTCGCGCTGGCCGCGGTCGGCATCCTGATGGTCTACTCGTCGTCCGCCATCCGGGCGTACCTCCAGAGTGACGACACGTTCGCGATCGTCGGGCCGCAGATCCTGTGGGCGGCGCTGGGCATCGTGGCGATGGTGGTCATGATGCGCGTGGACTACCGCCTGCTCCGGCTGGTCGCCCTGCCGCTGTACCTCGTCGCCGTCGCGGCACTGGTGCTGGTCTTCGTGCCCCAGCTCAACGTGGTGGTCGGCGGCTCGGCGCGCTGGCTGCGCCTCGGGCCGCTGCCCGCGTTCCACCCGGCCGAGATCATGAAGCTCGCGCTGGTCGTGTACCTCGCCTACTGGTTCGAGAAGAAGGGAACGGGCGTCCGCAAGTTCTGGTCCGGCACGGTGCCGTTCCTGCTGATCGCCGCGCCGGCGGTCGCGCTGGTGCTCAAGGAGCCCGACCTGGGCACGTCGTCCGTGCTCGGGTTCACCGCGCTCCTGCTGTTCTTCCTGGCGGGCGCCAACCTCCTGCACCTGATCCTCCTGGGCGCCGCAGCCGTGCCGGTGGTGTTCTACAACTTCATGCACGGCTACCAGATGGACCGCATCAACGCCTGGCTGAACCCGTTCTCGATGGCCAAGACCGACGGCTACCACAGCGTCCAGGGGTTCCTCGCCCTGGCGCTCGGCGGCATCCTCGGCGCCGGCCTCGGGGAGAGCCGCCTGGCGGGCGGGCTGTTCGTCCCCAACGCGTCGAACGACTTCATCTTCGCCATCATCGGCGAGGAGTTCGGCCTGGTCGGCGCCGGGCTCGTGATCGTGCTCTTCCTGGCCTTCGCCTACCTGGGCATCCGAACGTCGCTCGGCGCGCCGGACACCTTCGGGGCGCTGCTGGCCGCCGGCATCACCGGCTGGATCTGCCTCCAGGCCTTCATCAACATCGGCGTCGTGGTGGGGCTCATCCCCGTCACGGGCATCCCGCTGCCGTTCGTCTCGGCCGGCGGATCCTCGCTGGTGATCTCGTTCGCTGCCGTCGGGGTCCTGCTGTCAGTCTCGCGTGAGACGGTCGAGAAAGGGACGTGGAACGATGCGCCTGCTGATCGCGGGCGGGGGAACGGGCGGGCACATCTACCCCGCTCTGGCCGTCGCCCGATCGCTCCGCGCTCGACTCGCGCCGGCTGACCGCGGGGCGGCAGTCGCGGCCGCGGAGCTCGCCTGGCTGGGCGGGCACCGCGGGCTGGAGCGCGCCCTCGTGCCGCCCGCCGGCATCCCGCTGACGCGCCTGGTCCTCCGATCCCTGCGCTCCAGCGGCCGGGACGTCCACCTCGTCCTCGACCCGCTCCGGCTGATCCTCTCGGTCCCGCAGGCGCTGGTGCTGCTGCTGGTCCGGCGCCCCGCGGCCATCCTGACCACCGGCGGCTACGTCGCCATCCCCACGCTGCTCGCCGCGGGCCTGCTCCGGATCCCGAGCGTGCTCTGGGAGGGCAACGTCGTCCCGGGGCGCAGCGTCCGGTTCGTCGCGAGGCGCGCGACCGTGCTCGCCGTCACGTTCCCCGAGACCGCCGAGTCGCTGCCGCATCGGAGCGCGTTCGTCACGGGCACCCCCATCCGGGCGCTGGAGGCCGATCCCGACGAGGCGCGCGCCCGGTTTGGCGGCCGTCCGGGCGAGCGCATCCTGCTCGTCTTCGGCGGGTCGCAGGCCGTGCGCAGGATCAACGCCGCGGTGCTCCTCGCGCTGCCGCGCCTCACCGAGCGCGTGCGCGTGATCCACGTCACGGGCGAGGACGGGTACGCCGCCGCGGCCGCCGCCCGCGAGACGCTCCCGCCGGAGCTCCGCGACCGCTACCGGCCGTTCCCCTTCCTGCACGAGGACATGACCGCCGCGCTCGCTGCCGCCGACCTCGCGGTGGGGCGCGCGGGCTCGTCCACGCTGGCGGAGGCCGCGGCGTTCGCGCTGCCGATGGCCATCGTCCCGTACCCGCACGCCGGCGGGCATCAGCGCCGGAACGCCGAGTCATACGCGGCCTCGGGCGCGGCCCTGCTGGTGGAGGACGCCGACTTCGACGCCGATCGGCTGGTCAAGGTCGCGGGCCTTCTGTCCGACCCGTCCGCCCACGCCCGGATGTCCGCGGCCGCCCGCGACGCCGCCCGGCCGCACGCCGCGGACGCCGTGGCCGAGCTGGTGATGGCCGTGGCGACGCGCTCGCCGCTGCCGACGCAGGGCGCCATCGACGCCATCGCGAGGGGAAGCGGCCGATGACCGGCGCCGTCCCCGTCCTCGACGCCACCGCGATCGCCGCCGCCCTCGCCCGCCGCGTGGGCGTGCGGGCCGTCTCGGGCGAGCCGATGGCGAGGCACACGACGATGCGCGTCGGCGGGCCGGCGGACCTGTTCGCCACCGCGCACAACGCCTTCGAGCTCAAGGCCCTGGTCCGCTTCGCGCGCGCACGCGAGATCCCCCTGTTCCTGCTGGGGCGGGGGAGCGACCTCGTCGTGTCGGATGCGGGGATCCGCGGTCTCGTGATCGAGGTCCGTGCCGAGGCCACGCGCGTGGACGGGAGCCGGTTCACCGCCGAGGCCGGCGTGCCCATGGCCCGCGCGGCCACCGAGACGCAGCGGGCGGGCCTGACCGGTCTCGAGTACGGCCTGGCCATCCCGGGCACGGTCGGCGGATCGGTGTGGGCGAACGCGGGGGCGCACGGCGGCGGGACGGCCGCGATCCTCGAGAGCGCCTCGGTCCTGCTCGCGGACGGCGCGGAGGCGGTCCTCCCGGCGGCGGACCTCGGCTTCCGGTACCGTCACAGCCGGTTCAAGGACAACCCCGCGGAGATCGTCCTCGCCGCGGCGTTCCGTCTCGAGCCGGCCGACCCGGCCGCGATCGGCGCCCGGCTGGACGACATCCGGCGCTGGCGCCGCGAGCACCAGCCGATCGGCCTGCCGTCGGCGGGCTCGGTGTTCCGCAACCCGGACGGCGACTCGGCCGGCCGCCTGATCGACAGCCTGGGGCTGAAGGGCCGCCGGATCGGCGGGGCCGTGGTGTCCGAGAAGCACGCCAACTTCATCGTCAACGACCGGCAGGGGACCGCGTCGGACGTCCGCCGGCTTGTCGAGGCGGTGCGCGCCGAGGTGCAGGACCGGCTCGGGGTCGAGCTCGCGCTCGAGATCGAGTTCGCCGGCGACTGGTCGGGCTGGACGCCCGGGGAGGCCGCATAGATGCCCGTGCCCAAGCTCGGCCACGTGCCGGCAGCGACGCCCGTCGCCGTGGTGTTCGGCGGGCCGTCGGCCGAGCACGACGTGTCGATCGTCTCCGGCACGGCCGTCGCGGAATCGCTGCTGCACACCGGCTACCCGGTGGAGCAGTGGTGCATCGAGCTCGGCGGCGCCTGGTGGCGGCTGCCCGGCGGCCACCGCCGCGCCGGCCGGCCGCCGTCGGCCTACGACGCCCCGGCGTCCCTCGCCGCGGACGGCCCCGCCAGCGCCACCGGGGCGCTCGAGCTGCTCGCGGGACGCGACCGGCCGCCGCTCGTGTTCCTGGCGCTCCACGGCCCGTTCGGCGAGGACGGCACGGTCCAGGCGCTGTGCGAGTCGGCCGGGCTCGCCTACACCGGCTCGGGCGTGACGGCGTCGGCGGTCGGCATGGACAAGGCCCTGTTCAAGCGGCTGGCGCGCGGGTTGGAGCTGCCGGTCGTGGACTGGCTCGAGGTCCGGGCCGCACGCTGGACGTCCGATCCCGCCGGGGTGCTCGAAGACGTCGAGGCGTTCGCGTCCGGGGGCGGCGACGCGCGCCTGATGGTCAAGCCCGCGCGGCTCGGGAGCTCGCTGGGCATGACGCTCGCGCACGGGGCGGACGAGCGGGCGGCGGCGCTGGCCGAGGCGTTCCGCTTCGACGACGTCGTCCTCGTCGAGCGGTACGTCGCGGGCGCGCGCGACCTCGAGGTCGCGGTCCTCGGCAACGACCCCGCCGCGCTCGAGGTCTACGGCCCGGGCGAGATCATCTCGGGCCGCGAGTTCTACGACTACTCGGCGAAGTACACGCCGGGCCTGTCCCAGACCACGTTGTCCGCGGAGGTCACCGCGGACCAGAGGGCGACCCTGGTCGAGCTCGCGCGCGCCACGTACAACGCCATCGGCTGCGAGGGCTTCGCGCGCGTGGACTTCCTGGTGGGGGCCGACGAGCGGATCGTCGTGTCCGAGATCAACACGATTCCGGGCTTCACCCCGATCAGCCTGTTCCCGACGCTCCCCGCGGCCGGCGGCTACACCTTCGACGACGTGTGCTCGCGTGTGGTGGACCTGGCGCTCGCCCGCGAGGCGTCGCGCATCCGCCACCGGCCCACGACCGCGGACCTCCCGAGATGACCGTGCGGCGGGACCAGCCCGCAGCCCGCCCGGGGCCGCCCGCGGCCACGCGGCCCGGCGTCCGCCGGGGAGGCGGTCGGCGCTCGCACCCGGTCCGCCGCGCCTCGGCCGGCCTGACGTCCGTCCGCGCCGCCGCCCTGCTGGTGCTGCTCGCGGCCCTCGCCGGTCTGTACGGGCTCGCGGCGTCATCGGCGTTCGCCGCCCGCAAGACCGAGGTCACGGGGGCCGTCTGGACGCCGCAGGACCAGATCCTCGCGGCGCTCGCCATGCCATCCGGCCAGAACCTGTTCACCGTGAACGCGTCAGACCTCGCCCACCGCCTCGACGGGATCCCGGCGATCCGCGCCGTGCGGGTCACGGTCTCGCTGCCCGACGAGATCAAGGTGGCCGTCACCGAGCGCCAGGCGCTCGTCGTCTGGCAGGTGGGCACCCAGGAGTTCCTCGTTGACGGGACTGGCATGCTGTTCGGCGAGCTGGGCGGCTCGCCCCCCGACGCCGCCACTGCGCTCCCGGTGATCGTGGACGCCCGGTCGGCGTCCCAGGCGCTCGCGGTGGGCTCGGTCGTGGACCAGGTCACGCTCGACGCGGCGCTGCGCCTGGGCTCGCTCACGCCGGCCGACCTCGGCAGCAGCGCCACGGGCCTCGCGATCCGGGTGGACGACACGGACGGGTTCACCGTCGCGAGCGTGCCCGCCGGCTGGGACGCGGTGTTCGGCTTCTACACGCCCACGCTGCGCACCACGGACCTGATCCCGGGCCAGGTCCGCCTCCTGCGCAGCCTGCTGTACGGCCGCGAGAACCAGGCGGGCCGGATCATCCTGGCCGACGACCGCAGCGGGACCTACATCCCGCGAGGGTCGGCCCAGCCGTCAGCGTCGCCGAGGCCGACCCCGCGGCCCACGCCGCGGCCGAGTGCGCAGCCGCGGCCCACGCCGCGGCCGAGTGCGCAGCCGCAGCCCACGCCGCGGCCGAG
>JBBIIL010000022.1:4053-44298 GCA_037446495.1 Chloroflexota bacterium | reverse complement strand
AGCCGAACTCCTCGGCCCCCAGCAGCGCGCCGATCACCACGTCGCGGCCGGTCTTGAGCTGCCCGTCCACCTCGACCGTGATGCGGCTCCGGAGGTCGTTCGCCAGCAGCACCTGGTGCGCCTCGGCCAGGCCCAGCTCCCAGGGGATGCCCGCGTGCTTGATCGAGGTCAGCGGGCTCGCGCCCGTGCCGCCGTCATGCCCCGAGATCAGCACCACGTCGGCATGCGCCTTGGCGACGCCCGCGGCCACGGTGCCCACGCCCACCTCGGCAACCAGCTTCACGCTGATCCGCGCGTGGTGGTTGGCGTTCTTGAGATCGTGGATGAGCTCCGCGAGGTCCTCGATCGAGTAGATGTCGTGGTGCGGGGGCGGGCTGATCAGCCCCACGCCGGGCGTGGAGTGGCGCGTCCTGGCGATCCACGGATAGACCTTGGACCCGGGCAGCTGGCCGCCCTCGCCGGGCTTGGCGCCCTGGGCCATCTTGATCTGGAGCTCGCGCGCGTTGACCAGGTACTCCGAGGTGACGCCGAATCGGCCCGACGCCACCTGCTTGATCGCGGAGTTCTTCGAGTCGCCGCTGGGCAGCGGCTCGTAGCGCGCCGGATCCTCACCGCCCTCGCCGGTATTGCTCTTGCCCCCCAGGCGGTTCATCGCGATCGCCAGCGCCTCGTGGGCCTCGCTGCTGATGGACCCGTACGACATCGCGCCCGTCTTGAAGCGACGCACGATCGACTCGACCGGCTCCACCTCGTCGATGGGGACCGGCCTGAGCGCCGGCTTGAGCTCGAGCAGGCCGCGCAGCGTCGCGAGTCGTGCCGACTGGTCGTCCACGAGACTCGTGTAGTCCTTGAACGCGCCGTAGTCGCCGGTGCGAACCGCGCGCTGGAGCGTGTGGATCGTGAGCGGGTTGAACAGGTGGTGCTCGCCGTCGGCGCGCCACTTGTACTTGCCGCCGGTGCCGAGCTGCCGGTGGATGACGGGCCGCTGCGGTGGATAGGCGCGGTCCTGGCGCTGGGCGACCTCGGTGGCCACCATCTCGATGCCGATGCCGCCGATCCGACTGGGCGTCCAGGTGAAGTACTCGTCCACGAAGTCGCGGCCCAGGCCGAGGGCCTCGAACACCTGCGCGCCGTGGTAGCTGTGGACGGTCGAGATGCCCATCCGGCTGATCGCCTTGATGACGCCCTTCACCACGGCCTTGCGGTAGCGCTTCTCGGCCTCGGCGGTCGGCCCGGGGATCATGCCCAGGCGCACCTGGTCGTCGATCGTCTCGAACGCGAGATACGGGTTGATCGCCGAGGCACCGTAGCCGATCAGGAGGCAGAAGTGGTGCGCCTCGCGCGGCTCGCCGGACTCGAGGACCAGGCCCACGCGCCCGCGCGTCCCGGCGCGCACGAGGTGGTGGTGGACGGACGACACGGCGAGGAGCGCCGGAATGGGCGCGTCGGTCTCGTTGTGGCCGCGGTCGGACAGGATGATCTGGTTGTAGCCCTCGGAGATGGCCTCGGACGCCTGGCGGCGGAGGTCCTCGATCGCCCGACGGAGCCCGGCGCCGTTCTCGCCCACCTTGAACAGGATGGGCAGCGTGATGGTCCGGAACCCGTGCGAGGTCGGCCCTCCGTCGAGCGCCCGGATCTGCTCGAGCTCGCGGTTGGAGAGCACCGGCGCCGGGATGGACACGTGGTGCGCCGCGTCCTCGCCGGGCTCGAGGAGGTTGTCCTCGGGCCCGATCGAGCGCTCCGTGGCCATGATGATCTCCTCGCGGATCGCGTCCACGGGAGGGTTGGTGACCTGCGCGAAGAGCTGCTTGAAATAGTCGTAGAGCAGCTGCGGGCGGTCGGAGAGGACGGCAAGGGGTGCGTCGTTGCCCATCGAGCCCACCGGGTCGGCGGCCGTGGTCGCCATCGGGTCGATGATCAGCCTGACGTCTTCCGCGCTGTAGCCGAACACCTCCTGGCGTCGGAGCACGGTCTCGTGGTCGGGCGCGATCACGCGCTCCGGCGCCGGCAGGTCCTCCAGCCGGACCATCGCGTCGGCGACCCACCGCTCGTACGGCTTCGCCGTCGCCAGGCCGTCCTTGAGCTCGTCATCGGTGATGATGCGTCCCTCGGCCGTGTCCACGAGGAACATGCGGCCCGGGCGGAGGCGCCCCTTGGCCACCACGTCGGCCGGGGGAATGGCGAGCACGCCCGCCTCGGACGCCATGACCACGCGCCCGTCACGGGTGACGTAGTAGCGGCCCGGGCGGAGGCCGTTGCGGTCGAGCGTGGCCCCGATGCGCACCCCGTCCGTGAAGGCGAGGCTCGCCGGCCCGTCCCACGGCTCCATCAGGCACGAGTGGTACTGGTAGAACGCCCTGCGGGCCGAGGGCATCGACTCGTCACGGCTCCAGGGCTCGGGCACCATCATCGCCATGACGTGGGCCAGCGAGCGCCCGCCGAGGTGGAGCAGCTCGAGCACGTTGTCGAAGATGGCGGTGTCGCTGCCGTCCACGTCCACCGCGGGCAGGACCTTGCGCAGGTCCTCGCCGAACACCGATGACCGCATCGCCGACTGCCGCGCGAACATCCAGTTCACGTTGCCGCGCAGGGTGTTGATCTCGCCGTTGTGGCTGATGTAGCGGTACGGGTGCGCGCGGGCCCATGACGGGAAGGTGTTCGTGGAGAAGCGCGAGTGGACCAGCGCGACGGCCGAGGCCAGGCGCTCGTCGAGCAGGTCCGGGTAGAACGTGAGCAGCTGGGACGCGTTGAGCATCCCCTTGTAGACGATCGTCCGGCAGCTCATCGAGGGAACGTAGAACTCGCCGCGGCCCGGCAGGGCGCTCCGCTGGGCGGCCTTCTCCACCAGCCGACGCGCCACGTACAGCCGACGGTCGAAGGCGAGGTCCCCGTCCTCGCCGCCGGGTAGGTCCGCGGGCCGGCCGATGAACGCCTGGCGCATGACCGGCATCGACGCCAGCGCGGCGTCGCCCAGGCCGCGCGGGTTGACGGGGACGTCCCGCCAGCCGAGGATCACGAGGCCTTCGGCGCCGAGCATCGTCGCGAAGGTCTCGCCCACCGCGTCGCGGCTCGCCTCGTCGCGGGGGAGGAACAGGCTCGCCACGCCGTAGCCGCTGGCCGGCAGCGTGAACCCCGATTCGGGCGCTGTGGCGCCGAAGAACGCGTGCGGGATCGCGACCAGGATCCCCGCCCCGTCGCCGGTGTTGCGCTCCGATCCCGTGGCACCGCGGTGCTCGAGGTTGGCCAGCACGCTGAGCGCGTCCGCGACGATGGTGTGGGACGAGCGCCCCGCGATGTCGCAGACGAAGCCGAACCCGCACGAATCGTGCTCGGTCGACGGCTCGTAGAGCGTCTGCGACAGGGGCATGCGGGCGTCCTCCGTCGACGGCAGTTGGGCGCCGACGATACGGGCCGGAGTGTTGAAGGGCAGGGTCCGCAGCGGTGGTGGTTGGGTTGCGGTTCGGGCCCACGGCACGCGACTGGCTCGCGGCCAGGCCATCGGACGCCAACCTTCCGCTTCCCGCACGCGCGATACTGATGCCGATGCGACGCGTGGAGGCAGAGGCGCTCGTCGGCGCCTCCCGGGACGAGGTCTGGCACCTGCTCGACGACCTTGAGGGCATGCCGCGCTGGCTGCCGGGCGTGCGGGCGGTCTCAGCGTCCGGGCCAGCGCGCCGCGGCACGCTCTACCAGGTGCGCACGGTGATGCTCGGCGTGCCGCGGACCCGGCACTGGGAGATCGAGGGTCTTCGGCCGCCACAGCGTCAGGTCCACGTGGCGCGAGACGGAGTGCTGGAGCGGACCCTGGTGCTGACGCTGGACTCGCGCGGTTCTGGCACGCGGCTGCGCGCGGAAGTGGAGCTGCGCTCGTCGCTCATGGTCCCGCTGGGCCTGGGCCACGAGATGCTCGCGACGTTCACGGCCGGCTCCTTCGCGCGACAGCTGGTCGGGGCCGTGAAGCGGGCGTTCGAGGGGCGGTCCCGCTAGGTCGCCAGGGACCGCGCACGCTGGCCGCCGTCCCGGACAACGAGGAACGGACCGCCGGTGGGGACAGGTTCGAGGCTCCGCCGGCGCCGTGAAATCCGCCGGATCGGCGACCCGGGACCCTCCGAACGTGGCCGCCTTCCGACGAGGACCCCTGCCGAACGGGCTGTCGCCAGGCGGTCGGCACCGGCGGGCGGCGGGTCCGGTAGTCTGCCGCTCATGACATGGCCGCCTGATCCGATGGAGTCGAGCACGGCCAGCAAGCCGGACGGGCCGCTCGGGCTACCCTTGGCGCCGATGCCCGCCGCCGACCCCCGCCGCCACCTTCCCCTCGAGGGCACCCGCAACGTCCGTGATGTGGGTGGTTACCCGGCGGCAGACGGGCGACGAACACGATGGCGCACGCTGCTGCGCTCCGACGAGCTGACCCGCTTGCCCGAGTCCGCCGCTGACGAGCTGCGCAGGATCGGGATCCGCCAGGTGATCGACCTGCGGTGGCCGGACGAGCTGCAGCTGGCGCCCAACGTGTTCGCCGCCGACCATCGGGTGCGGTACCGCCACATCGCCCTCCTCATGGACGACCCAACCCCGCACAGCGGTCTGACGGGAATGTACCGCCATGTGCTCGACGAGCGGCTGCCCCAGCTCGTGGAGGTGGCCCGGGCCCTGCTCGAGCCGGCCGGTCTGCCCGCCGTCATCGGGTGTGCCGCCGGCAAGGACCGGACGGGCATCACGATCGCGGTCCTCCTCTCGCTCGCGGGCGTGCCCGACGACGTGGTCATCGCCGACTACGCGCTCTCGGCCGGCTACTTCGCGGTCCCCAACGCCACCATCCCGCCGGGCGACTGGCGCCACCCGCCGCTCGTGGTGGACAGCCCGCCCGAATTCATGGCCTCCGCCCTGGACCACCTGCACGACGTGCACGGGGGCGCGCGGGCGCTCCTCCGGTCGGGCGGCCTCGCCGAGGGCCAGCTCGATGCACTGGTGGAGGGCCTGACCCAGCCGGCGGGAGCCGCCTGATGGGCCACATCAGCGCGTCGGTGGTGCTCCCCTACCCGCCCGGGCGCGTGTGGCGTGTGGCCACGCGGGTCGAGGACCTGCCGAAGTGGATGCCGGAGATCGTGGGCGCTGAGCTCCTCGACGCACCGCTCGCGGTCGGCAGCCGGGCGAGGCTGCGCCTGTCGGCAGCGGCAGCCGGGGCGGAGGTCGCGGTGTCGGTCACCCAGCTCGTGCCGGCGAGCCGTCTCGTGATGGCCGGGTCGGGCGGCCCGATGGGCGTGACCGTCCGCGTCGCACTCAGTGAGACCGCGCCGGGCGATACCCAGGCCACGGTGGAGGTGGACCTCCAGACGCCACCGTTCCTCGGGTTCCTTGCGCGCGAGGCGGAGAGCCGGCTCCAGGCGGGTCTCCCGGGCGCGCTTGAGCGGCTGCGCGCGCTGATCGAGGCCGAGCCGGCCTGACGGCACCTGAGGTCGCGGCCGATACACTCAGCGGCGATGCTCCGCACGGTCGTCGCCACCCGCTACGTCACGCCCCTGCGCGAGGGCGGCTCGGTGCCCGCCCTGGTGGAGGCGGACGACGACGGGCTGTACGTGACCAAGCTGCTGGGCGCCGGACACGGCCGCAAGGCGCTGGTCGCGGAGCTCGTCGTCGGCGAGATCGGCCGGCACCTCGGGCTGCCCGTGCCGGACCTCGTGCTCGTGGAGCTCGACGGCGCGCTGGCCAAGGCCGAGCCCGACGGCGAGATCCGCGACCTGCTCGCCCGCTCCGCCGGCACCAACTTCGGGCTTGACTTCCTGCCGGGCGCCCTGGCGTACTCGCCGGTGGTCGGCCCCAAGCCGGACGCCGACCTCGCCGCCGACGTCGTCTGGCTCGACGCATTCACCACCAACGTGGACCGCACGCCGCGCAATCCCAACCTGATCGTGTGGCATCGGCGCGTCTACCTCATCGACCACGGGTCGGCGCTGTACATCCACCACACCTGGGCCAAGCCGGACGAGCACGCTCGCCGGCCGTTCCCCCAGGTCCGCGACCACGTGCTGCTGCCGTCAGCCTCGTCCATCGAGGCGGCCGACGAGCGGCTGGCGGGCCTGCTGGACCGGCCGTCGCTGGAGGCGATCGTCGCCGCGGTCCCGGACGACTGGCTCCAGGCCGAGGTCGGCCTGCCTGACCCCGCCGCCCATCGCCGGGCCTATGTGCAGTATCTGGCCGTGCGCCTCGAGGCCCGCCGAGCGTTCGTGGAGGAGGCGGAACGTGCCCGCGTCGCCTGACTTCGGCCCGATCGTCGCCCGCAGACGCCACCCGTTCGAGTACGCGATCGTGCGCGTCGTGCCGCGCGTGGAGCGTGGCGAGTGGTTCAACGCGGGAATCGTGCTGCACTCGCGTGCGGGGCGGTTCCTGGGCGCGCGGACGTGGCTCGACGGCTCGCTGCTCACCGCGATGGCTCCGGACTGCGACCCGGACGCCATCCGCGACCACCTCGCCACCATCGAGCGGATCGCGGATGGCGACCCGGACGCGGGGCCCATCGCGGCGCTCTCTGCCCCCGAGCGCTGGCACTGGCTGGCCTCGCCGTCGTCCACGGTGATCCAGCCCTCGGAGATCCACACGGGGCTCACGCCTGACCCGGCGGCCACGCTTGCGCACCTGTTCCGGACGCTCGTCGCCCGCTGACCTGGGGCCCGCGGCCGCGGGCAGCCGATCAGCCTGCCTTGGCGTTTGGCGCCTGTGCCTCGACTGGCGGCCCGCTTGCCCGGACCGCCCTCGCCTCCTCCTCGGCTGCCAGGGCCGAAGCCGCGCGGCGCGAGCCGCCGCGCCGGTACCGCAGCGCCACGAGGATGGTGACCACCATGAACGCCAGCGACGCGGAGTTGGTCCCGACCAGCACCCAGTTGGGCATCGAGACGCCGTACAGGATCCACACCCCGAACCCCACGCACAACAGCCCGAGGTAGAGCAGCGACACGTCGTTCGACGAGCGCGTCCGGCGCATCCGCCGGACCTGGAGGATGGGCGAGAGCGCCATTGCCAGCCCCGCGATCGTCGCCCCGACCGCCAGGACGTCCGAGCTGCTCACGCCTTCTCCGCCCGCGCCTCCGCCCTGGCCGCCCGCTTGCCGCCCTGGTAGGCGGCGAGCGCCTCGGCCGAGTCCACGTCCGCCAGTGTGGGCTCAGCTGGCACAAGCGACTCCCAGCCCGTCGGGCGCACGCCGAACCTGTTGGCGAGGACGCCGATGATGGTCGCCGACTTCCCGTCGCCGATCCCCGGCAGCGCCTTGAGGCGGGCGCGCAGGTCCTTGGCGTCCGTCGCCCCGGTCCAGATCCGCGCGGCGTCGTTGTGGTACTCGGACGCGACCGCGGCGCACAGCTCCTGCACGCGCCGGGCCATCATGCCGGGGAAGCGGTGGAGCGCCGGCGGCGTGCGGAAGGCCGTCTCGAGGGCCTCCGGCGCCATGGCGGCGATCACGGCCGCGTCAAGGCCGCCGGTGCGCCGGACCAACTCGAGGGGGCCGGAGAACGCCTTCTGGACCGTCACCTGCTGGTCGAGGGCAAAGCCGATGAGCAGGGCGAGCGGGTTTGCGGCGAGCAGGGCGTCGGCGTCGAGATTGCCGGTGAACGGGAGCGCGGTCACGGTGTCGGGCATGGCGCCATCGTACGCGACACTGGTCGGACCGCCGAACCGCCGGACCCCGCACCGCCACGACCGACCCACCGGCTACGATCCGCAGGTGGCCATTCTGGGCATCGACCATCTCGTCATCGCCGTGCACGACCCGGACGCCGCCGCCGCCGACCTCGAGCGGGAGCTCGGGCTCGTCTTCACGGGTGGCGGTCGCCACGAGTCCGCGGGCACCTGGAACCGTCTCGCGTTCCTCGGCGAGGCGTACCTCGAGTTGATCGGCACCTTCGAGCGGGGGCTCGTGCTGGCCAACACCGACTTCGCCGTCGGCCGCGCCGCGCTCGACCTGCTCGACGCCGGGCGGGAGGGCCTCGCCACCTGGTCGATCGCGGTGGACGACTGCGCGATGGAGGTGGCCCGCCTGCGCCACGCGGGATCGCCCATCGGCGATCCTGTCCACGGGTGGCGCCTGCGCCACGACGGGGAGACCGTGCGCTGGGTCACCGCCTTCCCGACGCTCGGACCCGAGGAGCCGCCGTTCCTCATCGAGCACGAGATGGTCGGCGCCGAGTGGGGCCCCGACGCTCTCGCAGCACGGCGGGCGTTCGACCATCCGGGACTCGGCAGGGCGCGCATCGGCCGACTGATCCTCCCGGTGACCGACCCTGCCGCCTACGCCGCTCGGTCGGAGAGGGTCGTGGGCATCCGGTTCCGCGCCGACTTCTCCGGCTGGACCGCCGACTTCGCCGTCCAAACCGTCCATCTGCACGCCCCCGCGAGCGGTCTGCCGGTCGTCCAGCTCGACACGGTCACCCCCGGCGTCAAGCGGCGCAGCGTCGTCCGCTGCGGAGTGGCCTGGGTCGTGAGCCCGATCTGAGGCGCGGTCCAGCTCACCCCGTTAGCATTTGCCGATGGCGACCCGACGCGACTTCACATTCCACGGCAACGGCCGCGAACTCACGGCGTTCTACGCTGAGCCCGACCATCCTGCCGACGCCGATCCGGATCAGCCCCTCCCGCCCCACCCCGCCGTCATCCTGGTCCACGAGGTCATGGGCCTCAATGACGACATGCGGCGGCTCGCGACCCGGTTCGCCGACAACGGCTACGTGGCGCTCGCGCCAGACCTGCTGGGGTCCGGGTTCAAGCCGATGTGCATCGCAAGGTTCATGCGCGGCATGAGCCACGTCGCCACCGGCCGCCCGTATCGCGAGATGCGCGCCTTCCACGACTGGCTGGCCAGGCGCCCGCAGGTTGACCCCGACCGGATCGGCATGGCGGGCTTCTGCGCCGGCGGCGGGTTCGCCATCCTCTACGCGGCCCGCGGTGAGCACGAGCTGCGCGCGGTAGCCCCGTTCTACGCCGGGCTGCCGGCCGACATGTCGATCATCCCTGAGATCTGCCCGGTCGTGGCGTCGTACGGCGGACGCGACGGGACGTTCGGCAAGAACGGTCCCAGGCTCGAGGCAGCGCTCGCCGATGCGGGCGTCCCGCACGACGTGAAGACGTACCCCGACGCCGGCCACTCGTTCATGAGCCAGCACGACGGGCTGCTGCTGGCGGTGATGCGTCGGGGGCCGTCCAAGCTGGGATACCAAGAGGAGGCGGCCGAGGATGCCTGGGCCCGGGTGCTCGGGTTCTTCGGCGAACACCTGGCGCCTCGGACCGGCGTCCCGGGCCCGGCCTGAACCTGCCGGCGGCCCGCGAACCGTGGTGGGGGCGTCGCCGCTAGAACGCCCGGGTCTCGCGGACTCGGCGCTCGAGGCGCCCCGCCACCGAGATCGCCAACCGGCACGCCAGCAGGAACGCGACGACGGTCGTCGCCCCGAGGTAGATCCACTGCGCCCACGCGTGGCCGCTGTCGGTGCCGGCGGCGATCCCGTGCGCCGTGGCGCCTGCGAAGGCGAGGAACGTGACGGAGTGGAGCGTGCGCCACGCCCGCTGGCCGATGAGCCGACGCACGTAGAAGCTGGCCGTCACGATGAGCATCAGGTAGAACGCGACCTGCCCGACGCCCACGGCGAGCGGCGCGTAGGGCGCCAGCCCGGGAACCACCATCTGGGTGACGCTGAACGGCATCGACGCGTCGAGGCCCAGGATCACGCCATGGAGCCCGGCCATTCCGAGGCCCGCCGCCGCGAGGTCCTGGTGGAGCGTGAAGTTGACCGGTCGGCGGGCGACGGCATCGAGGACCTTGGTCGACAGCAGCAGGCCGAACACCACAGACAGCGTCGTGGCGATGTACGCCATCCAGGCGAACAGCCGCTCGAACAGCCACGGCAGGCCGGACGGGTCGGCGGCGACGATGCCGCTGATCACGCCCGGCAGTGTCCCGCCCAGCACGATGCCCGCGGCAATCGTCGGCAGCGCGAACCGCACCAGGTTGGTTCGCGGGTCCATCCCCCCGTAGGTCACGCCAGCCATCGGAGCATCTCCGGGGAGGCGCGAAGCTGGCCGCGCTCGGTGAGGATCGCCACCCCCAGGATGCCGGGGCGATCGAACAGCGCGAAGGCGCGGTCGCTGCCGGCGATCACGGCGGCCTTGGCGAAGGCCTCCGCCTCGCGCGCCGAGGCCGCCACGACCGTCGCCTGGACGACGTCGGTGGTCGCGGGACGCCACGTCCGCGGGTCGATCAGGTGGTGGGCGGCACCCTCGTCGTGCCCCCAGCGGTGGACGCTGGTGCCAGACGTGGCGACGCCGAGGCGGGCGGGCGCGCTGCCGCCGCGGAACTGCAGGACGCCCAGCGTCCGACCGGCCTCACGCGGGTCGGCGATGCCGATGCCCCACTCGTCAGCGGCGACCAGCCGCAGGGCGATGTCGCCGTCCGCGTCCACCAGGGCGCTGCGGCCCGGCGTGATCGCCAGGGCTCGGTCGGCGAGCCAGCCTTTCGCGACGCCGTCGAGGTCAAAGCGGACACCGGGCTCGCGGCGGACGGTGCTCGTCCGGGGACCGCGGTCGAGCGACCAGCGACGGCTGGCGACAATCGGCCGCGGCGCGCCAGAGCCGACCTCAGCAGCCAGCCGGGCGTCGAGCATCGCCGCGTCCACGAGACCGTCCGTCAGCCCCTCCGCGGAGCGCGCCCAGTCGAGGACGGCGGTCATCGTGGGGCCCACGCGCACGCGGTTCGACGTCGCCGCGTTGAGGCGCATCAGCTCGGACGTGGGGTCGAAGCGGGTCAGCCGCGACGCCCAGGCCCCGACCCGGTCGAGGACAGCCTCGAGCTCGCGCACCCCGTCCACGCCTGTGGCGTGCACGGCCACCTCGCCGCCCATCATCGGACGGCGTGCTGCGGCAATCGACGGGGCGCCAGCCGCTGTCACGGCTTGCCGGACTGGCGGGTGATGGTCTGGATGATCACGCGCGGGGTGGGCCTGGGGATCGCCTTCGGGGTCGCGGTGGCGGCAGCCGGGGACTGGTTGACCTGCGCGTCGGGCGGCAGCGTCTGGCCAGGTGCCAGCGTCACCACGTGCGTGACGTGGATCACGGACGGCTCGGGCTGCTGCGTCGGGCCGGCTGCGGCCGTGTCCGCGATCGTGACCGTGGCCGGCTGTGGCGAGATCGAGGGGAGCATCGCCGTGGCCAGGGCCGATGCGGACGCGAGGCCCGCCAGGCCGATCACCATGCGGACGCCGCCCGACTCGGGCCTGCCGCGCCGCCGGCGGTGCTGCTCGACGTCGGCGTGCCCCGCACGGTGGGCACCGGATGCCATCGGCTGCGGGCGGGCGTGGCTCGGTGGACCGGGCCGGTGGTTGGGGATGCGGGGGTCGGTCATCAGTCGCCTCCGCCCGCGCCGTCACCGCCGCCCGTGGTGACCACGCGCTGGATGATGATGGGCGAGGGTGTGGGTTGCGGGGTGGGCGTCGGGGTCGGCGGGACCACGTACACGGTGTCGATCTGGGTGATGGGCTGCGGCGCCTGGTCCGTCGCGGTGGCGGCGGCCGGGTCGATCGGAGCGATGAGGCCGCCGGCCGGCGCGGACGAGGCCAGCCCGAACAGCGCCAGCCCGATGGCCAGCACGGCCGAGGCGGCGAGCGACGCTGCGAGGAGCGCCACACGAGTCAGCATGAGGGTGCCTCCGGGCGGTCTCAGGTGGCGTTCAGGATCGGTCCGGCGCGAAGCGACCTGGCTGAGACCCGCGTGAGACTTCTCACAGACGGGCCGCCGAGCCCTTCACCAAAGACTCCGCGGGCTGCACAATTCTCGGCGATGCGAGTCCTGGTGGTCGAAGACGAGCCCAAGATGGCCGCGCTGATCAGGCGCGTGCTGGTCGCGGAGCGCCACGTGGTGGACGTGGCGCCCGACGGTGTGTCCGCCGTGGCCCTCGCCGAGACGGGGCCGCACGATGTGATCGTGCTGGACCGCGGCCTCCCGGACATCGACGGGGTCACGGTGATGCGGCTGCTCAAGGCCAAGGGCGTGACGTCGCCCGTCCTGATGCTCACGGCGCTGGGCTCCATCGATGACCGGGTGGCCGGCCTCGACGCTGGCGCCGACGACTACCTCGCCAAGCCGTTCGCCTTCTCCGAGCTGCTGGCCCGGATCCGCGCGCTGGGGCGCCGGCCCTCGCCCATGGCCGAGTCCCGCCTCGCCGCAGGCGACATCGTCCTCGACGAACTCCGCCACGTGGCCCAGGTTGGCGGCCAGACGGTCGACCTCTCGGCGCGCGAGTTTGCGCTGCTGGGCTACTTCATCCGCCACGCCAACCAGGTCGTGACGCGCCAGCAGATCCTCGACCAGGTCTGGGGCGCCGAACCGGACGTGTACTCCAACGTGGTGGACCTGTACGTCTCGTACCTCCGCCGCAAGCTGGGCGAGCTCGACCGCTCCGACCGCCTCAAGACCGTCCGCGGTGTGGGCTACTCGCTCAAGTCCGAGGCCTGAGCGCACGTGCCGATCGGGACCACCGAGCGCCTCCTCCGCCGCACCCGCCGGCGGCTCTTCGCGGTCACGATGGGCCTGCTCGCGCTGCTGGTGGTGGGCATTGGCGCGGCCACCGCGGTGGTGGCCCTGCGCGCACTCGACGGGGACGTCGACCGGGCGCTCGCGGATGCGGTCCAGAGCCGCGCCGACACGGCCGTCGCCGATCTGGGCGGCGGTGACAACGGTGGTCAGCCCCCCGACAGCGACGCCACCACCGACCCAGACCGCCCAACCGGTGCATCCGACACCTTCGTGCTGGTGCTGGACAGCGCCGGGACCGTGGTCGAGAACCGCTCCAACTACCCGCTCACCGGCCTGCCGGACGCGACCGCCGTGGCCTCGGCCGGGACGCACGGGCAAGACCTGCGGACCATCACCGCGAACGGCGTCGACATCCGCCTCTACACCGTGCCGGTGACCCACGACGGGGCCACGAAGGGGTACGTCCAGGGCGGCTTCCGCCTAGCCCTCCACGACCGTGAGTCGCAGACGCTTGTGCTCGCGATCGCCGCGGTGGGAGCCGTTGGCCTGGTGGGTGCCGCGCTCATCACGCTGCTCGTGACGGAGCGCGCGCTGCGCCCGGTCCGCGAGGGGTTCGAGGCCCAGCGCCGCTTCGTCGCAGACGCCTCGCACGAGCTCCGGACGCCGGCCGCTCTCATCCGCGCCAACGCAGAGGTGCTCGAGCGTGAGAGCCTGGTCACTGGCGAGGGACGCGAGTTCGTCACCGACATCGTGGCCGAGGCAGACCGGTTGGGGCTGCTCGTGGGAGACCTGCTGCAGCTGTCGGCCTGGGACGAGACGAAGCTGGCGGTGGCAATCGTCACCCTCGACGCCTCGTCGCTCGCCGCCGACACCGTCCGCGGGGCCACCGCGCTGGCAGCCGAGCGCGGCGTCTCGCTGGAGCACAGGTCATCCGGCCCGGTGTTCGCCCTCGCAGACCGAGACCGCCTCGTCCAGCTTCTGCTGATCCTGGTGGACAACGCCGTGGACCACTCGCCCAAGGGGACCACCGTGACGGTACGTGTCCAAAGGGCGGATGCGCACGCCGTGATCGAGGTTGAGGACGAGGGTCCCGGCATCCCGCCAGAAGCCCTCGAGCGGATCTTCGAGCCGTTCACCCGCCTCCACGGGACGACACGCCACGGCTCCGGCGGAACCGGCCTCGGCCTCGCCATCGCGCGCCGAATCACCGACGCCATGAACGGGACGATCAGCGGGACCTCGCCCCAGGGCTCGGGCGCCAAGTTCACCGTGACGCTGCCGGCCGCCGACGCCGCGGCGAAGCCCGCCGACGACGAGCCCGCCTGAGCGAGGCGCCTACTCCCGCCCCGGCCCGCGCGCCGTCTGCGGCCCGTCGAACAGCTCGACCGCGCCGAGGAGCACCGCCGCGATCGTGGCGAGGATCACCAGGCCGCCGGCACCGAGGAACAGCGCCGTCGCGTTGACGTCGATCAGCACGCCGGCGATGGCCATCGAGAGCGGTGACACGCCGAAGCCCGCGAGCAGGACCACGCTCATGACGCGACCCAGCATCGCGACCTCGACTCGCGCCTGCAGCCAGGAGATCGCGACGATGTTCACGTAGCCGATGCAGAAGCCGCCGAGGGCGAACAGCGCAACCGCGACGGCGAGCGAGCCCGCGAGGCCCACCATGGCCATCGCCAGCCCGGACCCGGCGATACCGAGGAGCAGGAGGCGGCCCTGGCGCTCGAGGGTGACGTTGCCCGCGATCACCGTCCCCGCCAGGCCTCCGACCGCCCAACCCGCCACGAGCAGTCCGAGCCCGGTGGCGCCGGCGTGGAAGCGCAGCTCGGCGAGCCAGGGCATGCCCACGGCAGCCGGCCCGTTGAGCGCGAAGTTGAGCACGAGCGACACGGCGAGCATGACCCCGATGCCGCGGTCCGCCGCGACGTACCTGAGGCCGCCGCCCAACGCCCGCAGGAACGGCTCCTCGGGCGCCTCGGCGGGGGCGGTGGGCGCGGCTGGCCCGTCGGCCAGCGCCGGCCCCTCGCTCGCCGGCGCCCCGCCCCTCGTGGCCACGACGGCCCTCGCGGCCCCTCGGGAGATGAGCGCGACGAAGCCGGCCGCGAACACGAACGACGCCGCGTCCACGCCGAACGCGATCCCGGTGCCCGCAGTCGCCACCACGAGCCCCGCGACCGGCGGCCCGACGATCGACGTGAGCTGGTATGTGCCCTGGAGCAGGGCGTTCGCCGATGGAAGCCGGTCCTGCCCGACCGCCCGCGGCACGAAGGCCTGCTGGGACGGCATGTAGACGGCGTCCGCCGCGCCGAACAGCACGCCGAGCGCGGCGAGCGCCGGGATCGACGCGTTGCCGGTGGCGACCAGGACGGCGATGGCCGCCACGATCACGGCCCGCGCCAGGTGCGAGGCGAGCATCAGCGAGCGCTGCGAGCGCCGGTCCGCGATGACGCCCATGGGCATGAGCAGGAGCGCCCGCGGCACGGAGATCGCGATGAGCACCGTGCCCAGCGCCAGGCCCGACCCGGTGAGCGTGATCACCAGCCACGACAGCGCCACGGCGTGGAACTGGTCGCCCAGGACGGAGACGCCCTCGCTGGCCCAGAGCAGCCGGAAGTCGCGGACATCGGCCGCGTGCCAGATGCGGAGGGCCCGGAGGCGGTCGAGACGCCCGGCGGTCGGGGCCGTTGCGTCACTGGCGGGGGTGGCCGGCGTGGTCATCGTGAAGCTCCAGTCGCCGTCGGCCGCCTAGTCGATGGTGATCCGGACGCCGCCGTGCTCGTCATCGACGACCAGGACCGGTCCGGTCATGCCCGAGCTCAGCGCTGCCCGGACGCGCTCCACCTGGTCGCCGGACAGGCCCGGGACCCGGTCGAGGGCATAGCGGCCCAGCGCGAGCGGCAGGCGCAGGTTGACGACGGTTCGGCCCTCGTCGCGAACCTCGATCCGCAGCGATCGGCCGGAGCCCTCCGGGGAGGGGACGTCGTTCGAGGCCTTGGCGCCGGCGCCCGGCGCGAACGACCCGGCCGGGGCCGCCCAGGACGACGGCGAGCCGGGCTTCGCGTCGAGGGCCGCGAGGATGGGCCCCGCCTCGTCGGCGGTGAGCCGGCCCTCCGCGACCAGGCGCAGCACCGTGTCGAGCGGATCCTCGGCCACCTCATGCCTCCGGGGGTGCAGCCACGCCGTCGAGCGCGGCGAGGCGGTCGGCGGCGGCCTCCACGTTGAGCTCGCCGCGCTCGAGCGAGCGGAGGATCTCGAGGCGGGCCGTCTCGATGTCCACGTACGTCAGGTCCGGGACGGGCGCGGTGTCGTCGGGGTCGGACGACGGCCCCGACGACGGCGCAGCCGCTGAGGCCAGCGTCGGGTCAACCACAGGATCCGTCCCGGCCCGGGTGGCGGGCGCGGCCGCGGCGGGCGCGGGCAGGGGCGGGGTCGGGGTCGGGGTCGGGGTCGTCGGCAGCGTCGGAGGCGCGGGCGCGGGCGCGGCCCCGGGCCGCGGATCCGCTGGGGATCCCCACGTCCTCCCGGCAGCCCAGGAGGTCCCCCACGAGGCCCAGTCCTTGGCGGACTCGGCCCAGTCACGCCCGAAGTCGGCCCAGAAGGTGCCGCGGGGGGCCTCGCCGAGGGTCTCGCCGGCGGTTGGCGCCACGTCGGGCACGCCGGGCTTGAGCCGCACGTCGCCGGACATCGTCCTCACCAGGACTCGCACGCGGCCAGAGCCCACGACCACCGTGCGGCGGCCCCGCGCGCCGTCAACGCGATGGGGCATGGAGGCCCTGATGTCACCGGCAACTGACTGCAGGTCCACGGTGACCTCGCTGCCGGTGATCAGGCGAACGTCGCCCGACACCGACGTGATGGTGTGGCTGGCGTGCTCGTCGAGCGCCGCGTCCACGGTCACGTCGCCGCTGGTCGTCGCCACGTCCAGCACCGAGACCCGCGGCGCGCGGATCCTCACGGACCCCGAGACGGTACGGGCGGTGACCGCCAGCGTGCCTCGGGCGTCCACCACTGCGTCGCCGGACATGGTCTCGATGGTGACCGGGCCGGACTCGGCTCCGATCCGCACCGTGCCGCTCGCGGACTGCCAGCGGCTGGGGCTCGCGATTCCCACCGCCTCGATGTCGCCCGAGATGGTGCGGCCGCTGATGCGGACGTTGCGCGGCACTTCGATGTCGAGGTCCGGCGTGTGTCCCCCGTTGCGGACCGTGATGGGGCCGACTCGGAAGGAGCCCGCGGGGCCGTCTGTCACGCGGATCCAGCCGGTCCCCGACGTGATCTCCACGTCGCGCTCGAGGTCGTGGTCCGTACGGCCGCGAATGACGACCTGGTTGCCGTCGGTGGTGCGGATGCGCAGCCGGTTCGACCCGAGCTTCAGCTCCAGCTCGCCGCCGGCCGCCAGCGGCAGCGCACGCGCGCCGGGATCTGCGGTGCGGGTGTTCTCGGTCATCGGGCATCCCTCCCCAGCGCGCGGATGGCCTCGGCGGCCTCCTCTGCGCTCAGCTCCTTGCGGGACAGGCGCTCGAGTATCTCGCGTCGCCCCGTGGTGATCTCCGCTGCGCTGGCGGCCGCGACGGCAGCGGGTGTGGGTGTGTCCGCCTCGTCGCGCGGGCCGAAGCCCAGCGCGCGGACCAGCGCCTCGACTCGGGCCCGGACAGTGGGGTAGCTGATGCCCAGTTCGCGCTCCATGTCCCGCAGATTGCCGCGGCTCCGCAGGAAGCTCTCCAGGACCTGCGTCTGGTCGCGGGTCAGCCGGCCGAACCGGCCAACCCCGAACTCGCCCTCGATGGTGGTGCCGCACTCCCCGCAGCGGAGGCGCGTGACGGCCAGCTCGTGGGCACAGACGGGACAGGTCGCAATGACGTCGTGCGCCACAGTATCCTCTCAGTTGCTCGTGTTGACGTTCGTCTTTATAAAGGTGCCTTGCTCTTTTGTCAAATTCCTATCGCATAAATGGCACCAAGCACTCGCCCGCGCAGCGACGGGAGCCTAGACGTCGGCCCTGCTCACCACGGCGTCACGCATGGCCGGTCCCGGCCCGCGACGTCGAGTCAGGGTCGGGGCAGGTCCAGCTCGATCGACTCGCCCGGGGCGAGGATGCGCACCGGCACGTCTGGCGCCAGGCGAGCAGCTGCCGCGACGAACTGCGGCCCGGGTGCGGCGAGCGGCTCGGCCTTCACATGCCGAAGGCCCGCTGGGTAGAACGTGCCCCAGTGGATCGGGATCGCGAGCCGCGGACGCAGCAGCGCGGCTGCCTCGGCGGCGCGTCCGGGGTCCATGTGCCCGGGCCCGATGCTCGGCCCCCATCCCCAGACCGGCAGCAGCGCCAGATCGAGGGTGCCCGCCAGCGGCTCCATGCCGGGGAACAGGTCGGTGTCCCCCGGGAAGTAGATGTGGCGCGATCCGTGGATGACGCAACCCAGCGCTGGGCCGGTTGGCCCGAGCGGCTCCCGCTTGCCCGAGTGCTCCGCAGCGGTGACCTCGAAGTGGACGCGGTCGATGGTGAGGCGATCGCCCGGCTCCACCTCCTCAATCGGTCCGGCGACCGCCCGCCCAACGAGCCTGCCGAAGCCCCTCGGAACGACGACGGTGGGCCGGCCGGGGATGGCGCGGAGCGATGGCAGGTCGAGGTGGTCGTGGTGGCCGTGGCTGATGAACACCGCGTCGAGGTCGGCGAACAGCTCCGGGAGCACCGTTTTCGCCTGGCGGCGGACCGGGCCGACGCCGTCGCGGAGCAGCGGGTCTGTCAGGATCCGCAGATCGTCCACCTCGAGCAGGAGCGTCGAGTGGCCCAGGAACGTGACCCGGCCATGCGCGGGCCCGCGCCTCTCGGCCGGCGAGGCGCCCCGGATCGCGCGCCAGACGGGGTCCATGGCAGCATGGCGATGCGGCATGCCACGATGATGCCCGGTCGGCGCGCCGCGCGGGCGCCATGAACGCGAGCGAGGGACCGATGACGGACGGCGGCATGGTCGAGCGCGACGAGGCGAAGGGTTCGTCCATGTCCGGGCGAGCCATCTCCCTCGTCATCATCGCCGCCGTCGTGGCCACGTTCCTCGCCGGGAGCGCCTGGCTGGACATCAAGGCACCCCGCGCTCTGCCGGGCACGCCGCTCACGATCGCCAACGATCCGCCGCCGCCGCCGGGCTTCGTCTGCGGCAAGGATGTGGTCCGGCCCTCGAGGCTGCTGGTGGTCGGCGACGCGCTGACGCTCATCGCCTCCGAGGGCGGCGCGGAGGTCGCCGTGGTGTGGCCCGCTGGGTACGCCGCCCGCGAGGACCAGGGCCGTGGCGGCCTGTACGACCCCACGGGCTACCTCGTCGCCCAGGAGGGGGAGAACCTCCAGGAGCGCTTCTTCGGCTCGGCTGCGCCGGACGGCACGTTCCATGTGTGCAGGATCGCCTCCGACTGAGGACGGCCTCCGGCCGGGTGACGTTCGCCACGAGCGCCGGCGTCGGCCGAGGACAGCGAAACGGGCGGGTGCGGCATCGATGCCGCACCCGCCCGTTGGAGTGGCCCCGGGCTGAGGAGGAGGCGTCAGCCCGAGCGCCAGTTGCCGACAGTGGTGGCCAGCCACCCGATCACGGACCGGTAATAGCGGTTCGCCGCGTAGGGGTCCATGAGGGCCGTGGTGCCGGGCGTCCGCGCACCGGCGAAGGAGAGCTTGTACTTGCTCGTCTTGGCCGGGTCCGACCAGAAGAGCTGGGCCATCGTCATGGAGGCAGACCCCCTGAACAGCCCGCGCAGCACGAATGACACGCTGGTGATGCCGCTTGCGAAGACCGCCCTGGCGCCGCTGCGCAGGAAGCCCGCTCCATAGTCGTCGACGCGCTCGACAGCAGTGGCCCTGGTGGGATTGGCCGTGCCCCACTCGGAATCGCCCGAGGCGTAGCAGAGCCGGTTGAGGATCACGACGGCGTTCCTCGCGAGCCCCAGCTTGGCAACGTACGCCTCACCGTAGTACTTGGTGTTGGTGTCGCCCGAGGCGAGGGCGGCGTTGAGCCCGAGGCCATCCATCCGCGAGGAGGCGAAGGGGCCGTACGGGCTGGGCCAGCCGTTGCCGTGGCCGAGGTAGATCAGGACGTTCGCCCCCCGCGCGGCCGCAGCGACACGCGGCCAGGTGGCATTGGGGGTGTAGACCTTGACGACCGCCGCGCCATAGCCGGCGGCCTGGCTGGCGAGGAGGTCGGCGTTGGAACGGTAGTTGGCGGTGCTCGAACCGACGGGCCCGACCACGATCACAACCTTGTAGGTTGCTGCGCGGGCATCGGGAGCAACGGCGGCGACTGCGCCGAACACAGTGAGAGCGGCGAGGACGGCGATCGCCAGCGACCGCATCCTCCTCACGGGCGCCCATTGGGCGCCTGGACCGTGCTGGGGCAACCGTCTTGCCTCCCCTCTGCCGGAACACCGTGCATGATTCACGGTGACGGTGGGAATGGTGCCGTCGGCGGCTGCTGAAGGGCGGGGACTCGAAGCGGGCAGGTGCCTGCCGGACCGACGGCGGATGCTGTGTTGGGATCCTGACTTCGCTGATGAGGACGACCCCATCTGGCCGGAAGTATGCCACTCCGGGAACACGCTGTCTCGCGGGCCGTCTCGCGGGCATGACCGCCGATCCACGGGGGGATATCGGTGACGCGGTCGGTGCTGCGTCGCGCCACGATCTCGGCCCCGCCATGGTGATGGCGAGGGTCTGGCTTGCCGCCGCCTGCGCCGTCGCCCCCTCTTGTCGGAGCGCGCGGAGATCAGCGGGTAGGCCAGGTCGGCGGCGTCCCCTACCCGTGCCGTGCGACTCGGGCCAGCTTGCCTCGCGTGACCGTCACCAGGTCGGCGGCGGTCAACTCGATCTCCAGACCGCGGCGGCCCGCCGAGACGTGGATCGTGGGGAACTGCGCGGCGGACGCGTCCAGCAGCACCGGCAGGGGTCGCCGGGCGCCCAGCGGCGAGATGCCGCCGAGGACGTACCCCGTGGCGCGCTCGGCCTCGGCCGGCTCCGCGATCGCCGCCCTGCGGCCCCCCATGGCCTCGGCCGCCGCCTTGAGGTCCACCTCGGAGTCCGCCGGGACGACCGCCAGCCCCAACTTGCCGTCACACGAGACGACGATGGTCTTGAACACCCGTCCCGCGTCGACCCGCAGCGCCTCCACCGCCTCGAGCGCGTAGCCCCGCCCGCCGGCTTTCAGGCTCGCGCGCTCGTCGTGCGCATACTCATGCACCACATGGGCGATGCCGGCCCGCCTCGCGGCGTCGATCGCCCGGGTCCCCTGCGCGCCCATGGCCTCATTGTCGGGTATGCTCCGGGCGTTCGGCGATTGCCGCCGCCCCGGGGGTCGAGGGCACAGGGCCCTGACACGTGGGCGCCGCGCCGGGCCACCACCGACGCGGGCCGCCGCACAGCGGTCGCAGAGAGGAACGTCGAACAACTTGCAATTCAATGAGTTGGGGCTCTCCCCGGACCTCCTGCAGACCGTCGAGGAGGAGGGGTACGAAACCCCGACGCCCGTCCAGGAGCGGGCCATCCCCCTCATCCTCGAGGGTCGGGACGTCCTCGCCGCGGCCCAGACGGGCACGGGCAAGACGGCCGCCTTCACGCTCCCGATCCTCGACCGACTCCGGCCCTATGCCAACACCTCGTTCTCGCCCGCGCGCCATCCCGTGCGGGCGCTCGCGCTGACACCGACCCGCGAGCTGGCGGTCCAAGTGTCGGAGGCCATCAAGGTCTACGGCCGCTCCGTGCCGCTCCGCGCCTCGGTCGTGTACGGCGGCGTGCCGCTGGACCCGCAGATCAAGGAGCTCCTGGCCGGCATCGAGATCCTCGTGGCGACGCCGGGTCGCCTCCTCGACCTCGTGGGCCAGAGGGCGGCGAACCTCACGCAGGTCGAGATCCTCGTCCTGGACGAGGCTGACCGGATGCTGGACATGGGGTTCATGCCCGACATCCGCCGGATCCTGGACCTGCTGCCGAACCGCAAGCAGACGCTGCTGTTCTCGGCCACCTTCTCGGACGACATCAAGCGCTTGGCCGGCTCCATCCTCAACGACCCGGTCACGATCGAGGTCGCCCGCCACGGCACCCCCGCCGAGAGCGTGCGCCAGCTGGTGTACCCGGTGGACCGCGATCGCAAGGAGGAGCTCCTCCGGCACCTGATCCTCGAGGGCGACTGGAATCAGGTGCTGGTGTTCACCCGGACGAAGCTCACGGCGTCTCGCCTGGCGTCATGGCTCGACCGCAACAACGTGGCCGCCACCGCGATCCACTCCGACCGCGCCCAGGCGGACCGCACCAAGGCGCTCGAGTCGTTCAAGGCCGGTGAGATCCGCGTCCTCGTGGCCACCGACGTGGCAGCGCGCGGGCTGGACATCGACGACCTGCCGCACGTCGTGAACTTCGAGCTCCCGTGGAACCCCGAGGACTACGTCCACCGCATCGGCCGGACGGGGCGCGCCGGGGCCACGGGCGATGCCGTCAGCCTCGTCACGGTGGACGAGGCGGACCTGCTGCGCGGCGTCCAGCACTTGATCCAGTACGCGATCCCCTGGGAGGTCGCGGACGGGTTCACGCCGCGTCGCGTGGAGCCGCAGCCGCTGCGGGCGCCACGGGGAGCGGGCGGCTCGTCGAGTGGCGGCGGCGGGCGCACCGGCCCGTCCACCCGCCGCCGCTAGCGGCACACCGCCAGATCGGACCCGACGGGCGCGTGCCGCGGCGATCCGCCCGGATCCGGGCGCGTTCGGCCAGCCGTTGCTTCGGCCATGCGCCAAGCCGAATCCGGAGAGGGCGCTCCAGCGCATCGCGGCCCGCAGGTTCCCGGATCGGGCGGCGGCGGACGCTCAGGATGGCGACGGCGACGGGGCCGGCGACGTGGACGGCCCAGCCGACGATGATGCCCCGGGGATCGTGGACCCGGTCGGCGACGGGGTCGGCGACGGCAGCACCACGTTGAGCAGCCCGCTCGCGATCCGGTTGGGGTCGAATGCGCTCTCGTTGGTCAGGACCACGATCGTCATCCCGGCCTGGGGAAGGTAGCGCGCGACGTCGCGCATCCCGAGGTACCGACCTGAGTGCCCGTAGGCGGTGTACCCGTTGAGCGTCACCCGCTGGATGCCGAGGCCGTACGGGATGGCCGCATGGAGCATCACGGTCCGGGCGATGTCCGCCAGCATCTGCGCCTGCATCGTGGCGCTGAGCACCTGGCCCCCCGCCCACGCCCGCATCCAGCGCGCCGCGTCGAGCGCGGTCCCGGCCATCGAACCGGCGCCGCCTGCCGCCGTCACCACGGACCGGAACGGCATCACGTCTGACGCCGCCGCCACGGGCTCGACCCGCCACTTCCCGTTGGAGGTGGCGAGCATGAGGTATCCCAGAGTGCCGGCTTCCCTCGGCGCTTCCACCGCCTGGTAGTACGTGCCGGTGAGGCCCAGCGGGTCCAGCAGCCGCGTCCGCACCTCGGCGGCCAGCGGATGCCCGGTCACGGCCGTCACGAGCTCGCCCAGCAGCAGGTAGTTCGTGTTCGAGTAGAGCCAGGTCCTGCCCGGCGTGGCGTGCGGGCTGGGGACGTAGCGCCACGACTGCAGCGCGGTCCACGAGGCGTTCGGGTCCGCCTGCAGCGCCGCGTCGATGCCCTTGCCGAAGAAGTAGTCGGGCAGGCCGCTGGTGTGGTCGAGCAGCATCCGGAGGGTGATCCGCGGATCGAGCTTGTACTGCGGGAGCAGCGGTGCCACCGAGTTGTCGAGCGCCAGCCTCCCCTCCTGGACCAATTGCAGCACGACAGCCGCGGTGAATGTCTTGGAGATCGAGGCGAACGCGAACGCTGTACCGGGTGTCATCGGGTCACCCGCCGCGACGTTTCGCATCCCCGATGCGCCGACCCAGGTCCGGCCGTCGTCCCAGAGGATCGCCACGGACACGCCCGGGATGGAGAGCTTGGCGCGCATGCCGTCGAGCGCCTGCTGCAGGCGCGCGGCGATGGGCGACGGGTTGGGCGTTGACGCCGGCGCGGCCGACGACGGGAGCGACGACGGGAGTGACGCCGAGGGCGGACCGGGCGCGACGCTGCCGCCGGGCACCGCCGCTGTGCTCGAGGTCGCCTGCGACCTCGGCGAGGTGCCCGACGAGTTTGCGAGCGGCCCCCAGGCTGTCGCGGCAAGGACGAGGAGGGCGATCCCAACGACGCCCATGGCAGCCCCGCGGACCACGCGGCCGCGTCGTCTGGATTCCTTCGGCATCATGGGTGGGACGATACGCCGATCCGGGCTACAGACCCGCGGCCGGCCTCGAGCCCAGCAGGAGACCCATGCCCGACGATCGAAGCGCCGCCGCCCTCCTCCGTGAGGTCGGCCTGCTCGCCGACGGCCCGGCCATGTGGGGCAAGCCGCTCCACCACAGTGGGCCCGGCGTCTACCTCGTGGAGATCAAGGCACCCGCCGCCAACCTGTCGGTGGACCTCGCGGTCATCGGCCGCTGGGTCGAGCGCGTGCCGGAGCTCCGGCTTGACGGCAGGCGGCCCGGGGGCAAGGAGGTCCAGACACGCCTCGCCAAGTTCTGGCTCCCCTCGCAGCCGGTCCTGTTCATCGGGTCGAGCACGGGGAGCGTCGCGGCCCGCGTCAACGCGCTCGCGAAGACCATCCCCGGCGACCGCAAGCCGGCCGGGTCGGGGCTGTGGCTGCACCTGTTGCGCACACCTGCCGAGCTGCGCGTCTGGTGGGCGGCCACTGACGCGCCCGAGGAGTACGAGGACGCGCTGATGGACGCCTTCGCGGCGGGCGTGCCCGCTGCCGAGCGCGCCGCGCTGCTCGACAGCTCCGCGGTCCTGCCTTGGGCCGTCTGGCGATCGCCGTCGGGTGCGCGCAAGGAGACCGGCATCGCGAACATGCTCCTGCCCGAGGTGAAGGAGCCGACGCCGCCCCCGGTCACCCGGATCGTGACGCTGCCCACGGCCGAGGCCGACGGTGCCCGCGATGAGGCGAAGCGCGGCCGGCGTCCTGCTCCCGGTCGAGGCACGGGGCGCATCGCGTCGGCAGCGGCGTACGCCGCGCAGGGCTCGCCGCGCAAGATGGCAGAGCCGCTGTACGTCTCGCCGGAGGGCCTCGATCGGCTCCAGGCCGAGCTGGCCTTCCTGACCGCCCAACGGCCCGACGTGATCAAGCGCATCGCCACTGCCCGCGAGCACGGGGACCTCAAGGAGAACGCCGAGTACCACGCCGCCCGCGAGGAGCAGGGGTTCCTCGAGGGGCGGATCAACGCGCTCGAGGCAAAGCTCAAGGTGGCCGTGGTGAGCTCGCCCACCGAGCGGGGCGCCAAGGTGGAGCTGGGATCCCACCTGCGCGTTGAGGTGGACGGCGAGGAGGAGCGCCTCCAGATCGTCGGGGCGGCCGAGGCCAACATCCGCGCGGGGCGCGTCTCGAGCGCCTCACCGGTCGGCGCCGCGCTGATGGGCCGCAAGGTGGGCGACCTCGTTGAGATCGTCACGCCCGGCGGCGGGACCAGCTACAAGGTCCTCGCGATCGACTAGCGGGCGGCGCGGCGGGCGGCGCGCTCGGCGCGGCGCAGCTCCTTCGCCGCCTGTCGTTCGGCGCGTCGCTGGTCGCGGTATGCGTCACGGTGGCCGCCGTCCACGACGGCGAGCACGATCAGGAGCACGCCCAGGCCGATCGCCGCGTACGGGAGCACCTGGTCGAGGTGCTCGATGCGGTGGCCGGAGATGCCGATCACGCCCTCGAAGAACAGGGCGAAGCCCAGGAACAGGCCGATCCCGACAAGCGTCACCCGGAGACCCTCGCGAGCGAGTTCGCGATCGCCCTTCAGGCCGCCGTAGAACAGCATCGCGAGGCCAGGGCCCGTCGGAGCGACCAGGGCCCACGCGTAGGCCCAGGTGCCGTAGCCACCCCAGGTGTCCTGGACGTAGAGGATCAGCCCGACGATGGCGAGCATCGCGCCCGGGATGGCGAGCCCGAGGCCGCCCCGGGTGGGGATGGCGAGCGAGGCCGCCACCATCGCGACGCCCGGCACCACGAGCCATAGCGTCCACGGGTTGGGACCGACCCACACCTCGGCGACCCTGAGCGCCAGAACCGACACGCCGACGACGACCAGGATGATCCCCAGCACGAGGCCGGGCGCCTGCGGCTCGCGTCGCTCCGGCCACGGGGCCGGCTGACCCCACGCGGGGGGAGCACCGGGTGGGGGCGGCGCGGCACCGAGCGGGGTCGCTCCCGGCGGCGGGTTGGCGCCGGGCAGCGGTGCGGCATCAGGCCCGGAGATCGGCGTGGCGTCGGTGGTCGGATCAGGGTTGGTCATCGTCGTGCTGCTCCAACGAAGCTCGCGGCATCCACGCGTCGGCCTGCGTCGCGGGTGGCTGCCTCCGGGACCACGGCCTCCACGACCGTGCCTCGACCCAGCTCGGACGTGACGCGGAACCGTCCGCCGAGCCGCTCGGCGCGCGCCCGCATCCCGGCCAGCCCCAAGTGGCCGTCAGGCACCTCGTCGGGGTCGAACCCGTGACCGTCATCCTCGACCCGAACTCGGATGCCGTCCGCCTGGCGCGCGATCTCCACCCGCGCCTGCCGCGCCCCGGCGTGCTTCACCACGTTGTGCAGCGCCTCCTGGGCAATACGGTAGATCGCCTCCTCGACGTCGAGCGAGGGCCGTCGGTCACCGAGGTCCGCGTCCACCACGACGGGCAGGCCGATCCGGCCCGAGAGCCCGGCGGCGTGCGTCCGGAGCGCCTGCACCAGGCCGTGCTGCTGGAGGTTGCCCGGCCGCAGCTCGAAGATCAGCGCGCGCATCTCGGCGAGCGCGTCCCGCTGGAGCTCGCGCAACTCGGTCAGCTTGCCCGGCACCTGCGCCGGGTCGCGAGCCATGAGCAGCTCGAGGCTGCGCGACTGGAGCGTCATCGAGAACAGCGCCTGGGTGACTGAGTCGTGCAGCTCGCGGGCAAGGTGCGCCCGCTCCTCGGACGCGGCGAGCTCGCCGGCCTGACGACGGAGGTCCGCCTCGAGGCGATCCAGCTCACCGATGTCGCGGGCGGCGCCATGTGCGCCGAGGAACGTCCCGTCGGCGAGCATCCCGATGCCGGTGATCTCGACAAGACGCTCCGCCCCGTCTGCGCCGAGGACGCGAGCCCGGGAGCGGTGCGGCTCGGTGGGGTGTCGGCGGAGCCACGTGAAGCGGGCGACGGCCGCCTTGCGGCCCTCGGCGGGGGCCAGGTCGGCGAAGGAGCGCCCGATGAGGTCCCTGGGACTCCAGCCGATCACGGGCATCGCTCGGTCGGACACGAAGGTGAGGCGACCGGTCGCATCGGTCATCCACACCAGGTCCGGCGACGATTCCACGAGGTACCGGTAGCGGGTCTCGGACTCGCGCAGCTCGCGCTCGAGGCGCTCCTGGTCGCTCACGTCGCGCGCCGAGCCGTGGACTCCCGCGAAGACGCCGTCGCGGATGACTGCGGCCGCGGCGACCTCGACCGCCTTGGGTTCGCCCCACTTGGTCCGGAGCTCGAAACGGGTGACCAGCGTCCGGCCGGGGTTCTCGGCCACCGCCTGGAAGCGCAGCCCAAGCGGGCGGCCACCGTCGGGCCCCACGACGATGTCGCGGAAGTCGCCGCCAACGATCTCCGCGGGCGTCCAGCCGAGCACATCCTCGACGGACTCCGACATGAACGTGAAGGTGCCGTCCGCATCGCACGTGAACACCAGGTCCGGCAGGCTCTCGACGAGGCTGCGGTAGCGCGCCTCCGACTCCTCCAGGCGTCCGAGGAGGTCGGCGCCGGCGAGGGCCAGCGCGGCGTGGTCGGCGAGCGAGTTGAGCAGGCTCCGCTCCTCCTGCCCGTAGGCCCCGGGCAGCGGGGAGAGCACCGCCAGCGCACCGAACACCGCGGATTCGCCCACCAGCGGGGCGACGGCCCAGCTGCGGATGGCGGCCGGACCCTCGCCCACCACCGTCCGCCGCTCCTCGACGGCGGTCCTCGCGGCTGCGTCACCGACGGCCTCCCGCCACGATGCGAGACCCGCCGGGTCGATCCCCACCGCTCGTTCGCGGCGCCCGCTCCGGGGAGCCGGCCGGAGCAGCCCGATCATCGCCCCGGACGGCCCGAGCAGGCGCGCCGCCTCGGTGGCCACGTCGTCGAGAACGCCAGCCGGGTCGAGCGAGGTCATCGATCGACGCGCCAGGTCTCGCAGCGCGCGCTCCTCGGTCGCGCGGCGGGCAAGGGCCTCGCGGCCCCGGCCCAGCTCGTCGATGAGCCGCGCTCGGACCAGCGCCACCGCAGCCTGCCGGGCGATTGTCTGGAGCATCGCGACATCGTCGTCGTCGAAGGCTGCCGGGCGCACCGACCAAACCGTGAGCGCGCCGATCGGCTCGTCGTCGCCGAACAGGGGGACGGCCACCACCGCCCGGATGCCCATCGAGCGGACGAAGCCGTCGGGGCTCGGGCGATGCATGAACCCCGCGTCCTCAAGGTAGTCGTCGGTCCTGACCGGCGCGCGCGTCAGCACCGCTCGGCCGGACACACCCACCTCCACGTTGTCGTCCGGGTCGTCAGGCCAGCGGTTGCCCACCTCGGAGTCGCGGTCCGTGGCGTAGACGCCCAGCAGGACCCGGCCGTCCGCGTCGAGGATGTCCACACGCCCGCCGTCCCCGCCCGTGAGCCGAGCGGCCTCGTGCACGACGGAGCCCACCACGGACGGCACGTCGCCCTCCGCGGAGATCCGCGTCCCGAGCTCTCGGAGCGCACGCTCCACATCGGCCTGACGCTTGGTCACCAGGCGGGACCGGTCGAGCTCGGCGATCAGGCGGGCATTCGCGACCTCGAGGGCCGCATGGTCCGCGAGGACCCGGACCAGCGCCACCTGCTGCGGGCCGAACGCGTGGGGCCGCCGATCGTAGACGCCCAGGGCGCCCAGGACGTCGTCGTTGGCCACGAGCGGCGCCACGACGAAGGAGCGCAGCCCGGTCTCGCGGGCGAACGCATCGATCCGGTCGGGGTGCGGGAACCGCGCATCGGCCTGGTAGTCGCCCGTGAGCTCGATCGACCGCTCGGCCACAGCCGTGCCGAACAGGCCCTCGCCAACCCGCAGGCGGATGGAGCGCATCAAGTGATCCGGCGCCAGCTGCACCGCGCTCGCCTCGGCAGCGAGCCGCAGCTCGGTGCGGGCGTCGCTCAGGAGGTAGACCAGGGCGCCATCCGCCTCGAGCAGGCGCACCGCCTCGAGCGTCGGGGCGCGGAGCAACAGCTCCGTCGGCGGCTCGGTGCCGGACGATGCGGGGGCGTCGCCAACCTGGTCCACCTCGAGGGGCTGCACGCTCGGAGTCTAGATGGACCGCGCCTGAAGGTCACCCCGTGCAGTTGGGCCATCGTGGATCTGGCCCGCCGAGTCAGCCCGCCCGCTGGATCTCCGCCCAGCGATAGCAGGTCGCCTCGTGGTCGTTGACCAGACCGGCGGACTGCATCAGGGCGTAGCAGATCGTTGGCCCGACGAATCGGAAGCCCCGCCGCCGCAGGTCCCTGCTCATGGCGTGCGAGGTCTCCGACTGGGCAGGGATCTCGTCCGGCGAGCGGAATCGGTTGACCACTGGGCGGCCGTCCACGAAGGACCACAGGTGGTCCACGAGCGTCGTGCCCTCGTCGCGGAGGGCCAGGACCCCGCGGGCATTGCCCACAGCCGCTGACACCTTCGCCCGGTTGCGCACGATCCCGTCGTCGGTGAGGAGGCGGGCCACATCGCCAGGGCCGAACGCCGCCACGGCCGAGGGGTCGAACCCGGCGAACGCGCGCCGGTACCCGTCACGCTTGCGCAGGATCGTGGACCACGAGAGCCCGGCCTGCGCACCCTCGAGGATCAGCAACTCGAAGAGGTGGCGCTCCTCGCGGACCGGGACGCCCCACTCAAGGTCGTGGTAGGCACGGTACGCGGGGTCGGGCTGGTTTCCCCAGGCGCAGCGCGGTCGCGGGTCGTGGTCGGGCATGTGCGGATGGTAGCCTCGCCGACGTTCCCAACCGCTTACTATCGCGGCGTGACCACTGCGTCCCGCGTCCGGCCGCCCCGCTTCGCCGATGCCTGGTCATGAGCGCGGAGCGAGACCCGTACTCGGTCCTCGGTGTGGACCGTGCCGCCGAGCCCGAGTCAGTGGCCAGGGCCTACCGCACGCTGGCACGCCATCACCACCCCGACGTCTCCCAGGACCCCGGTGCCGAGGCACGCATGGCCGAGATCAACGCCGCCTGGGCGATCCTGCGCGATCCCGTGCGGCGCGCTGCCTACGATCGCGAGCACTACATCGCCCCAGGGCGGCGCGAGGGCCGGGCCGACAACCCCCTCTGGGCGATCCAGGAGCGGGCGAAGTCGACGTCGCCCGCCGAGGCGTCCACGGCACCGTCCCAGCCCTCTCCCGGCCGCCAGCCGACCGGCCGCTCCGGGGAGGTCACATGGCACCGGGGGCCAGACGGTGAGGGCGCCGCCGGTCCGCCGCCCGGCAACCCGCGCGGGTCGGTGCTGCCGTTCGGCCGCCACATCGGCTGGTCCCTCGGCGAGATTGTCCGCGTGGACCCGGGCTACCTGCAGTGGCTCGACGCCCGGCCCGAGGGGCGCCCGTACCGGGCGGAGATCGAGGTGCTGCTGGCACCGATGGTGCGGACGGCCGACGGCAGCGGCTTCATGAACCACGCGGGTGCCGATCGCTCGAAGCACGACCGTTCCCGCCGCTGACGCTCGGCCGCCAGCGACCGCCCGAGCGACGCGAGCTGGTCGGGGGGCGGCGTCGAGCCCCGCACTCTGTTCTCCGCGTCGCCGCCCCCTGGCGCGCCGCTAGAGTTCCCGGCGCTGGAACAGCCACGCGCCAAGGGCGAGGACCAGCACGATCCACACCGCGCACCAGACGGTGAACGCCATGGGCGGCGGGGCGTCTGCGAAGAACGGGTTGGAGGCGGCCAGGCGCCCGCCCTGCTGCGTCGCGATAACCACCTGCGACGGTTCGAGCCCGTAGATCACGCCGCGCCACAGCCCGTCGGTGGGCATCAGGAGGCGGAAGGCGTCGCCGAGGCCGGCCATGCTCCGCACGCCGAACGCGTTCGACAGCGAGCCCAGCACGCCCGTGAACCACCCGAGGCCGAAGAGCACGACCGTGACGGCGCCGGCGGCGATGCCCGGCAGCCTCGTTCCGAGGGCCAGCGCCAGCGTCATGACCGCCACGGCCTGGAAGGCGAGGAACGCCAGCGCAAGCGCCGTCGAGGGTGGCGTGTAGTCCGAGATGAACCGGACGACGCCAATGGCAAGGAGCCCGGAGCCTGCTGCATACACGGACACGATCAGGGCGAGCCCCAGCCAGCGCCCAACGACCAGGTCGGCGCGGTGCATCGGGCGGGCGACCATCGCGAGGACGGTCCCGGTCTCCACGTCTGACGCGATGGCTGGCGCGGACAGGAACGCCGCCGACATCGCCAGCACGAAACTGAACATGAACGCGATCAGGATGAGGATCTGCGAGACGGCGATCTCGAGCTCATAGGCGTTGACCCCGTTCTCGCGCGAGAGCGACACCATCCGGTCCACGCCCCAGCCCACGAGCGCCACGCTCGCCAGCGAGAGCACGGCCAGGACCCACAGGATCCGCCGGCGCGTGATCTCGCGGATGGTGAGCTGGGCGACCACCAGCACAATGCGCGGGTTCACGGGCGCCCTCCCCGCTCGCCGCCGCGCACCACGTCGAGGAACAGCTCCTCGAGCGTCTGCCGCGCCGGGTCCACAGCATGGACGCGCCCACCCATCGACACGACCGTCGCCACGACTTCGGGGATGCGCTCGGTGTCAACTGGGCGGATGGCGAGCCATCCGTCCTCCTCCGCCAGCGGGCCGAACGGGGCGAGCGGCGAGAGGTCGGCGGGGAGCCCCGTGACCCGGATCCGGACCGCCGACTCGCCGAGGAGCTCCCCCAGCGTGCCGGCTGCCACGACACTGCCCCTGTTCACGATCACCACACGGTCGCACAGCCGCTCCACCTCGCCCAGCAGGTGCGAGTTGAGGAGGACTGCGGTGCCCCGGGACTGGGCCTCGCGGATGATCGAGCGGACGTCGTCGCGGCCGACGGGGTCGAGGGCGGACGTGGGCTCGTCGAGGACGACCAGCGCCGGATCCCCCAGCAGCGCGACCGCGAGCCCCAGCCGCTGCTGCATGCCCTTGGAGAACCCGCCCACGCGGTCGTGCCGTCGGTCAGCGAGCCCGACGAGGCCCAGGACGCGGTCGAACTCCGCGGCCTGCCTCGGCCACGGCAGCCCGGCGAGCCCGGCGTGGAGGCGCAGCACCTCGTCGGCGGTCAGCCACGACTGGTAGCGGAACAGCTCGGGCAGGTAGCCGATGCGGGCACGCGCCGCCCGATCCCCGAGGGGGCGACCGAGGACGGCCCCCTCCCCGCCCGACTTGCGCACGAGGCCCAGGAGCAGCTTCACCGCCGTCGTCTTGCCGGCACCGTTGGGGCCGAGCAGGCCCACCACCTCGCCCGCCCCGACGAGCAGGTCGAGCGATTCGAGTGCGATGGTGCTGCCGTAGGCCTTGCGGAGGCTGCGGGTCTCGATGGCCATCTCGGTCATGGGGCCATTGTCGGCGATGGCGGCGATGTCGTCCCGGGCGGCAGCTCCGCCAGTGGCATCGTCAACTCCGGGGCGGGGCGCCCGGGGGCCGCCAGGGGACGCCGTCCACGAGGTCAGACCAGAACGGGACCCGAGCGGCGGGCGCCGCGCCGGCCGCGTGCCCGGCCAGGGCAGCCGCCTCGGCTTCCCGGACCCTGCCGGGCTGCTCAACAGGCGCGCCCGGATCCGCCAGCCCCAACTCGCGCAGGAGACCGTGACGAAGGTCCGGAGCGATCACGGCGACATCCGCCCCGTGGACCGCGAGGACCGGGCCGTCTTCAGCCCCCGGCGTGGCGACGAGGTAGCGCTGGCCCGCAAACGGGAGGAGCCGGGGGGCCGACGCCGCCAGACGCCGAACGAGGCGCGCGCGGTCGCGCTCGTCGCCCGGTCGCTCACCCCAGGCCGGGTGCCAGCGACCCAGTGCAACGCCTCGCAGCAGACCCTCGAGCGGCCGCTCGAACGCAGCGATGATCGGCGTGGTGGGGCCGGTCCAGTCGGTGAACAGACGGCCCTCGACCCGCACGAGGCGGCCTGCGCGCGCCTGGGTCGCGGCCATGGCCGGGTCGGGCGTGTGGAGCGTGGTGAGGAACAGGCGGTAGGCGGCGGGCAGCCTGACGCTGAACATCGCCTCGATGATGCGCAGGTCGGAATCGCCGATGCCCCCACGCCACCGCGTGCCGGGCAGCCACGCCGGCTCGCCCATCCCGATCGCCGCGATGTCGCGCAGTGACGGATCGGCCCATCGGGCCTCGGTTGTCGTGCGGAGCCACTCGAGGAACGCTGGATTGAGCATGGCCTGTGATGCAGCTGCGCGGCCATCCGCCGTTCGGCTGCACGACGCCGCGTCTGACGGGTATTCGTCCCGGCGCGGGGAATGGATCAGGCGGCTGGCATGGCCCCGGGCTCGACCAGCCAGCACGCCGCCTGCTGACCCCCGCCCACGTCGAACAGGGGTGGCTCCTCGGCGGCGCACCGCGCGAACGCCACGGGGCAGCGCGGGTGGAATCTGCAACCGGAGGGCACGTGCGCCGCGTCGGGCGTCTCGCCCACCAGGATCGTGCGCTCGTCCACTCCCTCGCCCTCGGGCGGGTCGGTGGACGGGCTCACCGACACCAGCGCCTGCGTGTACGGGTTGCGCGGCGAGCGGATCACGGCCTCGGCCGGTCCGATCTCCAGGATCTTGCCCAGGTACATCACCGCGATCCGGTCCGCCAGCACCCAGGCGAGCGAGAGGTCGTGGGTGATGAACAGGTACGTCAGCCCGCGCTCGCGCCGGAGGTCCAGCATCAGGCGGAGGAGCTCGGTCCGGATCGAGACGTCGAGCATCGAGACCGGCTCGTCGGCGACGATCAGCTCGGGCGCCATGACCAGCGCTCCGGCGATCACCACGCGCTGGCGCTGGCCGCCCGAGAGTTCGTGCGGGAAGCGGGCGGCAAAGTCCGCAGCGGGGCGGAGGCCGGCCGCGTCCAGGGCGTCGAGCACCCGCTGCGGCCGGTCTTGGGAGGTCCCGATCCCCATGACCTCGAGGGGCTCGGCCACGAAGTCGCCGATGGTGTGCTTGGGGTTCAGCGTCTCGTACGGGTCCTGGAAGATCAGCTGCACGCGACGCCGGTACGGGCGCAGCGCCCTTGTGCCCCAGAGGTTCGTGACGTCCAGGCCGTCAACAACCACCCGGCCGCCGGTCTGCCGCGTGAGCTTGACGACGACGCGGCCCGTGGTGGTCTTGCCCGAACCCGACTCCCCCACGAGGCCGAGGATCTCGCCTCGCTGGATCACGAGGTCGATGCCGTCCACGGCGCGGACGACGCCCTTGGTGCGGCGCAGCACGATGTCCGTGAGGCCGCCCCGGATCGGGAAGTGGACCTCGAGGTTCTCGAGTCGGACCAGCTCGTCGCTCACGGGCGGGACCCCTCGGGCGGCGACGCGGCAGAGGGCGTCGAAACGACCGCCAGGCCGGCTGCGGCGCCGGACAGCGCGCCCTCCGCGCCCGGCGGGAACAGGTGGCACGCCACGCGGACGCCGTCGCTGAAGCGCACCTCGGGCGGCACCTCCTCGGTGCACTGCGGCATGGCCCTGTCGCAGCGGGGGGCGAACCGGCAGCCGGGGGGCGGGGTCCGCAGGTCGGGCGGCGAGCCCGGGATCACCTCCAGGTTTCTGCGGTCCGCGCGGATGTTCGGGAACGCGGCGAGCAGCCTGGCCGTGTACGGGTGGCGCGGCGCGGTGAACACCCGCCGGACCGGCCCCTCCTCGGCCACCTTGCCCGCGTACATGACCATCACCCGGTCGCACGTCTCGGCGATGACCGACAGGTCGTGCGTGATGAGGATCAGCGACAGGCCAAGTTCCTTGCGGAGCCGCTCGAGCAGCGCCAGGATCTGCGCCTGAACCATCACGTCGAGCGCGGTGGTGGGCTCGTCACCGATCACGATGGCCGGGTCGCAGGCGAGCGACATGGCGATCATCGCGCGCTGGCGCATGCCGCCCGAGAGCTCGTGCGGGTAGGCCGCCGCGCGCTGGCGCGGGATGCCCACCAGCTCCAGCAGGTCGCCCGCCCGCCTGAGCGACGCGTCGCGCGGCTGGCCCAGGCGCACCTCCAGCGGCTCTGCGATCTGATCGCCGATCCGCTTGACGGGGTTGAGCGCATTCATCGCGCCCTGGAAGACCATCGAGACCTCGCGCCAGCGGTACCGCGCCAGCTGGCGCTCGGTCTTGGGCACGAGATCGATGCCGAACAGCTTCACGGAGCCGTTGCTGATGCGCCCGTTGGCCGGCAGCAGCCGGACGAGCGAGAGTGCAGTGGTGGTCTTGCCGCAACCGGACTCGCCTGCGATGCCCAGCGCCTCGCCGTCGTCCAGGCGGAAGCTGACGTCGTCAACCGGCTTGACCGACGGCCCGGACGCCATCCTGAAGCGGACCGAGAGGTGCTCCACCTCGAGCAGCGGGGCACCTGGGACGGCCTGCTTGGGGAGCGGCCACTGGCGGCGGCCCCTGGCCTCGTGCTGCGCGGTCACCGGCGTGCTCCGGACTTGGGATTGAGCACGTCGTCGAGGGCGTTGCCGACCAGGGTGAAGGCCACCACCACCAGCACCACGCAGACCGCCGGCGGGGCGATGTACCACCATGCCAGCAAGCCGGGCGCGCCGGCTTCCTGCGCAGCGTTGAGGATCTGGCCCCACGAGGGGCTGAACGGGTCGCCGAGGCCGATGAACGCGAGCGAGGTCTCGGTGAACACCGCGTACGCGAAGGTCAGCACCGCCTGGGCGACGATCAGGTTGATGATGTTGGGCAGGATGTGCCGCCGCATGATGCGGCCCGAGCCGCTGCCGATCACCCGCGCCCGGTCCACGAACGCCCGCTCCTTGAGCGAGAGGACCTGCGAGCGGATGACGCGCGCCGTGGTGGCCCAGCTGGTGAGCCCGATGACCACGACGATGACGAGCAGGGTCGCCCGAATGCCGAGCAGCTCGGCGTTGTCGCCGACGAGATCGAGCAGGATCGGCGCCAGCGCGATGGCGAGCACGAGGTTCGGCAGGACCAGGAAGACGTCGGTCAGCCACATCAGGAAGGCGTCCCACCTGCCGCCGAGGAAGCCCGACAGGATTCCGATGCCAACGCCCACGACCACGGTGATCACCGTTGCAAGCAGCCCGATCGTCATCGAGATCCGCGCCCCGTGGACCGTGAGGTTGAGCATGTCGCGGCCCAGCTCGTCGGTGCCGAACAGGTGCGCGGCGGACGGCGGCGTCAGCGGATCGCCGCTGGCGGTCACGGCGTTCTCCAGCGGCCCCACGAACAGCGCCGGCGCGAGGGCGAGGATCACGAACACGGTCAGGATCGCGACGCCCAGGATGCCGTCCGTCCGGGTGCTGAACCGGGCCGCGAACTCGCGGAGGGCCCGCAGCCGGCTCGGTCGCCGCACGGCCACGGAGGCAGCGCTCACGACCGCACCCGCGGGTCGAGGAAACCGTAGACCAGGTCGGCAACGAGATTCGCCAGCACGACCGTGACGGCCAGCATGAGGAAGATCCCCTGCAGGACCGGGTAGTCGCGGGCGGACAGGGCGTCCACGGTCAGGGTCCCGATGCCCGGCCAGTTGAACACGATCTCGGCCGTGATCGCCCCGCCCACCACGTAGCCGAGGTTGATCGCGATGATGGTCACCATGGGCAGCATCGCGTTGGGGAAGGCGTGAGACCGGAGGATCCGCCCGTCGGTCAGACCCTTGGCGCGGGCCGTGGTCACGTAGTCCTCGGCGCGGGTCTCCGCGATCGCGGCACGCATGAGGATCGAGTACCCGCCGATCAGGCCCAGCGAGACCGTCGCGAGCGGCAGCACCAGGTGGCGGAGGAAGTCGAAGAGCTGGCCTGTCCACGAATCATAGGTGGCGCCCACCGTGAGCATCCCGGACGTCGGGAACCAGCCCAGGCCGGCGGCGAAGATGATGATCAGGGGCATGCCGATCACGAAATACGGCATCGAGTACAGGATCAGCCCGAAGCCACCGCCGACACGGTCCACGGCTGAGCCGCGGCGCCATCCGGAATAGGCGCCCAGCGTGAGGCCCAGGATGATCGCAATGACCTCGCCCAGGCCGATGAGGATCAGGGTGGGCCCGAGGCGGTCGCCGATGACCGCCGTGACGGGCTGGCCCTTGTACTTGAAGGACGTCCCCAGGTCACCTGACAGCGTCTGCTCGATGTACGCGAACAGCTGGTTCTGCGAGTTCCAGGCGAACTCGGGCGGCACGATCGAGATGCTCACCGGCAGCAGGGGCTGGTCCAGGCCCAGCCGATGGATCTCCTGGTCGATCTGCTCCTGCGTCTGGTAGGGCGAGTGCGTCAGGCGCACGGACGAGCCGGGCATGGCCCGGAACAGCAGGAAGTTGATCAGCATGATCGCCACGATCGTCAGGAAGGCCCGCGAGAGCTTGTTGACGACGTAGCGACCGTTCATCGGGTGCGCTCAGGCGAGCCTGGCCCGGGTGACGCTCCCCAAGTCGAGGCCGGGGAGGGCGTCGCAGCCCTCCCCGATCCCGTCACTGGCGCGCCATGGGCTGGCGCGATCACTCGTCTTCCGCGCTCGGCCCGCGCCGCCGCATGAGCAGCAGCACGACGACGACCACCACCACGACGGCGATGAGCCCCAGCAGGGCCACCGGCGCGCCGCCGGTCGAGGACGCATTGCCCGTGTCGGCACTGGGGGCTGGCGTCGGGGCGGACGTGGCCGGTGCCGACGATGCGCCGGCCGACGCGACCGCGCTCCCCGACGGAGCCCCGGACGCAGGCGCGGACGGGGACGCGCTGGCGGCGGCGGCCGCGCTGACAAGCTTGGTGTAGCTGAGCGTCGTGTACGTGAACAGCGGCGTGCCGTTGGCGGGCACGTTGACCCAGTTGCCGAAGACGCCCGTGCGGTAGGCGGCCAGGTTGGAGTCGTAGTACAGGATGTCGTAGACCGCCTGGTCGTAGACCATGTTCTGCATCTGCGCCAGGAGCGGGTGCCGCTGGTCGTTGGTCGTCGCGGCCGTCTCCTGGTCGTACAGGGTGTCGTACGCCGGGTTGCAGTATTGGCTGTCGGACGTGTTGCCGATGGCATCGCACCGGAAGATCTGGAGCAGCGCGTTCGGGTCAGGGCTGCCCGACCAGCCCCACAGCTCAATGTCGTACTTGGCCAGGTGGTTCTTGCCGCCGGCCTCGGGCGGCAGGATCAGGTCCGACAGCGTGGCCTGGTCCAAGACGCGCGTGGTCACCTTGATGCCCAGCTCGCCGTACCAGGTCTGGATGAACTGTGCGGACTTGGCGTAGTTGGAATTCGAGTCGGGCAGCACCATCAGCAAGTTGATGGGCTTGCCCTGCTTGTCGAGCCGGTTGCCGTTCGCGTCGAGCGGGTAACCCGCCGCGTCGAGCTTCTGCTTCGCGAGGTCGATGTTGAACGTGCGCGGGGTGGTCGGGTCCACATGCCACTGGGGCAGCGCGGGCGGCACGATGGTTGAGCCGGGGTCGCCGTAGCCGCCGAGGACCTTGCTCACCAGCGTCGGCTTGTCCACCGCGTACCCGAGGGCGTCTCGGAACGCGGGGTCGAGCAGGGCCTTGGTGGACGGGCCGCCGCCCGGAATGGTCTTGCCGTTGAACTCGCCGTAGGTGTTGAACGCCAGCTGCGTCCAGCCGTTGGACGCGCCGACCACCGTCTGGTAGCCGGGCTGGTTCTCGAGCGTCTTGAGCTGCTGCGCGTTGGGATCGCGAGCGTAGTCGAGCTCGCCGGCCTTGAGCGACTGGACCATCGTGTCATCGCTCTTGAAGAACTGGATGATGACCTGGTCCGCGTAGCCCTGGGTCCCCCAGTAGTTGGGGTTCCGGGTGAACTTGACATACTGGCTCGTCTTCCACTCGGTGAGCGTGTAGGGTCCCGTGCCCACGAGCGGGGCGTTGAAGCCGCTGAACTTCGTGTCGCCGATCTGCTTGTAGTCGTACTTCCCGAAGATGTGCTGGGGGATGATCGGGACGTAGGTCTGGAGGATCCGCTGGGACGCGTCGGTGGTGTACGCCACCATCGTCGAGGCGTCGGGGCACTCGATCTTGGTCACGCCCGCGTCCTTGGTGACTGCGGCGTCGAGATACCCGGAGCCGACGGTGGTGCTGTCCTTGGCCGCCGCGAGGATGAGCCCCCAACTGAAGCAGGCGTCCGCGGATGTCGCGGGCTGGCCATCTGACCACTTCATCCCGCTTCGGATGTGGAACGTCCAGGACTTGCCGTCAGCGGCGCGCTGCCACTGGTCGGCAAAGCCCGGCACGGGCTCCAGGTTGGTGCCGAAGTCCACCAGCAGGTTGTACGTCAGCTGGTACGCCTCGTACCCGGACACGAGCGCCGTGTCGAATGGGTTGGTGCTGTCGATGTCCTGCGTCGTGCCGACGCGGAGCACCACGGGATCGGCGGCGGCCACAGGTGCCGCGGCCGGCAAGAGCACGGACGCTCCGAACGCCAGAGCGGCCACGGTTTGGGCCGCACGGGCGCGGATGGTCGTGGGCATCAAGTCTCCTCCTACCTGTGCCTCGAGCACGATGCGTTGACTTTCGCATAGCGTGCGCTGAGTTTCTCGTGCCACGCGGCACGAACCGTCCTGCGAGACAGAAGACTACGGATCGCCAGACTCCCGGAGGTGCGTGGTGACGCCGTACGTCTCGCCGGTCTCGATGTCTCGGCGCGGCACGACCACCAGCCGCAGCGGGCCGGCCGGAGTCGCCACGCGGCGCGCGAGCGGGCGCCCCTCGCGCAGGACACGGTCCATGAGCTCGAACCCGCCGGGGCCCAGGCCGGTCATCGCCTCGCGCGCGGGCAGCCCGACGAGGCCCTCGCCGAAGAGGGCGAGGAACGGAGGGTTGGCCCAGCGGATCAGGTGCGCCGCCCCATCGTGGAACGCGGCGGGGTGGTGGGCGGAGGCGGCGCGCGCGTCCGCGTCCGAGGGAATGCCGCTGGGCCGCGTCCCGGTCACGACGCCCGGGTCTCGAGCGCGTGCCGCTGGATGGCGGCGATCGTCATGAGGTCGTGGATCTCGCCGCGGTCGATCTCGGCGAGGACATCCTCGACAGTGGCCCAGCGCAGCGCGAGGTCCTCGGTGGCGTCGGGCTCGGGCTCGCCGGCCCTCAGGCCCGTCGCGAGGTACATCTCGCCCACCTCGTCGGTCACCGAATTCGACGTGGAGAAGCCGAACAGGTACCGCCACGTGTCCGCCTCGAAGCCAGTCTCCTCGCGGAGCTCCCGGCGTGCGCCCTGTTCCATGGTCTCCTCTACGCCGACGCCGCCCTCTGGGATTTCCCAGCTGTACGAATCGAGCGGATAGCGATGCTGCCCCACCAACAGGATCCGCCCGTCGCCGCCCACGGCCACCACGCCCACTGCGCGGCCGCTGAAGTGCACGACACCGTAGATGCCCGGGCCGCCGTCAGGGCGGTCAACCTCGTCATGCCAGATGGTGACCCAGGGGTTCTGGTAGACGGTCTCGCGAGTACGTCGGCGCCACGGCCCCACGGGCACGGGCGGCTCAACGTCGTCGGCCCGGCGGGTGATGCTCACCGGCCTGTTGTAACCGGCCGGGGCGGAGGTTGCAAGTGCGGGTCGCGGCCTG
>JBBIIL010000022.1:0-3953 GCA_037446495.1 Chloroflexota bacterium | reverse complement strand
GACGTGGTCTCGACGCATGGCGGCAACTGGCTCGAGAGCCGGATGGCGCAGCTCGCCGGGAAGTTCGCCGGCGTGCTGTGCATCGAGGTGGCGGATGATCAGGCGGGGTCCCTGGAGGAGGCGCTCAACGGGCTTGCGTCAAGGGGCCTCCACCTGGTGGTGGAGCGAAGCGATGCGCCCGCGCCCACCCGCGTTCAGGCGATCGAGATCGAGCTGGTCGGCCAGGATCGGCCGGGCCTCGTCCACGAGATCGCGTACGTGCTCGCCTCGCAGGGGATCAACGTCGAGGAGCTGGCCACCGACCGGCCGACCGCGGCGATGTCCGGCAGCGCGATGTTCCAGGCGCACATCCGGGCGAGCATCCCCGAGGGTGTTGACCTCGCCGTGGTCCATCGGCGCCTGGAGCATCTGGCGGCGGATCTCATGGCGGACATCCGCCTGATCGAGGCACTCGGCCCCGCACACTAAAGTCGCCTCGCGCGAACCGCGCCGCCGGGCAGCCAGCGCCGCCCCACGGCAGCCCGCGAGCGCCGTCATCGCCCCAGTGATGGTGAGCCGAACGATCCGGGACCCGAGGCATCGGCGCGGCGGACGTGGCACATCGGCCCACGGCGGCCGGGCCTGTGCGTATGCTCCGCGCGTGACCTCCCTGCCGTCGTCCCGCCAAGCCGATCCCGCCACCCACGACCACGAGGTCCGCTGGGACGTGCGGATCCCCGTCCGCGACGGGCTCGAGATGGCCGCGAACCTCTGGCTGCCGAAGCCGAGGCGCCCCGGCGAAGCCTTCCCGGCCATCCTCGAGATGATCCCGTACGGGAAGGACAGCTGGCGGCGGAACAGCGACACCGGGCGCGGCGAGTGGTTCGCGGCCCGCGGGTTCGCGCTGTGCCGGCTCGACGTGCGGGGGACGGGCGGCTCGCCGGGGATCGCCCTCGACGAGTACAGGCCAGACCAGACCGCGGACGGCTACGACGCGGTCGAGTGGCTGGCGGCCCAGCCGTGGTGCAACGGCAGCGTGGGTATGTGGGGCATCAGCTGGGGCGGCTTCACCTCGATCCAGGTGGCGATGCTCCGCCCGCCGCACCTGCGCGCGATCCTCCCGATGTACGCCACCGACGATCGCTACCGAGACGACGTCCACCTGCGCGGCGGCTGCGTCACCGCAAGCGAGAAGAGCCAGTACGCCGTCAGCCAGCTGGGCATGAACGCGATGCCGCCGCTCCCCGCCGTCCGGGATCCGGGCTGGCGCGACGGCCCGTGGCGCGAGCAGTGGCGCCAGCGGCTGGAGCGAACGCCGCCGTGGCTGCTGGCCTGGCTTCGCGAGCAGACGGACGGCCCGTACTGGCGCCGCGGATCGCTCGCTCCGACCTACGACGCGCTCAACTGCGCGGTCTTCGCTGTCGCCGGCTGGAACGACTCGTACGTGGACCCGGCCTTCCGGATGCAGGAGCGCTGCCGCAACATCCCGATTCGCACGCTGGTGGGCAACTGGGTCCACGCGTACCCCGACGACGCCTACCCCGGGCCGAACCTCAACTGGCTCCACGAGGCGGTCCGGTTCTTCGGGGCGCACCTTCGCGGAGACCAGAGCGGCTGGGACGAGGACGCCCCGTTCACGTGGTTCGAGCACGCCTGGGCTGAGCCACAGCCATTCCCGCGCGAGTGGCCGGGCCGTTGGCGCGCGGCGGCGAGCGTGCCGGTCGCCGGCGTCCAGCCGTGGACGCTGCGTCTCGGCGCGGGCACGCTTGCCGAAGCCGAAGCCGAAGCCGAAGCCGACACCGATGCGCTTCCCCATCGCGCGACCGTGGGGACGTCGGGGCCGCTCTCGTGGGGCGCCGGCGGCGAGCCGAACGGCCTCGCCCGCGACCTCCGCCCCGATGAGAGGCGAGGGCTCACCTACACGAGCGAACCCCTGGGCAGCGCGGTCTCGATCATCGGCATGCCGGAGGTCGTGCTCCACCTCGCCGCCACGATGCCGGTTGCCACGTGCGCCGTCCGGCTGTCGGAGGTGGCCCCGTCGGGCGCCTCGTCGCTGGTGTCCCAGGGCGTCCTCAACCTGACCCACCGCCGCTCGGACACGGACCCGGAGCCGCTGGTCCCGGGCCGGGTCGAGGCGGTGGCGATCCCCCTCCGCGCCACGGGCTACCGATTCTCGGCGGGCCATCGCATCCGCCTGACGGTCCACACCGCACTGTGGCCGGTCATCTGGCCGTCACCGCTTCCCGGCGAGCTGCGCGTGCACCGCGGCACCGCGACGCCCTCGCGGCTCGTCCTGCCGGTCCTCCCCGACGACGCGCCGACGCTCGATGTGCCCGTCTTCGACACGTCGCCCGCGGGCGTCCGCGACGTGGGGAACAACGTGGACGACCCGTCGGTGTGGGAGGTTGCCGAGGATGTGCTCCGCGGCGAGGTGGCAGTCACGATCGCGGAGGGTGGAGCGAGCCTGCTCGACGACGGCTCGCGCGTGTACAGCTCCGAGCGCCTCGTCCTGCGCGCCTCTGATCCGGACCCGGCACACGCCCGCCTCGACACCGAGGTGGTCTACGCCTGGACCGGCCCGGACTTCGCGGTGGACATCCGCGCGAACGGGTCCATCGCGTCGGACGAGGCTGCCTTCGACGTGGCCGTCGACCTCGACGTGCGCCTCGACGCGGAGCCGTTCTTCGCACGGCGCTGGGCCGAGCGGATCCCCCGGAGACTGGTCTGAGGGACGTCCTGTCGGCCTGCCGCGGGCGTACGATGGACCCCATGAGCGACGCGCAGACCGGTCCTGGCATCCGGCCAATCGACCTCGAGGTTGAGCTGCCCGTGGACGCGGCCACCGCCTGGCGGGCCGTCACAGACCCGGACCGGGTCCTCGGCTGGTTCACCAACGCCTCGCCCGTCGGCCCCGTCGGCAGCACGTACACGCTGGACTTCGGCGACGGCAGCATCGTCTCCGGCGAGGTCACCGCGCTCGAGCCCGGCCGCCGCTTCGCCCACCGCTGGCACTGGGACGGCGCTGACGATGCCGAGGCCACGCTCGTCACCTGGACCGTCACGGCCAGCGCGGGCGGCACCACCGTCGGGCTGGTCCACGACGGGTGGGATGAGGCGGGCCTGGCCGATGCTGTGCGCGACGATCACGAGGGTTACTGGAGCGGCTACCTCGAGGACCTGCGCGACCTGCTCTCCGGCGCGTGACCGGGGCCGGTACGCCCGGCACGCTGCGCAGGCGGGTCTGGGGGCGCTACCACCGCGACGCCCGGCTGATCCTCGTCACCAGCCTGGTCGCGGGCGCCGCGATCAGCCTGTGGTGGATCGACTTCAACCTGTACCTCGAGGCCACCGGCCTCTCGACCGCCACCATCGGCCTCGTGGCGACCCTGGCGAGCCTCGCGGGTGGCATCGTGGCGTTCCCGGCGTCGGCCGCGTCCGACCGCGTGGGCCGCCGGGCCGTGTTCGTTGCGGCGCTCGTCGCCTCGCTCGTCTCGCTCGGCGTCCTCGTGCTGGCCGGCCCCTTCGTTCCCCTCATCGTCGTGGCGGCGATGCTCTGGTCCGCCTCGAACAACGCCTTCGGCGTCGTGGTCCCGCCCTTCCTCACCGAGCGCTCCGAGCCCGAGCACCGCAACGAGCTGTTCGCGCTGCAGTCGGCCGTCCAGAACGTCACCAACGTCGTGGCCGCGGTCCTCGGCGGCGTGGTGGCCGTGCTCGTCGCGGGCTGGCTCGGGATCGATCAGGCCGGCCGTGGCGTCTTCCTCATCATCCTGGTGATCATGGCCGCGCTGCTCGTGGCGGGCCTGCTCAGCGTCCGGTTCCTCGCCGACGACCGGCCGAGCACCGTGGCCGGGCCGAGCCTGCGCCGCCTCGGCGAGCCCGCCGCCTTCCCGCGCGACCCGCGTCGGCCCCGTGCCCGCTTCGGGATCATCGTCCGCGACCGCGGCCGCTTCGCGAAGCTGGTGCTGCCCGGTTTC
>JBBIIL010000021.1:41351-44463 GCA_037446495.1 Chloroflexota bacterium | reverse complement strand
GGCAGGCACCGCGGTCGTGGATGCCGGGCAGGTGGCAGAGGCCGGGGATGTCGATCCCGTTCTCCTCGGCCACTTCCATGATCGTCTGGCCCTCGTTGCCGGCAACGTCGCGGCCGTCGATGGTCAGGGTGTGGACAGTGCTCATGCCGGCACCTCCGCGGGCTCGATCTCGCAGACGCCGGCGGGGCACCGCCGTTCATCGATATGGGCCATGTACTCATCCCGGAAGTAGCGAAGCGTGGAGAAGATGGGGTTGGGGGCGCCCTGCCCGAGGCCGCACAGGCTCATCTTCTGGACCACGCCGGCCAGCCGCTCCAGCTGGGCCAGGTCGAAGCGGTCAGCCTGTCCGCGCGTGATCTTGTCGAGCAGCATCCACATCTGGGTGGTGCCCACCCGGCAGGGCACGCACTTGCCGCACGACTCGTCACGGCAGAAGTCCATGAAGTACTTCGCCACGTCCACCATGCACGACGTGTCGTCCATGACGATGAGGCCGCCCGAGCCCATGAACGAGCCGACCTCGATCAGGGCCTCGTAGGTCATCGGCATGTCGAGGAACTGGGCGGGGATGCAGCCGCCGGACGGGCCGCCGGTCTGGACCGCCTTGAACGGCCGCCCGCCGATGATGCCGCCGCCGATGTCGTAGACGATCTCGCGGAGGCTCATCCCCATGGGCACCTCGACGAGCCCGGTGTTGACGATGCGCCCGGCGAGCGCGAACACCTTGGTGCCCTTGCTCTTGCCCACGCCCAGCGAGGCGTACCAGTCGCTGCCCCGGCGCAGGATCACGGGCACGTTGGCGAAGGACTCGACGTTGTTGATGAGGGTCGGGCAGCCGAAGAGGCCCTCGACCGCGGGGTACGGCGGGCGTGGGCGCGGGGTGCCGCGCTTGCCCTCGACGGACGCGATCAGCGCCGTCTCCTCGCCGCAGACGAACGCTCCGGCACCGAGGCGGATCTGGACGTCGAACGTGAACGAGGTGTCGGCGATCCCCTGGCCCAGGAACCCCGCCCGCTGCGCCTGGCGGATCGCCGAGCGGAGGCGAGCCACCGCGAGCGGGTACTCCGCGCGGCAGTAGATGTAGCCCTCCGTCGCGTGGACCGCGAAGGCGGCGACTGCCATGCCCTCGAGGACCCGGAACGGGTCGCTCTCGAGGACCGAGCGGTCCATGAACGCGCCCGGGTCGCCCTCGTCGGCGTTGCAGATGACGTACTTCTGGGTACCGGGCGCCTTGGCGACCGTCGTCCACTTGAGGCCCGTCGGGTATCCCGCGCCGCCTCGGCCGCGCAGACCAGACTTCGTGATCTCCTCGCGGACCTGCGTGGAGGTCATCTCGGAGAGGACCTTCTGCAGGGCTTCGTACCCTCCGCGGGCGACGTAGTCGTCGAGGCTCTCGGGGTCGATCTCGCCGAAGTTCTCCGTGACGACGCGCGTCTGGCGCTCGAAGAAGGGCCCCTGCGGCTGGCGCTCGTCGCCCGGCTTCAGGGTCTCGAGCGCAGTGATGATCGGCGCAACTTCGTCCGGGTGAACGGCGCTGAACAGCTCGCCCGTCTCGGGGATCTGGACCAACGGCCCTGCCGCGCACAACCCCATGCAGCCGACGCGCTTGACCGCAACGTCGTGCAGGCCGGCCTCGGCCGCGGCCTCGCCCAGACGGAGCGTGATGTCGTGCGCCTGGAGCGACATGCACGAGGCGGCCTCGCACACGTACGCGTGGGCTCGGACGGACGCCTCGGGGACGTCCTCGGCCGGCACGCGGCGACGGGTCGGGCGCGGTGCTGCGTTCTGCTCGCTCACATCGCCTCCAGCCGGGCGACCAGCTCGCCCGTGTTGACCTTGCCGGCCACCTCGCCGTCCACGATGACCGCCGGCGCGAGGCTGCACGCCCCGAGGCAGCGGGCGGTGAGGATGGAGATCTTGTTGTCCGCAGTGGTCTGCTTCGGCTTCACGCCGAGCTCCCGCTCCAGGCCCGCGAGGATCTCCTTTGCCCCATTGATGTAGCAGGCAGTGCCGGTGCAGACGACGCACGTGTGCTCGCCCTGCGGCTTGAGCGTGAAGAACGAGTAGAAGGTCGCCACGCCGTAGACGCGGGAGTGCGGCACGCCCAGCGTGTCGCCCACGAAGTGGAGCGCGCGCTCGTCCAGGTAGCCGAACGCCTCCTGGGCGGCGTGGAGCGCCTCGATCAGCGCGGCGGGCCGATCGCCCATGCGACGCATCCGCGTCTCCACGATCTTCCAGCGCTTGTCGTCGCTGGGGGGCGGCGGCTTCTTGTACAGGGCGGGCATGCGTTCCCTCCGTGCGGGTGACCGACATGCGCCGGGGGCGCGGTCGCGATCATCTCGATTTCGGCGGCTTCTGGAGTCCCGAGCTGGACGGTACGGGAGCGCCGCCCTGCCCGACGCCTGCCGCGCGACCCGACGCCGGGTTTCGGTTCGGTGACCGTCCCGGGCCGGTCGGGCCCATCCGACGGGACCATCGGACCGGGTGCGCGGCGTCGCCTTCCGAGTCCTGGCGCCTCATGAACGCTCGCGGCGGGGCGGGTCGTTCCATGCGGCCCAGTAGTCGTCCCACGCAGGAGCGTGGCTGAAGGTTGGTTCCGCCCCCGCGCGCTGACTTGGGTGGGCTTCGTGGGAGGCGTCGCTCGGCGCGGTCGGCCGACCACCCGGGGCACGGGCGAGCAGCCAGTCGCGCGCCTCGTTGAGCTCAGCCATCTCGCCCGTTGTGTCATGGTCGGCGACGTCCGGGTGAACCTCCATCGCGCGTCGGCGATAGGCGCGGCGAATCTCTGCGCGAGACGCACCGGGCGGTACCTGCAGGACGGCGTGGGCGTCGGCGGGCAGACGGCTGGGACGCATGCGCGCACGATGACGGCGCGCCGCGCATGCGTCAACCGAGGAATCGGCCCCTGTCAAGCGGTTTGGGCGTCGCGGCCACCGGCGGAGCGCCGCGGCCACGGCGGACGTGGAGCGCTCCACCGGTTCGACTGCCCGTCGAATGATTCGGCCCGACCCGGTCGAGAATTCGCCTGCCAGACGAAGATTCGACCCTTTCGGGCCCTTGGGGCAGCGCTGTCGCGTCGCGTCTGCGACTCCCAGTCGACGGAGCGCCCGCC
>JBBIIL010000021.1:38525-41251 GCA_037446495.1 Chloroflexota bacterium | reverse complement strand
CTATGCGAGGACGAGCCGGTTGCGCCCGCCCTCCTTGGCCGCATAGAGGGCCTCGTCCGCCGCAGCGATGAGCGCCTCCTGCGAGACGGTGACGTCGCGGAACGTCGCGCCGCCCAGGCTCACCGTCACGCCGATCCGGAGGCTTCCGTCCTCGACCGACGTCTCGGCGACGGCCCGCCGGAGCCGCTCGCCGACATTTCGGACGTCGTCCGGGCCGGCTCCCGGAAGCAGGACGAGGAACTCCTCGCCACCGTAGCGGATGAGGACGTCGCCCTCGCGCACAACCCGCCTGCACGCCGCCGCCACAGCCCGCAGGACCCGGTCGCCGATGAGGTGGCCATAGGTGTCGTTCACGGCCTTGAAGTGGTCGAGGTCGATCATCAGGAGCCCGAGCGGGTTCTCCGCCCGGACGGCGCGGGAGAACTCCTCGCGCAGCCGCCCGAGGCCGAATCGGCGGTTGAAGGCGTCGGTCAGCGGATCGACCGCCGCGAGCCGCTCCAGCCGGTCATGCGCCAGGGCGTTGTTGAACGCCAGGCCCAGATCGGCGCGGAACTGCTCGAGGAGGCCGAGGCCGTCTGGGGTGAACTCCGCAGGCGTCGCGAGGATCACCACCCCGAGGGGCACGCTCTTGAAGGTCACGGGCGCAACCACGACCTCGCGGGCGGCCCGGCCCACGAGGAGCGAGTCGACGACCACCTCGTGGGTCCCCACGAGCATCTGCTCCGTGCGTCCGAGGCGGACGGCGCGCCGAACGTGGTCGTTGGAGGCGAGCCCGTCAGTGTCGCGCAGCCCCTGGGTTGCGAGCGGCTCCATCCGGTCCTCCCGCGCGATCAGGATGGCGCCGGCGGTGGCGCCCGTGTGGCGCAGAAGTCCATCGAGCGCCGCCTCGCCGAGGCCCTCGAGCTCGAACTCGCGCGACAGAACAGCGCTGAAGTCGCGCATCGCCGTCTCGACGCCGTGGCTGCGCGCGAGGGTGGCGATCAGGCGGTTGAATGCCCTGGCGCTGGTCCCGACCTCGTCGTCTGAGTCGACGGTCAGGGCACAGCTCTCCGGATTGCAGGAGCTCCAGTCATGGCTGAAGACGGCGTCGCCTAGTTGACCCTCGACGGTCTCCATGCGCTCAGCGAGCAGGCGCAGGCGACGCCCGACGACGAGCCGCGACAGGGCGAAGTTGACGCCGCCCACGACCAGCCCGGCAGCCAGCGTCGAGGCGAAGAAGAGCGGCGTGAGGACGCGCGCCTCCGGCAGCCCGAGGAGCAGACAGAACGGCGGGAAGACGAGCCCGATCCCGAGGCCGAACCCCATCATCCAGATCGCGAGATCGACGAAGACCCTGTGCGTCAGCCGCGGCATCCAGGCATGCTCCAATCCTTGGTGGGGACACTCCGCGGCGCAGCATCGATGGCGCGGCCTGGCAACGCCATCGGGCGAACGTCCGGGTCGGCCAGTACCGTCGGCCGGGCCGGCCGATCGAAGGCCCGAGGCCGCTGGCGGGAGATCGGCCGCTGGTCGGCCCGAGGCCGCTGGCGGGAGATCGGCCGCTGGTCGGCCCGAGGCCGCTGGCGGGAGATCGGCCGCTGGTCGGCCCGAGCTGCATGGCGCGATCCGAGTCGATCTTCGGTGCACCCGCGGACTACGTGTCCTGGGTCGGTGGGAGACCACGGCCCCCTGCGAGAGCGGGCCCAGCGCGATGATCTCGCGAGCGATCCGCAACCTCCGCCGCCCTCAGGCACCGGCCGCGGCGGTGTTGGGGACCAGCGCCCGCTCAGGCACCGGCGCCGGCGGTGCCCGGGGGGGCGTCCCGTGCGTGGCGGCCTCGCGGCCCCCGGTCGAACACCGGCGCGGCCGGTTGGTGAGAGGCAGAGCCCGCGGACGGCGCCGGGCGCCGGGATCCGCCGCGGACCCGCGCCGGGCGCCGTGCCGGGCCCCGGGGCGGCGCTCAGGCACCGGCCGTGGCGGTGTTGGGGACCAGCGCCCGCTCAGGCACCGGCGTCGGCGGTGCCCGGGGGGTGCCCCGTGCGTGGCGGCCTCGCGGCCCCCGGTCGAACACCGGCGCGGCCGGTATATGTGAAGCGGCGCCCGCGGAGGCCGCCCGCGCCGCCCGGTTGCGCACGTCCGCGCGGCCCCTGGTCGCCCGCCCCGGCCGGGGTTCGCCTGCCAGTCGAAGGTTTCGGACTCGGCCGGTCGTCCCGTCGCCGGACAGGCGGAGAACCGACCGCCTCGGGCCCGTCCAGGACCCGCTCGGCGTCGCTCCCTCGCCCCCGAGTCGGAGACGCGACCGCCGCGGCCCGGAACCATCGACGGAGCGGCGAAGGTCCGCCGATGGTCGGCCCTCCCGCCAGCCCGAGCGAGGGTCCCGCCAGCCCGAGCGAGGGTCCCGCCAGCCCGAGCGATGTCGCCTGCCAGCCCGAGCGAGGGTCCCGCCAGCCCGAGGAGGCTGCGCGCGGCATGGATGACGTCGCGCGGCCGCGTAGGTTCGGGCGTGCGCCGTATGCAGTGGCCCGTATGCGGTGGCCCGTATCGTTCGGTGGCCCGTATGCGGTGGCGCCCCCGGCAATGGCGCCCCCGGCAGGAATCGAACCTGCGACCAACCGCTTAGAAGGCGGCTGCTCTATCCGCTGAGCTACGGGGGCGGAACGGCGCGAGTCTAGCGCGCTCGGGCGTCACCGCCCGATGCCGGGTAGCCGGACGCCCGGGTGGCATGCCGACCCGGGCGTCGAAGGTAA
>JBBIIL010000021.1:10958-38425 GCA_037446495.1 Chloroflexota bacterium | reverse complement strand
CGATGCCGGGTAGCCGGACGCCCGGGTGGCATGCCGACCCGGGCGTCGAAGGTAACGATCGTCGGGCCCGACGTGTGCCGGGCGGCGCGTCAGCCGGGCAGCACCTCCCGACCGAACGTGTCGTTGATGACCCCCCGGGCGGAGGCGTACCAGGCCGCGATGGCGGTCAGGAGGCCGACAAGGCCGCCGACCTGCTTGATGGTGCCGTTGCCCGTGTACTCGGCGACCGCGAGGAGCAGGAACGTGACCCACAGCAGGAGGAACACGATCATGACCGTGCGGGCGAGCTTGAGCGTGGCAATCCACATGTAGAACGTGAAGATGCCCCAAGCCAGGAGGAAGGTCCCGACTGCGCCCGCGGCGTCACCCTGCGCGACTTTGCCGGCGAAGAACCAGACGAAGAAGGCGTAGCTGAACCAGAAGGCTCCGTACGAGGTGAACGCCGTCGCCCCGAACGTGTTGCCGTTCTTGAACTCCCACATTCCGGCACAGAACTGGGCGAGACCGCCGTAGCCGAGGGCGAGCGCCACCACGACCTGAACCGAGCTGCCGCCGATGACCCCCATGTTCGTCAGGGACAGGACGAACGTGGTGAGCGCGAATCCCGCCAGCCCCAGTGGGGCCGGGTTCGCCTCCTTGGGTGCCGATTGGGCCTGAGCCACTCCTCACTCCTTTCTCCGCGGCGCGTGCGGCAACATGCCGGCGCTCACGGATACCTCCATGCCTCTCGCGACCGTCCGGCGCTCCGTCCACCCGCGGAGCGCCGTGCGTTCGGAGCCCTAGTCGGACTCGCCGGCGCCGGCCTTCTCGCGGATCGTCTCCACGATGCCCGAATCGGCGAGGGTCGTGACGTCACCGAGCGGCCGGTGCTCGGCGATGTCACGCAGGAGCCGCCGCATGATCTTCCCCGACCGCGTCTTGGGCAGCTCGGGCGTGAACAGCAGCTGCTTGGGCCGGGCGATGTGCCCGATCTTCTCGGCCACGTGCTCGCGCAGTTCTGAAGCGAGCGCCTCGCTGGGCTCGATATGCGACTTGAGGATCACGAACGCCGAGATGGCCTCGCCGGTGATCGGGTCGGAGCGGCCCACCACGGCGGCCTCGGCGACCGAGTGGTGATCGACCAGTGCGGACTCGACCTCGGTGGTGCTGATCCGGTGGCCGGACACCTTCATCACGTCATCGACGCGGCCAAGGAGCCAGAAGTAGCCGTCGGCGTCCACCTTGCAGCCATCGCCGGCGAAGTACATCCCCGGGAAGCGCCGCCAGTAGGTGCTCATGAACCGCTCGGGGTCCTTGTAGATCCCGCGCAGCATCGCCGGCCAGGGCCGGGTGAGGACGAGGTACCCGCCTCCCGTCCCGTCGGCCACCTCGTTCCCCTCGGCGTCGACCACCTTGGCCGACACGCCGGGGAATGGGACCGTGCCCGAGCCGGGCCGAAGCGTGGTCACGCCCGGCAGCGGTGTGATCAGGATCATCCCGGTCTCGGTCTGCCACCACGTGTCCACGACCGGGCACCTGCCACCGCCGATGGTCGCGTGGTACCAGAGCCAGGCCTCTGGGTTGATCGGCTCGCCCACAGTGCCCAGGATGCGCAGGCTGCCGAGATCGTGCTTGCCGGGCCACGCCTCGCCCTGCTTCATGAACGCACGGATGGCGGTCGGGGCGCAGTACAGGATGTTGACCTTGTACTTCTCGATGATCGACCACCAGCGGTCCGCCTCCGGGAACATCGGAGCGCCCTCGTACATCACGCTGGTCGTCCCGTTGGCGAGGGGGCCGTACACGATGTAGGAGTGCCCGGTGACCCAGCCGATGTCGGCGGCGCACCAGTACACGTCGTCGGGCTTGATGTCGAAGATGTAGTGGTGCGTCGTGCTCACGCCGGTCAGGTAGCCGCCGGTCGTGTGCATGATGCCCTTGGGCTTGGCGGTCGTGCCCGAGGTGTGGAGCAGGTAGAGCAGGTGCTCCGAGTCCACCGGGACCGGGTCGAACTCGTCGGACTGGCGCTCGACGATGTCATGCCACCAGTGGTCGCGACCGTCCTTCATGACCACGTCATTGCCGGTCCGCTTGACGACCAGCACGTTGTTGATCGTGGTCGCATGGTCGACCGCCACGTCTACCGCAGACTTGAGGTCAAGGACCTTGCCGTTCCGCCAGGCACCGTCGGATGTGACCAGGGCGACCGCCTCGGCATCGATCATGCGGCCCTCGAGGGCGTCGGAGCTGAACCCGCCGAACACCACCACGTGCGGCGCGCCCAGCTTGGCACAGGCCAGCATGGCGATCGGCAGCTCGGGGATCATGGGCATGTAGATGCCGACCCGGTCGCCGGTCTTGACGCCCATCTCGACGAGGGCGTTGGCGCACTTGTTGACCTCGCGCTGCAGGTCGGCGTAGGTCAGGGTGCGCGTGTCGCCGGGCTCCCCCTCCCAGTAGTACGCCACCTTCGAGCCGAGCCCGTTCTCCACGTGGCGGTCGACGCAGTTGTAGGTCGCGTTCAGCTCTCCACCGAGGAACCACTTGGCGTAGGGGAGATCCCATTCGAGGACCTTGTCCCACGGCTTCGACCATGCGAGGCGGCTGCCGGCCTGCTTGGCCCAGAAGCTCTCGAAGTCGGCCTCGGCCTCCTGGTAGAGGCCGGGACCGGCGTTCGCGTGTGCGGCGAGCCCAGGGGGCGGCGCGAACTCCCGCCGCTCAGAGAAGAGGGCCTCGATCTCGGGCTGCGGAACGGTCAAGCGTCACCTCCTGGAGATGGGGCGCGACGCCGGGACGCGGGACACTGGCGGGGCGGGGATCGGTCCCGGTGCGTGTGGCTCGAACGCTAAGCGTCCGAACGGATCTGTCAAGCGGAAACCTTATGGTCGTCCCTGCGCCGTCTGCATCTTGACTTGGTCAGGAAGACCGGCTATGGCCTCGATTTCCATCCAGAACGCGCAGGGTGTGCTCCAGCGCCCGCGACACCGTCGCCCGGTTCGCCTCGGCGATGCGCTGCGATTCCACGGCGGTCGACCCGACGGGATCCAGCATCTCGCGCGGCGGCGGCCCGGCGTGGTAGGCCGCGGCCTCCGCGGCCCAGCGCTCTTGCCACTCGCGCGGCGTGTGGGGCGGGACGTCGCGGTGGGCCTGGGCGAGCCACACCAGCGCCCAGGCGCGCGGCACCACCCGGTACACGTCGTAGCCCCCGCCCCCGGTCGCGAGCCAGCGGCCGCCCGCATGGCGGTGGGCGATCTCGTCGAACAGGCGCGCCACGCGCGACATCGCCCGCGTCGAGATCTCCAGGTTCGCGAGCGGGTCGAGGGCGTGGCTGTCGCAGCCGTGCTGCGTCACCAGGATCGTGGGCCGGAACGCCGACGCCACGACGGGCGCGACGAGCTCGATCGCCTCGACCCAGGACCCGTCCGACGTGCCGGGCTCCAAAGGCACGTTGACCGCGCTGCCGTCGGCATCCTGGCCCCCGTGATCGTCCACCCAGCCGGTGCCCGGGAAGAGGTTGAGCCCGGTCTCGTGAAACGAGATGGTCTGCACCATGGGGTCGTTCCAGAAGATCGCCTCCACGCCGTCCCCGTGGTGGACGTCCACGTCGAGGTACAGGACCCGGTGTCCCTCGTCGCGCGCTCGGCGGATCGCCACGGCCACATCGTTGTAGACGCAGAAGCCGGTCGCCCGAGCGGGGAACGCGTGGTGCAGCCCGCCGCCGGGGTGGAAGGCGTGGAGTCGCTCGCCCGCCAGGATCCGCTCCATCGCGTGGACCGTCCCGCCGACCACGCTGGCCGCCGCGCGGTCCATGCCATAGAAGGGCGGCGTGTCGGCGTCGGTGACGGCCTCGTGGTCGACCAGCTCGGGGTACTCGGCCAGCCGGTGGATGCTCGCGAGGAACGGCAGCGTGTGAACGGTGCCCAGGACCTCGTCGGAGACCGGCTCCGGAGGCGCGAAGGCGTCCGACTTCGCGCCCAGCTCGCGCAGGAGGTCGATCCCGGGGCCGAACCGGCGCGGCGTGAACGGGTGGCCCGGCCCGAAGTCGTAGTCTTCGTTGGCGGGGCCGTAGACGACGAGCGGTTCGGGGTCGGGCGTCGGCATCGGGGTGGGACTGCTCCGGGGCCCGAACCTCCGGCGTAAGATCGCTGCGGCCACCGGGCGGGTGCGGGACGGGCGGAAGGTACCACGGCTGGACCCGCCGCAAGCCGCCCGGGGCGACAAGGAGGCCGCGTGGACCGCTTCAGCCCCGCCGCAAGCCGGGACCGATCGCGCGACACCATCCTTCGCGACGGGTCCTCGATCCGGATCCGCGACGCCGTCGAGGCCGACGTCCCGGCGATGGTGGCGTTTCTCGAGGCGCTGGACCCCGAGTCGCGCCGGCTGCGCTTCGCGAGCGTCGGCGGCGATCTTCTGGAGCGGGCGCGCAGGTGGGCGACGCTCGAGGACTCGCGCGACTGCTCGCTGGTCGCCGAGACGGACTTCGCCGGCACAACCCGGGTGATCGGCAACGGCAACTACCTCTGGCTCGAGCCCGGGACAGCCGAGGCAGCCTTCGTCGTGGCCGAGGAGTACCAAGGGCGCGGGGTGGCCACGCTGCTGCTCGAGGAGCTGGCGCGTCGGGCGAACGAGGCCGGCATCACGACGTTCCTCGCCGAGGTCATGATCGAGAACGCCCGCATGCTCGAGGTGTTCCGCGCGAGCGGCTTCCCGCTCCGCCTCCGCTCCGAGCCCGGGTCGCTCCAGGTGGAGTTCCCCACCGAGCTCACCGGCGAGGCGCGCCACCGCTTCGAACGCCGCGAGCAGATTGCGGCCGCCGCCGCCGTCCGGGCCCTGCTGCACCCGACGTCCGTCGCCGTCATCGGCGCATCGCGGCGCCGGGGCACCGTGGGCGGGGAGCTGTTCCACAACCTGCTCGGCAGCGGCTTCGCCGGGCCCGTCTACCCCGTCAACCCTGCAGCCGACGTCGTCCAGTCCGTCGCGGCCTATCGGTCGGTCCTCGCGATCCCGGGGCCCGTGGACCTCGCGATCATCGTGCTGCCGGCGGAGACCACGATCGAGGTCGCGCACGAATGCGCCGCCAAGGGCGTGAAGAGCGTGGTCGTGGTGTCGCCCGGCTTCGCGGAGACGGGGCCTGAGGGCGCGGCCCGGCAGCGCGAGCTCGTGGCTGCGTGCCGTGGCGCAGGCATGCGCCTCGTCGGGCCCAATGCCATGGGCGTGATCAACCTGGAACCCGAGGTCCGCCTCAACGCCACGTTCTCCCCCACCCTGCCGATCGACGGTCGGGTCGGCTTCCTGTCCCAGAGCGGTGCGCTTGGCCTCGCGATCATCGAGCACGCCAACCGCCTGGGCCTGGGGCTGTCGAGCTTCATCTCGATCGGCAACAAGGCCGACCTGTCGGGCAACGACTTCCTCCAGTACTGGGAGGCCGACCAGGCGACCAGCGTCATCGCGCTGTACCTGGAGTCCGTGGGCAACCCGCGGAAGTTCTCGCGGATCGCGCGGCGGGTCGGCCGGACCAAGCCGATCATCGCGGTCAAGAGCGGCCGGTCGGCGGCGGGCGCGCGGGCGAGCCTGTCCCACACCGGCGCCCGCGTCTCGTCCTCGGACGTCACGGTGGACGCGTTGTTCCACCAGGCCGGCGTCGTCCGCACCGACACGCTCGCGGAGTTCTTCGACGTGGCGGCGCTGCTCGCGAACCAGCCGCTGCCGCCGGGCCGGGGCGTCGCGATCCTGACCAACGGCGGCGGGCCCGGGATCCTTGCGGCCGACGCCTGCGAGGCCGACGGCCTGGTTGTGCCGCCGATCCCCGAGGCCGCCCGTCGGGCGCTGGCCGAGTGCCTGCCGCCGATGGCCACGCTGGACAACCCGGTCGACACGATGGACGCGCCGCCAGCGGCGTACGGGTGCGCGATTCGGATCCTCGCCGCGTGCGAGGAGGTCCACGCGATCATCGTGCTGTTCGTGCCGCCCCTCGGGTCGAGCAGCGAGGAGGTCGCCGGCGCGGTCCGCGAGGCAGTCGCCGCGCTGGAGCGTCCGATCCCGGTGCTCACCGTGTTCCTCTCGGGGGAGGGCGGTCCGGCGGCGCTCCGCATGGGGTCGGTCCGCGTGCCCGCCTTCACGTTCCCCGAGGAGGCTGCCCGCGCGCTCGCCCACGCCGCGCGATACGCCGAGTGGCGCGCCGCCCCGGAGGGCAGCGTGCCCGAATTCGCGGACGCGCGCGGTGACGAAGCGGCAGGCCTGCTGGCGAAGGCGCTGGCCGAGACAGACGAGGGCGAGCGCCGCTCCCGCTGGCTTCGCCCCGACGAGGCGGCCGCGCTGCTCGACTGCTACGGGATCCGAGTCGCCGACTGGCGGCTCGTGGCAACCCCGGACGAAGCTGGCGCAGCCGCCGATGAACTGGGCGGACCGGTAGCCCTCAAGGCCGTTGCCAGCGGCGTGGTCCGCAAGCGCGACGCGCAGGCGGTGGCGCTGGCGCTCGAGGGCGCCTCCGAGGTAAGGGGGCGCGCGGAGGAGATGAGCCGCGATCTCGCCGCCGCCGGGCACTCGGTCAAGGGGCTGCTGGTCCAGCGCATGGTCCCGCCCGGCGTCGAGATGCTGGTCGGCGTCGTCCACGACCGGCTGTTCGGCCCCGTCATGGCGTGCGGCGCCGGAGACTCCGAGATGGAACTGCTCAAGGACGTCGCCGTGCGGATCACGCCGCTGACCGACCGCGACGCCACGGAGATGCTCCGCTCGCTCGCGATGTACCCGCTGCTCGAGGGCTACCGCAACGCCTCGCGGGCGGATGTGGCCGCGCTCGAGCAGGTGCTCCTGCGCGTGAGCGCCATGGTCGAGGCCCACCCCGAGATCGTGGAGATGGACTGCAATCCGGTCATCGTCCTGCCCGAGGGCGCGGTCGTGGTGGATGCTCGCGTCCGGATCGAGGCGCTGGGGCGCCGCTAGCTTCTCGCGGCCCGGGGGTCGGCCGCCTCCCCCAACCGCCGCGGATCGGCATCCGGCCCATGCGCGCGTCGATTCCCGCGTGCTACGCTTCGCCGCCCTGCGTGGAGCCCAATCCACGCCGTCCGTCGAGCCCGGGAATGCCCGACCAGATGCCTCGCGCGACACGATCCACCGCCGGCCAGCTCGCGCTGGAGATGCCGAGCTCGCTGCCCACCCTGGCACTCGAGCCCGAGTGGCAGGCGCAGGCGCGCCTGTGGGGTCACAGCCTCCACCCGATGTGCTCCTACCTCGCGAGCTTTCCGGCCGCCCTCCCGCACGCGTTCATCGCCCGCTACACCCGCCCGGGCGACGTGGTGCTCGACCCATTCTCCGGACGCGGCACGGCACCGCTGCAGGCGGCCGCCGAGGGGCGCATCGGCGTGGGCAACGACCTCAATCCGCTGGCCCACGTGCTCACCGCTGCCAAGCTGCACCCCGCGACCCCAGCCGAGTCGAGGACGCGCCTCACGGCGCTGCGCCTGGCGTGGTCGGCGGACGCCGCCGCCTGGGACGCCCTCGGTGAGCGCGTCGTCACCCGCCCGGGCCACCTGTCGGCCCGCGTCCCCGCCCCGGGGAGCGGACGCGGCCCAGCGTCCCGCGACGAGTCCGTCCCCGACGAGGTGGCGCTGGCGTTCCATCCCCGCACGCTCGGCCAGCTGCTGCTCCTCCGCTCCCAACTCCGCCTCGACGAGCGGGCCGACCGGTTCCTCGCCGGCGCGCTGGCCGGGATCCTCCACGGCAAGACGCCGTCGTACCTGTCCACGGTGATGCCCAACACCTTTAGCATGGCGCCTCGGTACGTGAAGTCGTTCGCGGCCGAGCACGGCTACGAGCCGCCCCGTCGCGACGCCTTCGATGCGCTCACCGCGAAGCTGGACCGCCTCTACCGCCAACCGGTGCCAACCACGTCGGGCATCGCGCTCCTCGGCGACGCGCGCACGGCCGGCCGCCGCGCCAGGGCCGCCCTCCACGCCCGCGGCCTCCCCGACCGCGCCCGGCTCGTCGTCACCTCGCCGCCGTACCTGCGCGTGCTCAAGTACGGCTACTTCAACTGGCTGCGCACCTGGCTGCTGGGCTTTGACGCGAGGGCGATCGACGCCGAGCTCGACGATGCCCACACCAGCGAGCCGTACCTCGCGTTCGTGCGCGAGGTGCTCGAGGACCTGCGCCCGGCGATCACCGACGACGGGATCGCGGTGCTGGTCATCGGCGACGTCGAGACGGACCGCGGCAAGCCGTCGCGCGATGGCCTCCACCTTCCCGAGCGCGTGTGGGAGGAGGCCGCTCGCCCGGCCGGGTTCCAACTGGCCGGCATGGTCCGCGACGAGGTGGCCGCGAATCGCAAGATGACCCGTCTGTGGGGCGACGAGGCCGGCCAGGCCACCAAGACCGACCGGATCCTCGTGCTGGGCGCCACCGAGGCAGGCCGTCGCCGCGCGATCGCCGCCGCCGACCTCCCGATCGACTGGACCTGGCCGCCGCTGCGGCTCCGGGCCCTCTGAGGCCCGCAGGTCCCCGACCCGCGCCGCTGCGCCCCTCACCGTCCCGCGCTTCGGCTAGCATGGTGGGGCGATGAACCAGATGTACCCGCCGTCCGACCTCGCCTCGATGGACCCGCTGGTCCTCATGAAGAACCTGGACCACGTGCGGATGACGAGCCGGCGGCTGTCGTACATCCTCCAGCAGCAGGTCCACCTCTACACCCCTGAGGCGAACCAGCTGCGCGAGCAGATCGACCGCTACGTCGAAGCCGAGCGCCAGATCGAGGGCGAGATGGCCCGGCGGCGCATCCGCGCCTGACGCCGCTGGGCCTCAGGCAGCGGGCACCGCGACAAGCGGCGGATCGGCATGCTCGGCCTCAGCGACGCGCACGCTCTCGACCGCGGTCGCGCGGGCCGCGCGTCTCGCGGCCATCTCCTCGCCCGCCACACGGCGGACCAGTTGTGCCATGCGAGGCGTCTCGAAGAGGCTGAACCCGACGCCGACCTCAGCCAGCGCGTCGCGACCCATGCCCCGGAACAGCCCGCGGGTAGCGACGAGGCACATCTCGTCGTACAGCTCCGGCCAGCCGACCCGCCGCCGCTGGTAGCAGTACCGCACGAACGCCTCAGCCTCCGGGGCGAAGGGTGCGGCGGACGTCACGGTTCCAGCGGGCAGCATGAACGAGGGTCCTCCAGAAACTGATCAGGGGCAGCGACCGATGGTGGGCGAAGGGCGTGCCCGGCCAGCGGCCGAATTCGTCTGGGCCTCGTCGCCGCGCCCCTTGCGGATCCCCGGGCGGCGACAGGACGCATGCTACGGGCCGGACGTCGCGGGCGGAAGACCCTTCTCCACGATGTGGCCCACCGAGTTGTCCACAGCCCGCAACCCTTGGTGGACAGGCCCCGACGCCCCCGTGAAGTCTGTGGACGGACCTTGCGCCCGCCGCCTTGCGGGCACCCCGACGACGTGCTATGGGCGGAACTCGGCCCTCAAATCGAGGCCCAAGCCGGGCTTCGCGGGCAGGCGCCACACCTTGTCTGAGCCGATCTCGAGGCCGGTCACGGGGTCGTCTGCGAGGAGCAGGCAGCCGTCGAGATCCACCCAGTCTGCGAGGGGCGAGACGGCCGCCGAGGCCGCGATGACGATCGACGTCTCCTCCATGCAGCCGAGGAACGTGCGGAAGCCCATGGAGCGCGCTCGCGCGAGCATCCGCTTGGCCGGGCCCACGCCGCCGACCTTCGCCAGCTTGACGTTGACGCCCGCGACCACGCCCGCCAGCGCGTCCAGGTCTTCGATCGTCACGGCGCTCTCGTCGGCGACGATTGGCAGCGGCGACACGGCCTGGAGCTCGCGCAGCAGGTCCAGGCGGCGGGCCGGGAACGGCTGCTCGATCAGCACGACGCCCATCCGCTCGAGCACGGGCAGCAGCTGCGTGGCGCCCTCGAGCGTCCAGCCTGTGTTCGCATCCACGCGGATCGGCCCGTCATAGACGCTGCGGACCGCCTCGAGCGTGGCGATGTCCGATGGCCCGCCCACCTTGACCTTGAGGGCCGGGAAGTCGGCGGCCCGCCTCGCGCGCTCGGCCACGACGGCCGGCTCGTCGATGCCCAGGGTGAAGTCCGTGGGCGGGCGGTCAGACGGCATCTCGAGCAGCTCGCGGAGCGAGATCCCGAGCCGCTTGCCCACGAGGTCGTGCAGCGCGATGTCGATGGCGCACTTCGCGGCGCCGTGATGCGCCAGCGCGGCAGCCATCAGATCGCCCGCGGCCTCGAGCGCGGACCGCGCCTCGGCCAGACCGCCACGCAGCCCTGCGGCCACCGGCTCGATCGCCGCCAGCAGCACGGGCGCAGCCGCCGCCATCGTCCCGGGCGTGTCGCCGTAGAACGGGTCGGGATAGCCCTCGCCGAGGCCCGCCAGTCCGTCGGGCCCGTCGGTGTCATCGCGGAGCTCGGCGACGACGGTCGTGATCCGGTAGCCCTCGCCGTGCGAGGAGCGCGCGATGAGGAACGGATCGCGGAGCGCCAGATCCAGGGTGCGGAAGCGGATCGAGAAGGTCATGCCCTGGCTCCCTCGCTCGCCCGCTCGTCATTGGCCACGACCCAAGGCAGCGCCTCGACCGCGGCGGCGATCTCGGCCCACAGGGCGTCCCCGCCGAAGCGGACCGGATCCCCGCAGGGCAGGCCGGTCTCCGCCGCGGTGCCCTCGATGACGCGTCGCGCGTCGGCCGGGTCCACGATCCGCGAGGTGTTCAGCGCCACGGCCACCACCTTCGATGGAGCCACCAGTCCCGCGACCGTCTCGTGGACGCGGATGAACTCGGACAGCGGCTGGATCGGGAACTTGCGCTCGGGCAGGTGGTCCCAGTCGTGCTCCTCGAGGCCCGGCATGTGGACCAGCACCATCGCGTGGGGCGTGAACCCGTGGACCAGCCCGAGAGTCACCGAGCTGTACGCCGGGTGGTCGAGTGAACCCTGTCCCTCGACCAGGAGCCAGTCGCCGCGCTGCTCCCCCTCCTCGCTCAGCCACTCGCAGGTGCCCTGGACGAAGTCACTGATGACGCGGTCCACGGCCACCCCCCAGCCCTCGATCATCATCCCGGTCTGCCCGGTGGCGACGAACGTCGCGGACTTGCCGCTGGCCGTCGCCGCGCGCCGGAGCTCGAGCGCGACAGACATCTTGCCGATCGCGCAGTCGGTGCCGACCGTGAGGATCACGCGCTTGCCGGGCTCGTGGAGGCGGCCCACTGACGTCTCCATCCGCTCGGGCGAGCGCCGGTAGTCGATGAGGCGCACGCCGGCGGAGCGCGCGGCATCAGCGAACTCGGGATCGTCGGCGAGGAGCGTGTGCAGGCCCGAGTGGATGTCGAGGCCGGAGCGGATGGCGGCCAGGATCACCGCCCGCCACTCGTCGGGAAGCTTGCCGCCCGTGGGCGCGATGCCGATGAGCAGGCCGTTGGCCTTGGGCAGGAACCCCAGCGCATCCGAGAGCGACGCGACGATCGGGATGTCGTAGCGGCCCGTGTCCCCCAGCCACTCGCGGACGTTGCGCCCGGCCTGCGTCGAGTCGATGACGGCGAGCACCTTGTCCTGACCGAACCGGATGACGCCCATCGCGGTCTTGCCGTAGTGGTAGCCGAAGTTGCCCTCGGCGAGGATCACGAGGCGGCGCTCAGCGGTCGTGGGCATGGGTCCTTCCAGGGGGCGGGGCGGGGGTTCCCCCGAGTCTAGGCCATTCCGAGGCCGGCGCGCCGGAGGGGGCGGAGACGGCAACGCCCCCGGGGCCGACCGGGGGCGTCGAGACGAGTCGTTGGTACCGCATATCGGATTCGAACCGATGATCTCCGCCTTGAGAGGGCGGTGTCCTGGGCCTCTAGACGAATGCGGCGAGGCGCCTGGCCGATTGCTCGACCGGTCGCGCAGGATAGCAGGGGTCGGCCGCACGCCGCAACCACGCACGCCGCAACCACGCACGCCGCGACCACGTGTCCCGGCCGCAGCCACGGCCGGCGCATCCCTACAGGCGGTGCTGCTCGAGGAATGCCCGGATGGTGTCGGCCACCTGGAGGTAGCTCTGCTCCCCCAGCAGGAGGCCGTAGTGCGAGTGGGCGCCGAACGGCTCATATGACGCGTCGAGCCACTCGGCCAGTCGCTCCACGTCAGGTTCCGGCACGAACGTGTCGAGGCCGGCGCCGATGACCAGGCGAGGCACGTCAGGCAGCGCGGCGCGGTCAACGGGGACGCCCGTCAGGACCTGGCGGCGGGCCGGCCCCGACTCGAACGGCTTCTGGCCCAGTAGGTGCTGGATCCGCACGACATCGGCGACGGTGAGGTCGCGCTGCTCACGGATCAGCCGCTCCGGGAGCATCTCCCAGCCCAGCTCCGCGCGACCCCAGGCGTCGGGCACCTCGCGCACGACGTGGGGGCGGGCTGGCTCGCGGATCTCGCGCGGCGCCTCGGGCGCGAGCAGCACGTATGCGGCGACGGGCGCGCGCTCGATGGCCTTGAGGACGAGCAGCCCGCCGAGGCCGTGGCCCACGACGACTGCGCTGGGACCCAGCCGTTCGAGGGCCGCGATCACATCCTCGGTGTAGGACTCGATGGTGAGTGTGGCCGGGTCGGCCGTCTGGCTCCAATAGTGGTTGCGCAGGTTGAGGGCGTGGCCCTCCCAGCCGCGCGCGGCGAAGTGGTGCAGGTACCGCTCCCAGACCCAGGACCCGCCCAGAGCGCCGTGGACGAAGAGCAGCGGCTTGCGACGTGATCGGCGCTCGGGCAGCCACGACTCCATGTAGAGGCCGCGTTCAACCAGCTCGATCTCGTCCTTGCGGATGGGGCGACCGCCGATTGTGGACCTGCCGAGCATGCGCTCCGAGGGTGTGGCCTGGTCGGTCATGGGCGGTCGTCGCTACCACTCATGGGGGTTGAGGAGCAGCCCCGTGAGGGCCTTGGGATAGAAGTACGTGGACTTCTGCGGCATGACGTCGCCATCGCGGGCCACGGCGAGGACGCTGGCCACCGGCGTCGGCTCGAGGAGGAAGGCTGCGTCCACGCCGTCGTCGCCGGACGCCACGGCCGCCGCCGCATCGGTCGCCGACTTCGTGTAGGAGACGTGCTGCCCGCCAGCCACCGCCCCCGCGTCGATGCCCGCCAACATTTCCAGCGCCGTCCCGAGCAGCGTCACGTCGAGGGCGCGGACCGCCGGGCCGCCCGCGGTCTGGAGCGGGGCGAACACGTCGCGACGCGCAGTCAGGAGCCACGCGCCATCCCGGGTCAGGAGCGCGAAGCGGCCCCGGCCGCCCGAGAGGCCGCCGGCAGCGCCGAAACGCTCGACGAGGCGGTCCGCCGTTACCGCCTCGACCTCGAACAGACGGGGCAGGCCCGCGGCCAGGCGCGCGAGACCGTCCTCGCCGAGCCCGCGGACCAGCCGGTGGGTCGGGAGCACCGTCAGGTTGGCCGCGGCGTCGATGAACAGCATCAGCAGGAAGTCGAACGCCGGGTCTGTCTCAGACGAGTGGACGCGACGCTCGTCGCGGTAGCGGACGGCCGTCTCGTAGCGGTGGTGGCCGTCGGCGATGTACACCGGACCGGCGGACGGGGCCGCGAGCATTTCGTCCGCGAGGCCGCCGGGCTCGGCCGCGACCACCCACAGGCGGTGGCGCACGCCATCGTCGTCAACGAGGTCTGCGGCCGGCGGGCCGACGATCGCCCGGGCGAGGGCTTCGGCGGCGACCCGCGACGGGTCCTCGTAGAGGCCCACCACCGGCGAGGTGTTGAGGCCCGTCGCCCGCAGGAGCCGGTAGCGGTCCTCCTTGGGGCCTGACAGTGTGCGCTCGTGCGGCAGCACCGACGACCCGTGCCCGAACGGCTCGATGCGCAGGCGCGCGAAGAACCCGCGCTGGGTGCGCTCGAGGCTCGTGCCGGGCACGCGGTACGTCTGCTCGTACACGTAGATCGACGGCTTCGGGTCGCGCCGCAGCGTCCCGTCAGACCGCCAGTCGGCCACCGTTCGCGCGACGCGCCGGTAGCGGTCGTCAGGGTCCTCGCCCGGGTTCCCGGACGGGAGGTCCAGCCGCACCGAGTTCCTCGGGTGGCGGGCGAGCAGCCGCTCGTGCAGTGCCGGGCCGATGACGTCATACGGCGGGGCGACCAGGAGCGCGGGGTCGCCGGCCACCGCGGGGTCGTAGCGAAGCGCGCGGAACGGGCGGATGTCGGGCACGGATTCCTCTGCGGCGTTGGGGCGTGACCGCTGTCCAGATCGGCCGGCCCGGGGCCTGTGCATCGTACGGCAGGCCGCCCTTGACGGCCAACGGCGGGCGCGAACGCCGACCGGTACGTGGGGCCCGGCACAGGTGTCGCGACGCGCGGCCGCCCCGCGTCGTGCCCGCAGCCAGCCGGGTGAGGGTCCTGCCCGGGTCCTGCACGCAACCGCACCAGACCGCACTCGAGCCCACCAGGACCCCGGTCAGGTCATGGGGTCCTGGGTGACGTCCGGGCGGTCGAAGTGGTGCGCTGACGCCACGATCCTGAGGGGCATGGACATGACCCCTCGCCGTCGCGTCGTCTCGACCGTCCTGGCGCTGCTCCTCGCCGTCGAGTCGGTCGTCGTCGTGTCCGCCGCCGCGGGCGTCGCCCTGGCGCAGCGCTCCGCCGACCACCCCCTGCCAGCCGCGTCGCCAGCGGGCGAGGTGCTCGCCCAGACCAGCTCAGCCGAGCGGGCCTGGGAACCCGATGCCCTGCCTTCCGCGACCGGCTCGCCGGCGATACCCGACGCGCCGGACTACCAGCAGCCGAAGCCCGTGGTGCGACCCGCGCAGCCGTCCGCGAAGGCGGCCGCGGCCAGGCAGGCACAGCCGTCGGCCGTCAAGCCCGTCGTCAGGGCGGCGCCCGAGCCCGTCGTCAGGGCGGCGCCCGAGCCCGTCGTCAGGGCGGCGCCCGAGCCCAAGGCCGCCAGCTATGCGGGACGCAACCACGTGTGGATCCCGTCGCTGGGCATCAGCGAGTCCGTGGCGTTCTTCTCGTGCACGCGCTCCGCCCCGCCCGAAAATTACGCGTACCGATGGGGCTGCGCCGGGACCAACAACGTCTACCTCCTCGGCCACGCCTACGGCGTGTTCAAGGCCCTCCACGACAGCTACGTCAGCGGGCGCCTGGGGGCGGGCATGACCGTGTACTACGCCGACGACTCCGGCACCACGCGCATCTACGCCGTCCGGTGGTGGAGGCTCACCAAGCCCACGACCGACGCCAGTTGGGCGTGGGCCGCGCAGGCCGTGCCCTCGATGACGCTCCAGACCTGCGTGGGCGCCAACAGCGAGTACCGCCTCATGGTCCGCCTGGTTCAGGTGGGCTGAACCCGCAAGGCACTCGGGTCGCCTTCCCAGACTCTGTCCCGGACAGTCCCGGACGACCTCGCCGACTTCCTGCTAGCCTCGCCCCGAAATGACCGCGTCCCTGCGCACCGCGCCCGAGCCCGTCCTCCGCCGCGCGATCCTGATGCACCTGCGACGGAACGGGGCCGCGTCGCCCGACGCCGTCGCAACCGCCCTCGGTGCCAGCCGGAGCGGGGTGGCCCAGCAGCTCCGGGCGCTCGAGGGGGCCGGTCTCGTCACCCGCGCGGCGGTGCGGCACGGCGTCGGCCGTCCCCGTCACCTCTATGACGTCACGGCGGACGCGCAGGCCCTCCTCCCGTCCAACTACGAGGGCCTTGCGACCGGGCTGATCGCTGCCATCCTCGAGCTCGGCGGGGAGGCGCTGCTCGACGAGGTGATGGCCGCCCGGAGCCGCCGGGCCGGGTCGTCGCTGCGGGACGGCCTCGCGGCGGCGCTGCCGTCGGACGCTCCCCTCGTCGACCGGGTGCGCGAACTGGCGCGGCTCCAGGACGACCTGGGCTATCTGGCCGAGGTGCGGGTGGACGACGACGCGATCCGCCTCGTCCAGCACAACTGCGCGCTGCACGACATCGCGGTCATGACAGGCGCCGCCTGCCGCGCGGAGCTCAGCATGTTCCGGGAGCTTCTGGGCCCGGGCGTGGAACGCGAATGCCACATCATCGGCGGCGACCGATGCTGCACCTATCGGGTGACGCCCGCCGAAGCCTGACGCGACCGGGCGGGACGGCGGACCGTGCCGAGCTTGGCGCGGTCGTCGCCGTCAGGCCTCCTCGCGCTCCACCACCTCGCGCGGCGCCGGCGCGCGGGTGGGGCGCGGCACGTCCGACACATTGGGCACGAAGGAAGCCGCCAGCGACGTCGACGCGGCCGCCTGCTGCTCCTCGATCGAGAGGATGCCCAGGCGCCCCAGGGTGGCCAGCTCGTCACGGATGTACGTCCGGTTCATCTCCGGGCCGTCGGTGCTGATCGTGTAGCGCACGCCGTTGCGCCGGAACTGGTCAAAGATCCAGCGGAACTCCTCCCAGCCGGACACGACGCCCGTGTTGAGGTTCGACGTGGGGCAGATCTCCAGCACGATCCCCCGCTCGCGGAGCATGCCCATGGCGTGCGGGTCGTATGCCGCCTTCACGCCGTGGCCGATCCGGTCGGGCTCGATGAGCTCGATGACGCGGGCCACCTCCTCCACCGGACCGGACTCGCCGGTGTGGATCGTGATGCCGAGCCCGTACTGGCGCGCCCGCCGGAGGAGCCTGCGGTAGTCCGCGACGCGGAACGTGGCGGACTCGGGGCCGGCGATGTCCACGCCCACGACGCCCCGGTCGCGCCAGGTGATCGCCTTCTCGACGAGGATCTCGTTGAGCTCGAAGGGGAAGGCGCGGTCGAGGCAGAAGATCAGGCCCGGCTTGACGGGGTACTCGAGCGTCGCCCGGTCCATCCCCCGCACGGCCGCCGCGATGATGTGGTCGAGGTCCTGCTCGCCGCCGCGGTTTCGCTTCATCGGGTTGAAGCGGAGCTCCATCGTGGTGATGTTGTTCTTGCGGTACGCGCCACCCACCACCTCGTACACCGCGCGCTCGACGGCGATGGGGCTCGACTGGATCAGCTCGGTCCAGTGGAACAGCTGCAGGTAGCCGTCGAAGCTCTTGGGGCGCCGCGGGTGGACCGTGATCAGGTCGCGGAACTCCCAGTAGTCGCGCGTGGGCAGCTTGATGCCCTGCGCGTGCGCGATCGACCACATGATCGATGGCGTCACGGCGGCGCCGAGGTGGCAGTGCAGCTCGGCGAGGGGGACCTTGCGGGAGATCGTGGAGGCCATCCGCGAAGGATAGCCCGTCGGCGCTCAGGCCCGGGCGGGCACCACGCGGCCGTCAGCGTCAAGCACGGCGCGGCGGCGGGCCGCGGCGCGGTCGGCGGCGCCGGGAACCTGATCTCGGGCGTGGTAGGACGAGCGCACCAGCGGGCCGCTCTCGACGTGCCGGAAGCCGATCGCGAGGGCGGCGTCGCGCATCTCGGCGAACTCGTCGGGGTGGTAGTAGCGCTCGACGGGCAGGTGCTGCGCGGTGGGCCGGAGGTATTGGCCGATCGTGAGGATGTCGCAGTCCACTGCGCGCAGCGCCTCGAAGGCCTCGGTCATCTCGTCGCGGGTCTCACCCAGGCCCACCATCAGGCTCGACTTCGTGAGCGCCGGGTGGCCGTACTCGGCGGCATACGCTTTCGCGCGCGACAGCACAGACAGCGTGCGGTCCCAGCGGGCGCGCTTGCGGACAGGCTGCTGGAGCCGGCGCACGGTCTCGAGGTTGTGGTTGAGGATGTCAGGCCCGGCGAGCATGACCTCGCGCAGGGGCGCCTCGTCACCGTTGAAGTCCGGGATGAGGACCTCCACGCCCGTCCCCGGGCACTGGACGCGCAGCTCGCGGATCGTGGCGGCGAAGGCGCCGGCACCCCCGTCGGGCAGGTCGTCGCGGGCGACGCTGGTCACAACCACGTGCTCGAGGTCCATGTACGCCACGGCCTCGGCCACGCGTCGCGGCTCGTCATCGTCGAACCAGGTCGGGCGGCCGGTCTTGACCGCGCAGAAGCCGCAGGCGCGAGTGCACACGTCCCCCAGGATCATCACGGTGGCCGTGCGCTGGTCCCAGCACTCGCCCAGGTTCGGGCACATGGCCTCCTGGCAGACGGTGTTGAGGTTCAGCCCACCGAGCCGCCTGCGCAGCTCCTGGTACGTGTCGCCGGCCGGCATCCTGGCGCGGATCCACTCGGGGTGGCGCCGAATGCCCACCGCGGCCGGGGTGGCGCCTGCCGCCTCGAACCCAGCGCCCATCGCAATCGTCGGCGGGAGAGCGGGGGCATGGCGGGGCGCGCTGACGACGTCGATGACGGGCAGGTCGCGGGCCAAGGTCGGGTTCCTGTCAGTAGATGGCGGTCTCGGGGCCAACGGCCTCGAGCCAGGCTTTGATGTCGCGCAGGAGCGCGGCCCCGGTGGCGCCGTCGTTGGCGCGGTGGTCGATGCCCAGGACCATGTTCATCACCGGGCGGATCGCGATGACGTCGCCGTCGGGCGTGCTCACCACCACCGCGCGCTTGGTGATCGCCTCCATCGTGACGATGCCCACCTCGGGCACGTTGAGGATGGGCATCACGAGGTTGGTGCCGAGGTAGCCCGTGTTGTCCACGGTGAACGTGCCGCCGCCGAAGTCCTCGAGGCGGAGCTTGCTGGCACGGGCCCGGTTGGCGAGGTCCGCGATGGCGAGGTTGAGCCCGTGAACCGAGAGCTGGTCCGCGTCTCGAACCACCGGCACGATCAGCCCCTCGGCCACGGCCACCGCCACGCCCACGTTGACCCGGCGCTTCGCCAGCAGGCCCTGGTCGGTCCAGTGGGCGTTGAAGGTCGGGTTGCGCTTGAGCGCCTCGGTGCACGCCTTGACCACGAACGGCACGAACGAGAGGCCGATCCCCTCCTTCGCCTGGTAGGCCTTCTTCTCGCGGTCCCGGAGGGCGACGAGCCGCGTGACGTCCACCTCGACCTGGAGGTAGGCGTGTGGGGCGGCCAGAGCGCGCGTCATCTGGGCGGCGATGCCCTTGCGCATCTGGCTCAGCGGGACGAGGACCTCGTCAGCGCCCGGCGGGAAGGAGATCGGGGCGCCCGCCGGCACACTGGGGGACGGGGCCAGCGCGACGGGAGCGGCCTGGGCGTCGGGCGCGGATGCGGGCGCGACGTCGGGCGTCGCCAGTCCCGCGCGCGATGCGGCGCCGGTGCGGATGGCCTCGACCCGGATCAGCACGTCCTCGCGGGTGATGCGACCGCCGCCCCCCGTGCCCTGGACCTGTGACGGCTCGAGCTCGTGCTCGCGGAGCAGCCGACGCACAGCGGGCGTCATGCGCGCGTTCGGGTCGCCCACCTCGTCGACCTCGATGGCCGGCGGCGGCGTGCCGACGATCATCCGGCTCGGCGCGGCGGCGGCCGGGGCGGGCGCACCGGCGGCAGGTGTCGAGGCTACTCCGGCAGGAGCATCGAAAGCCGCGGCCGCCGCGGCCGGAGCCGAGGCCGGCGCGTCGGCGGCTCCGCTGCCCGAATCCTCGTCGGTTTCGATGATCGCGATCTCGGCATTGTTCGGAACGACAGCACCCTCGGGGGCGATAATCTCGCGAAGGGTGCCCGCGAACGGCGACGGCACCTCGGCGTTCACCTTGTCGGTGATCACCTCGAGCAGCGGCTCGTACTTCGCGACGGCGTCGCCGGGCTGCTTCAGCCAGCGCCCGATGGTGCCCTCCGCGACGCTCTCGCCGAGCTGGGGCATCGTCACCTTGGCCACTGGGCGGGTCCTCCGTTTGATCGCCTGCGGGGACGCGGGCGTGCTTGGGCGGGCCTAGTGTCGCGCATCCGGCGTCGGCGTGCGTCCGTTGGCCTACGCGCCTACCCCGCCGCGTAGCGACCGAAGGCCCGCGCCAGAAGCGCCTCTACGTCGGCCGCCAGTTCCTCTGGAAGCGACGTGAAGGCGAACGTGGACGCGCCTGACCTGCGGGCGAGCAACGCTGTCGAGCAGTCGTCAAGCAGCTCGGGCCAGGTGTAGACCGGCAACAGAAAGAGCGAGACGTGCTTCGAGGCCGGCTTCACGAACGCGAACCAGTCGTGCGCCTTGGCACCAGGTCGCCGCAGGGTCGGCAGGCCGTAGATCGTCGCCCGCTCCAGGCGCCCGGCGTACGGCTCGAGCATCGCCTGCAGGCGGGTCTCGACCGCCGCGAGGTCCGGCGCCGAGCCGGGCGACGCGAACCCCATCAGTACGCCGCCAGCCTGCGGATGGCGTCGGAGATCTTGGCCGGGCTGAGCATGAACCAGTCCTCCAGCACGTGGTTGTAGGGCATGGCCGGAGTGTCTGGCCCTGCGATCCGCGAGACCGGCCCGTCGAGGTAGTCGAACGCCTCCTCGGCGACGATCGCGGCGATCTCCGCCCCGTACCCGCCGAACTTGTTGTCCTCGTACGCCACCAGGCACTTGCCGGTCTTACGCACCGACCCCAGCAGCGTCTCGCGGTCGAGCGGCCGCAGGGTCCGCAGGTCGATGACCTCGCAATCGATCCCCTCCTCGGCCACCCGCTCGGCCGCCTCGAGCGCGTAGTGGACCATGAGCCCGTAGGCGACCACCGAGAGCCGCCGGCCCGGGCGCCGGACCACCGCCCGCCCGATCGGCAGGGTGTACTCACCGTCGGGAACCTCCCCGCGCACCGAGCGGTAGAGCTTCTTGTGCTCGAGGAACAGCACCGGGTCCTCGTCGCGGATCGCGGCTCGCAGCAGCCCCTTCGCGTCGTACGGCGTGGACGGCACCACCGTCTTGATCCCCGGCACGTGCGTGAAGAACGCCTCGATCGACTGCGAGTGGTAGAGCGCCCCGTGGACGCCGCCGCCGTACGGGGCGCGGATCACCATCGGCACCGTCGCGCCGCCGATCGTGCGGTAGCGCATTCGCGCCGCCTCGGACACGATCTGGTTGAACGCCGGGAAGATGAAGTCGGCGAACTGGATCTCGGCGATCGGCCGCAGCCCGTTCAGCGCCGCGCCCACGGACGTCCCGATGATCTGCGATTCGGTGAGCGGGGTGTCGATCACCCGCTCGTCGCCGAATTCCGCCCACAGGCCGTCGGTGGCCAGGAACACGCCGCCCTTCTTGCCCACGTCCTCGCCCAGCACGATGACGGTCGGGTCGCGCCGCATCTCGTCCGCCATGCCGTCGCGGATCGCCTCGATGAACGTGCGGATGGCCATCAGGCGTGGCCCCCGCCGGGCGCTGGATGCCAGGGCGGCGCCGCCTCATTGGCCGAAACATCGGCGAAGACGTGGTCGATGCCGGTGGCGGGATCGGGATCGGGCTCGCCCTCGGCGTATGCGGTGGCGTCCTCGACGGCGATCGCGACGTCGCCGTCGATGTCCACCTCCGTGAACTCGTCGAGCACGCCCGCGTCCCGGAGCTGCAGGCGGAAGATCGGCAGCGGGTCGAGCGAGCGCCCCTCGGCCAGATTGGCCTCGGATCGGTATTTCGTCTGCTGGTCATCGGACGAGTGGCCCGTGAGCCGGGTCACCTTCGCCTCGATCAGCGTCGGCCCCTCGCCGCGCCGCGCCCGGTCCACCGCCTCCCGCGCCGCCGTGAAGCACGCCAGGACGTCCGTCCCGTCCACCACCACGCCCGGGATGCCGTAGCCGGACGCCCGCATCGCCACGTCCGGGACGCTGATCTCCTTCTCCGCCGGCACCGAGATGGCATAGCCGTTGTTCTCCACCACGAACACGAACGGCAGGCGGTGGATCGCGGCGAAGTTGAGTGCCTCGTGGACGTCGCCCTGGTTGCTGCTCCCCTCGCCCATGACCGCCATCGCCACTTGGTCGAGCCCGCGGATGCGCGACGCCAGGGCGATGCCCGTCGCGTGGAGGATCTGCGTTGCCACAGGCGACGACACGGAGACCACGTGGTGGCCCGGGTGCCCGTAGTGGCCCGGCATCTGGCGCCCGCCGGAACTCGGGTCTGTCGCGCGCGCGAACTGCGCCAGCATCAGCTCCCGCGGCGTCATGCCGACGACCAGGCACGTGGCGATCGAGCGGTAGAACGGCGCCACCCAGTCGTGGTCCCGGCGCAGCGGCCAGGCGATCCCAACCTGGGCGCCCTCGTGCCCCTGCCCGCTGATCACGAACGGTGCCCGGCCCGAGCGGTTGAGGACCCACATTCGTTCGTCGAGCGCGCGGGCGAGGGCCATGACGCGATACATGGCGAGCAGGTCCGCGTCGGCGAGCCCGTAAGCGGCGGCGAGCCCGCCCGCCACCCGGTCGCCGCCATGCCCGGCCTCCGTCATCGCCCCTCCGGCCTCGACTGCCACCCGCGCGCCATATCAGAAGTTGATCGACCGCCCGTCCACCGCCATGGCGGCCTCACCCAGGATCTCGGAGAGCGTCGGGTGAGCGTGCGTCGCCCCGCCGATCTCCCACGGCGTCGCCTCGAGGAACAGCGCCACCGACGACTCGCCGATGAGGTCGGTCGCGTGCGGCCCGATGATGTGGACGCCGAGCGTCTCGTCGGTCTCGCGGTGGCCGATGATCTTGGCGAAGCCCTCGTACTCCCCGCCGATGATCGCCTTGCCCACGGCCTGGAACGGGACCTTGCCGATCTTGACCGGGATCCCCTGCGCCTCGCACTGCTGCTCGGTCAAGCCGACCGAGGCGACCTCGGGGCGGCAGTACGTCGCCCGCGGCTGGCGAACGTAGTCCATCGGGTGGACGTCGCTCTCGCCTGCGATCACGTGCGCGGCGATGATCCCCTCGTGCGCCGCCGTGTGCGCGAGCTGGAGCCCACCCACGATGTCGCCGATCGCGTACAGGTGCGCCTCGCGAGTGCGCATGTGGCCGTCCACCTTCACGATGCCGCGCTCGACCTCGGCGGCGGTGGTCTCGAGACCCACGTCCTCGACGTTGGTCGCGCGGCCCGCTGCGACGAGCAGCATGTCCGCGACGATCTCCTCGGCCGAGCCGCCGTCGGGTCCGACCGTGATCCGGACGTCGTCGTCGCCGGCGATGACCGACGCCGCGTCGAAACGTGCATTCGTCATCACCTTGATCCCGCGCCGGGTCAGGCTGCGCTCGAGCTCCTTGCTGACGTCGCGGTCCTCGAGCGGGATGATCGCCGGCAGGTACTCGAGCAGGGTCACGGTGGTGCCCAGGTCGTGGTAGAGCGAGGCGAACTCCACGCCGACCGCGCCCGCCCCGATCACGATCACGCTCCCGGGCAGCGCGTCCATCCTGAGCACGTCGTCGCTGGTCACGATGCGGCGGCCGTCGGGCGTGATCCCGGGCAGCGACTTCACGCGCGAGCCGGTGGCGAGGATGACGTCGCTGGCCTCGAGGATGACCTCGGCGCCGTCCGCACCCTTGACGCGCACCTTGTGCGCGCCGTCGAGCCGGCCACGGCCCTCGACCCACGTCACGTTGTACTTCTTGACCAGGGAGCCCAGGCCCTTCCACATCCGGTTGACGACCATGTCGCGCCGCTGGGCAACCTTCGCGTAGTCCACCGTCAGCTCGCCAAGGCCGAGAATGCCGAAGTCGGCCGCGTGGCGCATCCGCTCGGCGACCGCCGCCGATTCGAGCAGCGCCTTGGTGGGGATGCACCCGCGGTGGAGGCACGTGCCGCCGATCTTGCCCTCGTCCACCAGCGCAACCCGAAGGCCGAGCTGGGAGGCGCGGAACGCTGCGGCGTACCCGCCGGTGCCGGCGCCGAGGACCACGAGGTCAAACGAGTTGGACGAGCCGACGGCCATGGGTCTGGGCTTCTCCGCTGGGCGTTTGGTGGATCGGGCCGGAGGCGCCTCGCCTCCGGACGACGTCGGCGATCCTACACCGGCGGCGCATCCCGCTCGTCGTCGGACATCGTGCCTGACGGCCCACCGTGGCCTCCATGCGCGGCACCGCTCCTGGTCGACGGGGGGAGTGCCTCGCCGCACACGGCGGCGACGCTCGCCGCACACGGCGGCGACGCTCGCCAGTTCACCGCGGTGACGCTCGCCGCACCCATTTTCGCTCTGTGCGAACAAGAACGGGCGTCGCATCCATCGCGGGACCCACTGGCCGATCAGCATCCCCGATCGCCCACGGCAGACGTGCTCGATTCAGGCCAGGACGGCTCGACACGCAGCCGATGGAGACCTGCGGTGCCGCGTCGGCGCCGGCAGAGTCACCAGAAGCGCTCCGCTTGTTCGCACAGCGCGAAAACGGGCGAAAGCGATGGCGGTTCGGCCGGCCTCGGCGCCGCCGGACCCCTTAACGCGAAACCGGGCCGCTTTCGCGGCCCGGTCGAGCGAACTCGAGGCTCAGCCGCCGCGCTGGGAGCGGAAGCAGTCCGAGCAGTAGACCGGCTTGCCGTTGGTCGGCCGGAACGGGACCTGGGCCTCGCGACCGCAGCTGCTGCAGGTCGCGGCGAACATCTCGCGCGGCCCGCTGCTGCGATTGCCGAAGCCACCGCCACCGCCACCGCCACCGCCGTACCCGCCGGCGGAATAGCCGCCGCCGCCTCCGTACCCGGAGTCGTAGCCGCCGCCGGAGTACGAGCTACCGCCGTAGCTGCTGTCTCCGCCGGAGCGAGCCTGCTTCCGGCTGGCGCGGCACGACGGGCAACGTCGCGGTTCCGAGAACCCCTTCTCGGCATAGAAAGCCTGCTCGCGCTCGGTGAAGGCGAACTCCATGTTGCAGTCCGAGCAGGTCAGAGTCTTGTCGGCCACGTGCCGATCTCCTCCAGATGTCGCCGCATCTAGACCAGGCCCTCGAGTGAAATCCGGAGGAGACCAAGTTGTCGTGCGCACGAACGAGAAATGAGCTGCGCGGGCGTCCGCGCGGACGCACTCTACCCTCAAACGCCGAGCGTGGCGATACCCATTTTTCGGGGGCCGCCCGGAGGCGTCGCGAAGGGCGCCGGTGCGCCCAGCCGAGTGGTCCTACGCGGGGAGGTCGTACTCGCGGTGCGCGCCCTCGACGTACGCGGCGACCTCGGCCGCTCGCCGGTCCGGATCCCAGCCCAGGACCTCGCCGGCGATCGCCGCCACGCGCGGCGCGACGGCCTCGCCGCGGTCCCGGACGGTCATCGCCAGGCGCATCCGGCGGGCCAGGATGTCGTCGAGCGACATCGCCAGCTCCCGCTCCGCAGCCCAGGCCACCTCGGCCTCGAGGAACGGGTGCTCGGGGGCCAGTTGGCGGACCAGATCCCGCTCGCGACCCAGCGCCAGCACGTCGGCCGCCTCCGTGCCGTGGCGGTCAACCAGGGACTTCGCCCGCTCGGCGTCCATGCCCGGCTCATGGGCCAGGCGGGCGGCGAGCGCGTCCAGCTCCGGGCGCGCGGCCGCGCCGATGATCGGCAGCTCGGCCGTGCCCGACGGGCGGTCCTTCGTGTCATCCCCCAGCACGGCGTCGATCGCGTCGCGGGCCATCAGGCGGTAGGTCGTGTACTTGCCGCCGCTGATCCGCACCAGGCCGCGGTGCTCCACCGCCACCCTGTGCTCGCGCGAAACCTTGATCGTCGCAATCGCGCCCGACGGCGCGATGAGCGGCCGCAGCCCGGCGTACGTGCCCACAACGTCGTCACGCGTCACGTCCACGTCGAACGCCTCGTTGACCGCCGCGAGGATCCTGTCCACCTCGGGACCGGTTGCGGACGGCCGGTCAACGGGGCCTGTGAACGGGTCGTCCGTCGTGCCGATGACCCAGTGCCGCGGCCACGGGACCATGAACGCCACCCTGCCGGGCACGCGGATGGTGACGCCGGTCTGGACGGGGATGCGCTCGCGCGGGACGAGGATGTGGCTGCCGCGCGACGGCAGGACGTTGAACGTTGACTTGTCCGAGTCGAGCGGCCGGTCGGGCCTCGAGCCCCAGACGCCCGTCGCGTCCAGGACGGTGGCGGCGCGGACGTCGAACTCCGCGCCCGTGAGCTCGTCACGGACGGTGGCACCGGTGATCCGCGCTCCGTCGCGGAGCGCCCTGATGGCCTTCACGCGCGTGATCGCGAGACCGCCCTCCCGGCGCGCGGTGCGGAGCACGGCCAGCGTGAAGCGCGCGTCGTCCTCCATGCCGTCGGAGTAGAGCAGTGCGCCCTGCAGGCCCTCGCGGCGAAGGTTGGGCGCGAGCTCGAGCGCAGCGTCCACGGACAGGTGGTGATGTCGGCCGCCCCGCTTCGCAGAGCCGAGCAGGTCGTAGAGGACCATCCCGGACTGGAGGAACGAGCGCGTGATCACAGGGCGCCCGTACAGCGGGAACAGGAACGTCTCGAGGCGCACGAGGTGCGGCGCAAGCTCCAGCAGCCGGGCGCGCTCGTGGAGCGCCTCGCGCACCAAGCCGACGTGGAACTGCTCGAGGTAGCGGAGGCCGCCGTGGATGAGCCGGCTCGACCGCGACGAGGTGCCGACCGCGATGTCGTCCTGCTCGACCAGCGCGGCGCGGAGGCCGCGACTGGCGGCGTCGAGGAGCGCCCCGCAGCCGACGATGCCACCGCCCACGATGAGGACGTCCCAGGTCTCACGGCCCAGTTGCTCGAGGTCGGCCCCGCGGGCGGCGAGCGGGGGACGGGACGCAGTGTGCAGCTGGTCAGACATTTGCGACGGGCTCAGGTCCTTGGCGCACGGAGGATGCGCCACAGGACGAACGCCGTGCCGAGGACGAGTCCGACGATCGCAACCGGGGTATGGACGACGACGTCTCGCGCCTGGCCCGGCAGCACGAAGGTCAGGGCGTCTGCGGCGAGGACCACGGCGACCACGACAGCCGCGACGATCAGGACCTCCCGCAGCCCAGGCTGGCGGGCCGGTTGCGCGGGCCGGGTCTCGGGGGCGGGCTCGGGTTCAGCCACGGTCGGCCTCGGGCGGGATGCCGATCGGCGCCACGAGGACGCGACCCGCGAGCGCCCGGCCCAGCTTGGTGCGCAGGCCTAGCTTCGGCCGGTGGAAGGTCACAGTGAGGTCGGCACGGACAACAGGCTCGGACGGGTCACCCGAGGTGAGGTCCAGGGCAGTGGGCGTGTCCACGGCCAGGACGGGCGTACCGGCGTCGCGGGCGCGCTGGATGACCTCGACCGCTGTGCGGACGGGCTCGCGCAGGCGCCCCTGAACGCCCGTGCCCAGCAGCGCGTCCACGATGATTCCGGCCCTCTCGATCCCCTGTCCCAGAATGGCCAAGTCGCGCGCGACCGGGGCATGGATGAGCGTGACGCCGTCCAGGCCGTCCAGCCTCTTCCAGTTCCTCGCGGCGTCCGGGGTCCCGGGCCGCTCGCCGCCCGACACGAGCACGGCGATCACGGGCACGCCCCAGCCGGCGAGCCGGCGCGCCGCGACGAAGCCATCGCCTCCGTTGTTGCCGGGACCGCCGAAGATGAGCACGGTCCTGCCCTCGCGGGCGTTGTGCGCGAGCAGGGCGCGAGCCGCGGCGGCGACGGCCGTGCCGGCGTGCTCCATCAGGTGTTCGCCGGGAACGCCCAGCGCCTTGGCCTTGCGGTCGGCGCCTGTCATGGCCTCCGCAGAGATCGCCGTCCGTGCAGCCGCCTCCGCCCACCGCAGCTCCAGCTCGTCGAGCGAGAGCGTGGCGAGGGCAGGGTCGTCGGCTGGGAGGGGCGCGGTTCGGG
>JBBIIL010000021.1:0-10858 GCA_037446495.1 Chloroflexota bacterium | reverse complement strand
GCGCCTACTCGGGGAGCCGCGCCTCCACAGCGTCGGCCGAGTCGCGGGCCTCCAGCAGGCCCTCGCCGGCCAGAGTCAGCACCGCCTCGCGGACCGCCGATGCCGGATGCACCCCGATCGCCTCGCCGTATGCCACCCAGCCGCCTTCCTGCGCTGCGCGCGCACGGTCCAGCACCCGGCCGCGCAGCCAGCGGGTGGTGGACGGGAAGGGCGGCGCCGGTCGAGGAGAGCGGCCGGCTCGGGCCTGGTCGGGCACCACAGCCCGCTCCCCCGCCGCGTACCGGCACCACGTCACAGCCGGGCACTCGGCACATCGCGGATTCCGCGGCGCGCACCGGCGGGCGCCCACGTCCATCAGCGCGTGGGTCCAGGCGGCCGCGGCGTCGCGCGGGACCACGGCGTCGGCCAACGCCTGCAGCTCCCCGCGACTGAACGCCTCCGGCCCGCCGCCCGCGATGCGGCCGAGCACGCGCCTGACGTTCGTGTCCACCGCGCCGACAGGCCGGTTGAACGCGATCGCGGCCACCGCCCTCGCCGTGTACGGCCCGACGCCGGGCAGCGCATCGAGCGCGGCAACATCGTCCGGCACCCGGCCGTCGTGGTCCGCGACGATCGTCTGCGCCGCCCGGTGCAGCGCGAGCGCACGCCGGTTGTACCCGAGGCCAGCCCAGGCGCGCAGCGCGTCGGCGACGGGCGCCGCTGCGAGCGCGGATGCCGTCGGCCAGCGAGCCATCCAGGCCGTCCACGCCGCAGCTGCGCGCTCCGCCTGAGTCTGCTGGGCCATGAGTTCCGACACGAGCACCGCGTACGGGTCCGCGGTGGCGCGGAACGCCAGCGGGCGGCCAGTCTGCGCGAACCAGGCGAGGATCGCCTCGCGGGCCGCCGCAGGGACGAGCTCGGCCGCGGTCACCTCGGGGACGGGACCAGGGCGCTCAGCGCAGGAACTCTGCCAGCCCGTCGAGGAGCCGATCCACGTCCTCGTCGTCCGTGTAGGGCGCGACGCCCATCCGCAGGCCCTCGTCGTCGAGGTGCAGGCGCAGCCAGGGCTCCCAGCCGTAGAAGTGGCTCGCGGGCGCCTGCACGTTGCGCTCCACGAGGAAGGCGGCCGCGTCTGCGGTGCGTCGGCCCGGGATCGTGATGTACAGCGTGGGCGTGCGGTCGGCGGCCCGGGAGTAGAGCTCGGTCTGCGTCCCGAAGCCGGCCAGTCCCGCCTCGATGCGCTCCCGCAGCCGCAGCTCGTGCTCGTCGATCGCGCGGAAGGAGTTGCGCAGTCGCCCGCGGCGGTCGGTCGCGTCGCCGGGCGCAATCCCCGCCAGGAACTCGACCGCCGCCGTGGCGCCGGCCATGACCTCGTAGGGCAGCGTGCCCAGCTCGAACCGCTCGGGGACCTCGTTGGTGGACGGCGCGAGCTTGTCCGGCGCGATGTCGGCGAGGACGTCGGGAAACCCGCCGAGCACGGCGCAGTGCGGGCCCAGGAACTTGTACGGCGAGCAGACGAACAGGTCCGCACCGAGCGCTGCCATGTCCACGTACTCGTGGGCCGCGTAGTGGACGCCGTCCACCCAGAGCAGCGCCCCGGCCGCGTGCGCCCGGTCCGCGATCTCGCGGAGCGGCGGCTTGGTGCCCAGGATGTTCGACGCACCGGTGATCGCGACCACCTTCGTCCGCGGGCCGATCGCCGCCTCCACGGTGGACGGCTCCACCTCGGCGGTCTCCGGGTCGAAGTCGATCCAGCGGACCGTCGCGCCCCGCGCCTCCGCGGCGATAATCCAGGGCCGGACGTTGCAGTCGTGGTCCAGCCTCGACACCACGACCTCGTCGCCGGGGCCCCACGTCTTGGCCAGCGCCCGGGAGAAGTCCATCGTGAGCTGGGTGGCGCTGCGCCCGTAGACCACGCCGCTTGGCGGCACGCCGAGGAAGTCGGCGAAGGCTGCCCGGAACGCGATGACGGTGGCGTCCGCGTTGCGCTCCGAGAGCGCACCGGTCCCCCGGTTCGACAGCGGCCCGGTCAACGTGGCCGCCATCGCGTCCCCCACCTCGCGCGGTGTCTGCGTGCCGCCGGGGCCGTCGAAGTGGGCGATGCCCGACTGCAGCGAGGGGAAGTGCGAACGGAGGGCCGTGACGTCGTAGGTCATGGCCCTAAGTCTACGGGCGGGTGAGACTTGCGAGCGGGCGTGGCGCCCCGGACCTGGGACTCGGGCGATACTGGCCCCGTGCACACACCACGCAGCCCCCATCGCTGGCCGTGACGCTCCAAGCGGACCTCGGGATCTTCGCCGTCTCGCTCATCGCCGGCGTCATCGGCGCGCTCGCCGGAGTGGGCGGCGGGATCCTCGTCGTCCCCGCGCTCACGTTGATCTTCGGCGTGGACATCCGGCTCGCCATCGGCGCCAGCATCGTGAGCGTCATCGCCACCAGCTCCGGCGCCGCGGCCGCCTATGTGCGCGACAGGATCACCGACATGCGGGTCGGCATGTTCCTCGAACTCGCGACCACGTCCGGGGCGGTGTGCGGAGCCCTGCTCGCGGCCGTCGTGGCGCCGGCAGCGCTCTACGTGCTGCTCGGCGTCGTCCTCCTGTTCTCGGCGGCGCAGCAGGTGCTGCGCCTGGGAGAGGAGCTGCCCCCGGTTGCGTCCGCCTCTCCGCTCGCCGCGAGGCTCCGGCTCGTGGGGTCGTATCCGGATGCGCGGCTCGGCCACGATGTCCGCTACGCGGCCCAGCGCGTGCCGCTCGGCTTCGTGCTGATGGCTGGGGCCGGCCTGGTGTCGGGGCTCCTGGGCATCGGCTCGGGCGCGCTCAAGGTGCTCGCCATGGACGGGGCGATGCGCCTTCCGATGAAGGTCAGCTCCGCCACCAGCAACTTCATGATCGGCGTCACCGCGGCGGCATCAGCCGGGATCTACCTCGGGCGGGGCGACGTGGACCCGACGCTCGCAGCGCCCGTGGCCCTCGGCGTGCTCGCCGGCGCCACGCTGGGCGCCCGCGTGATGCCGCGGCTGTCGAACCGCTCGGTGCGGCTCGTGTTCCTCCCGGTGCTCCTCGTGGTCGGCATCCAGACCCTGCTCCGCGGGCTGGGGGTGGGCGTATGACCGCGGATCGGTTCCGACTGCTGGTCAGCGGCGTCCTGATCGTGGGCGTCGTGACCTCGGCCACGCTCATCGCGCTCGGTGTCATCGGGGCCATCGCCGTGGGCTGGAGCGGCTCGCTGTCAGGGGCCCAGGCGAGCGCCGACGCCGCCACGGCATTCTCCGCGATGGGCGCCAACCTCGCGGCGCTGCGACCGGTCGGGTTGGCGCAGCTGGGACTGGTGGTGCTGCTCGCCACGCCGGTCGCCCGGGTCGGCGCCTCGGTGGCAGCCTTCGTGCTGGAAGGCGACCGGCTCTATGCGGGGATCACCACGATCGTCCTGGTGGTGCTGCTCGCGAGCCTGTTCATTCTCCGCTGACCGGTCCCGAGATCACCGGCCACGCGGCTCAGGCGTCGGCGCGCTTGACCACCACCACGGTGTCGGTGGACACACGTCCGTCGCCCATGTCCTGGTGCGCCTGCCGCGCCTCCAGCACCGCGAGGCCGGGGAGGTCGGGGAGATCGGCGGCCACCTCGTCGGGCGTGTAGAGGAAGCTCGGGTCTCTCGGGCCCGGGACGTCGCGGCCCACGTTGACGCGGTCGTGGCCGACGACGAGGAGATGGCCGCCAGGCGCCAGCGCCGTGACCGCCTTGGCGAACACCGCCCGCCGCTCGTCGTGCGGGAGGTGCAGGAACATGATGACGACGAGGTCCGCGGAACTCGGGCTGGGCTCCCACTCGAGCAGGTCGGCGTGGACCCAATCCACGTCCGCGCCGACGCTCGCGGCCGTCCCGCGCGCCCGCTCGATCGCGACGCCCGAGAAGTCCAGGCCAGTGGCCGTCCAGCCCTGCGTGGCGAGCCACACGGCGTTGCGCCCGTCACCCGCAGCGAGGTCGAGCGCGCGGCCAGGGACCAGCCTCTCAGCGAGGCGGACGAGCTCCGGGTCCGGCTCGTGGGACTCGATGGGCGTCCGCGCCGCGTGGCGCTCGTCCCACAGCTCGCGACGGGTCTTCTCCACCTCGTCGGTCATGCGCGTTCCTCCTGTCAGTCAAGCGCCTCGAGGCGCTCGCGGATCCGGAGGGCCATCGCGTCCTCCACCACGGAATCCGGGTCTCGAAGCCCGCCCAGCGTGGCGCGGACGCCGACCAGGCTTGCGTACAGCGGCGGGCACGTGGGGCACGTCTCGAGGTGCGACTCGACGGCCGCCCTGGTTACCGCGTCCAACTCCCCGTCAAGGTACCCCGAGACATGGCGCCGTGCCCGCCAGCAGCGTAACGGCTGGGCCTCGCTGGCGAGCCGCCGGGCATCGTCCTCTGCGAGGGCGCTGACGAGCATCATCCGCCCGCGACGGAGGCGCTGCTTGGTGGCCGGCAGGCTGGCGCCGGTGGCGCCGGCAATCTCCGCGCCGGTCCAGCCGAGAGCATCGTGGAGGAGCACGGCCACCCGGTACACGACCGGCAGGCGGGTCAAGGCGTCCTCCAGTTCATCGCGCAGCTCGGCGCGCTCGAGTACCCGCTCGGGGGCAACGGACCAGTGGTCGTCATGCCAGTCCGCCTCCACGGCGTCGATGTCAAGCTCGTCGTGCCGAACGCGCGACCGGTCGATGACCCGGTTGACGAGCGAGCGGCGGAGCCAGGCCGACAGGGCTGCGGGATCGCGCAGCTGGTCTCGCCGCCGCCACGCCCCGACGATGGTCTCCTGGGCGCAGTCCTCGGCGAGGTCAGCGTCGCGGACCAGGCGGGCGGCAAGGTGGACGAGCCGCGGCAGCTCTGCGACCAGCGCCGCCGCGAAGGCGTCGCCGGGGACCGCGGACTCGTCCATCGGTTCGGGGCGTCAGCGGGCCGCCGACCGCGTGCTGATGCGGAAGATCGCGTAGAGCGGGCAGAACCCGACGACGCCGGTCACGAGCATGACCGCGGCGAGCACCCAGGCGACCACGGCGAGCGCGCCGCTGGCCGCGCCAGTGATCGCGACGGCTGCGAGGACGACGCCGAGGATGACCCGGACGATCCGGTCGGGGGTGGATTCGTTGAGGGCGAGGCGCATGAGATGGTTTCCTCCTTCAGGACCGGGCCGCCGTTCGGGGCCCGCTATACCGTTGACGAGATGGCCGACGAGATGGATACATCGGACTACAGGCCTGGCAACCGGCGGAGCCGTCCCAGCTTGGTCAGCCGGGCGTAGGAGCCCCACCCCCGCTTCAGCCAGTGGCCCACCACGGGGAGCGGGACGACCACGTTGCGACTCCGGCCGCGGTAGACCATGGCGGCGCCGTTGCCGACGTCCATGAGGCACACGATCGAGAGGTGGGCCTGGTATCCCCTGCGCTCCGGGCGGCCGGCCTCGGTGGCGATGATGTTCGCCGCCGCGTTGCGGGCCATGACCTCGGCGGTGTGGCCCTGCTTGGCGCGCCACTCGGGCCCCTCGAGCGCGGCCACGTCGCCCGCGGCGTACACGTCCGCGGTGCCCTCGACCAGGCCGTGGTCGTCGATCCGCACGAATCCCGCCTCGTTGAGCGGCAGGTCCGACGCGGCGAGGACCGGGTGCCCGGCGACGGCCGGGATGAACAGCACCAGGTCGGCGTCGAGCCGAGCGCCGTCCGCGAACGCCACGCCGGCCGCGTCGAAGCCGGCGATCGGCGTGCCCGTCCGGGAGCCGATCCCGTTCTTCCGGAACAGGGTGGCGGTGAGGTCCAGCGCGCGCCGGCCCATCCGCTCGCCAGGCTCGGCCATGGGCGCGAAGAAGGTCAGCGTGAACTGGTCGCGCAGGCGGCGACGGCGGAGCAGGTGGTCGATGTTGAACAGCAGCTCGAATCCGGGGCCGCCCCGTACGGCCGATCGGTCCTTGGGGTTGCCGCCGAACCCCACCGCGATCGAGCCGCTGCCCGTGGCGATCAGGGCGTCCAGCCGGTCGCGGATCTCGACAGCCGTCGCGGGGGCGCCGCAGATCGAGAGGGTGTGCTCGACGCCAGCGGGCTGAAGCTTGCTGCCGCCCAACGCGACCACCAGGTAGTCGTACCCGAGCTCGCCCCCCGCGAGGCGCACGAGGTGCTCGGTCGAGCGGATCGCCTCGACCCGGTCCACCACGAGCCGGAACCCGCGCTTCGCGGCGATCTTCCGCAGCGGGACGCGGGCGCGCTCCGGCTCGATGTCCCGGGTGGGGATCCAGATGGAGATGGGGTTGAGGTACAGGAAGTCCCGGTCGGAGACGAGCGTGACCTCGAAACGGCCCGAGCGCTGCAGGTCGGCGGCCGCCTCGACGCCGGCGAATCCGCCTCCCAGCACGACGGCCCGCTTGCGGCCGATGGTGGCAGCCCCGGACGACGCCATGTCAGGCCGCCGGCGCGTCGCGGAGGATGGCCAGCAGGTCCGTGCTCTCGAGGATCAGGTGGTCCTGGTCGCCGAGCCGGATCTCGGTCCCGGTGTACTTGGGGAACAGCACGCGATCGCCCACGGCAACCTTGATGACGTCCGCATCGTCGCCGATCGCCACCACCTCGCCGCGCTGCGGCTTCTCCTTGGCGGTGTCGGGGATGACCAGGCCGGACGCGGTCCGGTTCTCCTGCGCGAGGACGAGGACGAGGACACGGCCGCCGAGCGGCTGGACGGCTTCGGACATGGGATGGGCTCCTGGGCGTTGGGTGGGATGGGGGCGCCTGGCGGCACGGTCAGTTGGGCCGGAGGCCGAGCATCGCGTCGATCCGGGCCTGGTCGAAGCCGACGATGGGCCGGCCGTCGATCTCGATGACGGGGACCCCCATCTGCCCCGTGCGGCGAACGAGGTCGCGGGCGGCCGCGGGGTCCCGGCTGACGTCCACGTCACGGAACGCGATGCCGCGACCGCGCAGGTACGTCTTCGCCCGCGTGCACCACGGGCAGGTGGGCGTCGAGAACACGGTGACCCTGTGGGGTCGGGCGCTGGGCGCTGGGTTCGGCATGTTGGGTTCCCTGCTCACACTTGCGTACTTGCGCAATCGCGCTCGCACTGTAGCAGGGAATCAGTCGCTTGCGCAAGCGTGCAAGTAAGGATAGGATCCGCGTGGCGTCCGCTCCCTACCTGCCGCCACGCCCCGTACCCTGCGCATGAGATCGGAGGAACGATGGCCCGAATCGCCATCCTGGGCGCCGGGTTCGCCGGTCACACGGCGGCCCTGTACCTCGGCGACAAGCTCGGCAAGGGCCACGAGATCACCGTCGTCAACCGCCTGGAGCAGTTCTCCTACGTTCCCTCCTGGGTCTGGGTTGGTGTCGGCCGGATGCCCCTGGCCAAGACGCAGTTCCCGCTTCGGCCGGTCTACCGCAAGTTCGGCATCCGGTTCATCGTGGGCAAGGCCACCGAGATCCACCCGGACGAGCGGTACGTCGTCGTGGAGCCCGCCGACGGAAGCCCCGCCGACGCCCGGGTGGACTACGACTACCTGGTCGTCGCCACCGGCCCCAAGCTCGACTTCGCCGGGACGCCGGGCCTTGGCCCGGACGGCGGGTTCACCGAGTCCATCTGCACGGGCCCCCACGCGGAGCACGCCCGCGACCGCTATCTCGCCGAGGTGGAGCGCCTCAAGAAGGGCGAGAAGCGCCGCTTCGTCGTGGGCACCGGCCATCCCGGGTCAACCTGCCAGGGCGCCGCCTTCGAGTACATCACCAACCTGCACAAGGACCTCGTCCGGCGCGGCGTCCGCGACAGCGTCGACCTGCTGTGGCTCTCGAACGAGCGGGCCGTGGGCGACTTCGGCGTCCGGGGCGTGCACGTCCGGCGCGGCGGCAATGTCGTGTCCAGCGCGGACTTCATCGAGGCCGTGTTCAGGGACTACGGGATCCGCCACCAGGTCCAGACCGGCGTCACGGAGGTCACGCCCGACGCCATCCGCTGGGAGGACTACGAGGGCACGGTGGGCTCAACCCCGTACGACTTCGCGATGCTGATCCCTCGGTTCCTCGGCCAGCCGCTCAAGGTGCTCGACCGCGAGGGCGACGACGTGTCCGCCGATGTCCTGGCCCCCAACGGCCTCGTGAAGGTGGACGCCACGTACGGGCTCCCGTACGAGGACCTGATGCGGAACCCGGACGCGTGGCCCGAGCGGTACCAGAACCCTCGCTATCCGGAGATCTTCGCCGCGGGCATCGCGTTCGCCCCGCCAGGCCCGGTGTCCCAGCCCCACACGAACCCCAACGGGCTGAACATCACGTCGGCGCCGCCGCGGACCGGGATGGTGTCGGGCATCACCGGCCGGGTGGTGGCGCTCAACATCATCGACCTCGTCAAGCGCGGGCGGATGACCCACGGCGAGCGCATGACCGAGATGTACGCCGCGTGCATCGCGTCCATGGGCGACTCGCTCTGGGACGGCTCCGCGGCCACGATCATGATCTATCCCGTGGTCCCAGACTTTCGCCGCTACCCCAACGAGGAGGGCCGCGACATGTTCGTGACCCACATGGAGATGGGCCTCGCGGGCGCCTGGATGAAGCGCATGCTGCACACGACGTTCATCCACAAGCTCAAGGGCCGCATCGGCTGGCGGTTCATCCCCGAGTGAGCGCGTCCAGCCTCCCTGCCCCATCCGACCAGCCAGGAGCGCCCGCCATGGAGATCACGCCGCGCGACCGGTTCTGGATGAACTTCAAGCTCTACCAGCTGTTCCGGTTCGTCGTCCTGAACCTGAAGATCCTCAAGGGCGTCAACGCCGCCAAGCGGTCCTAGCCGACTCGCCTGCCGCGCGCTCCGGCCGCCTCGCCCGGATCAGCCCGTCGTCGGCAGTTCCAGCCAGAACGCGGCCCCGCCCCCGGGGCGGTTCGCCGCCCCCACCACGCCGCCGTGCGCCTCGACGACCGCCTTCACGATCGCCAGGCCCAGCCCAGACGTGCCCGTGCTGCGATCGCGCGCGGGATCCGCCTGATAGAAGCGGTCGAAGACGTGCGGGAGGTCGGCCGCCGGCAGGCCTGGACCTTGGTCGAGCACGCTGATCCGGACCACGCCGGCGCCCCCGGGCGAGGGCTCCACCAGGACCGTGATGCGGCTGCCCGCCGGCGCATACCGCAGCGCGTTGTCGAGGTAGGCGCCGAGGGCCTGTCCGATCCGGTCGCGGTCCGCTCGAACCAGCGGGCCTGCGGCGGAATCGACGTCCGCGGTCAGCGTCACGCCAGCACCATCAGCCCGCGGGGCGAACGAGCGCACGGCCGACGCCGCCAGCTCGGCCGGGCGGAGCTCCGAAGGGGCCATCGGCAGCGCGCCCGCCTCGGCGAGGCTGACCGTCCGGAGGTCGTCCACCACGCGGCCCAGCAGCCGCGCCTGGTCCTTGATCGTCATGAGGTGGCGGGCGTCGTCCGGGTAGACGCCGTCGAGCACCGCGGACACCGTGGCCTCGATCACCGCGAGCGGGGTCTTCATCTCGTGCGCCGCGTCGGCGAACAGCCGTCGGCGCGCGGCCGCACTTCGCTCGAGGTCGGCCGCCATGCCGTCAAACGAGCGGCCCAGCGAGCCCAGCTCGTCCGAGCGTCCCGCGATCCCGGATCGCGCGGCGAGGTCGCCCGACGCCACCCTGGCGGCGGCATGCTCGAGGTGCACGAGCGGCCGGGCGATCCACCAGGCGATCACGATTCCGACGAGCGACGCGATGGCCGCAGCGACCAGAGCGACGACCACGATGGTCGTGGTGGCGTCCTGCTGCGCCTGGGCCAGATAGCTGCCGGCCGTGCCGCCGGCGGGACCCATGCCCGCACCCGGGCCGCGCCCCGGCCCCAGCCCCGGCACCGAGGACTCGCCGGTCTGCAGCATCGCGAAGCCGCGCCCGACGATTGGAGGAGCGGCAATGGCAACTGCGGCCGCGGTGGCAACGGCCACGGCGGCGAAGGCGACCGCGAGTCGGACCGCCAGCCCCGGGCCGCGAAGCCTCGGCGAGGTCATGACCGGGCCGCGCGGTAGCCGACGCCGCGGATCGTCTCGAGGTACTCGCGCTGTCCGTCACGCGCGCCAAGCTTGCGGCGCAGGTTCTTCACGTGGGTGTCGATCGTCCTGTCGAAGGCCTCGAATGCCTCGCCGAACACGCGTTCGCCCAGCTGCGCCCGCGTCAGGGTGACGCCGGGGTGATCCGCGAGGGCAGCGAGAAGGTCGAACTCGGCGCGGGTCAGGCCGAGGTCGGCACCGTCGCGGCGGACCTCGCGGGCGGGCTCGTCGATCTCGAGGTCGAGGAACCGTCGAGCTGTCGCGGACGCGGACCCGGCGGGCGGTGCCGCGCCAGCGGTCCCGAGGCGCCGGAGCACCGCGCCCACCCGCGCGACGACCTCGCGGGGCTCGAAGGGCTTGGTGACGTAGTCGTCGGCACCGATCTCGAGGCCCGCCACTCGGTCGATCACGTCGTCGCGGGCCGTGAGCAGGATCACGGCGGATCGGCGACCGGCTGCTCGCAGCTCGCGCAGGACGTCGAAACCCGAGCGGCCGGGGAGCATCACGTCGAGGACGATCAGGTCCGGGTCGGCCTGGAGCGCGAGCGCCAGGGCGGCGTCGCCGTCATCCGCGTACAGGACCTCGTGGCCCTCGCGGGCCAGGTAGGACCCCACGATCTCGCGGATGTGCGGCTCGTCATCGACGACCAGGATTCGGCTCATGTGGGGATCATCGTAGGCCGGGCAGCCGCGGCGGCGCGGATGCCCGGCCTGGCAGGTGGGGACCGGGTCAGTTCGCGGGGGCCGCGCTCGCAGTCGGGCACGTTGCGCCGGCGCCAGCGCCGCGCAGCATCCCGCCGCGGCCCTGGCCCATGCCGGCGCCAGCCGCGCCCCTGCCGCGCGTCGCACCG